>NZ_BTCK01000002.1:0-357151 GCF_033239625.1 Paenibacillus sp. CCS19
GGCGGTCGCTGCCGGTCGCAAGCTGAAGCGAATGAATGGCGGCGTCCGCATTGAGGCGCATGTGGTCGATGTCAGCAAACGGGCGCTCGGTCCGCTGCTGGACGGCATCGATCTGGTGCTCGACGGCACCGACAATGCGGCGACGCGCTTAGCGCTCAGCGATGCATGCTTCCGCCTCGGCATCCCGCTCATCTACGGCGGCGTCACGGCCTCCGAAGGGATGAGCGCCGCGCTCATCCCTGGCCGGACCGCCTGCCTTCGGTGTTTGATCGGCGACAGCGCGGCTGACGATGGCGCCGATACATGCGATACAGTAGGCGTCATTTCGCCTGCTGTCGAGTTCGTCGCCGCGCTTCAAGCCGCTGAAGCGCTCAAGTGGTTGAGCGGCAATCGCGCAGCGATGCGAGGCACATGGGTGACGGCGGATATTTGGACATTCCGCGTAAGAGAACTGAAGCTGCCGGGCGGGAGCCGTCATTGCGAGTGCTGCGGCACAGAGGCGCAGTCCGGTGCGGATCGTCGTCGTCAGGATGACAAGCCCGCGATTGAGGCAGCCGTCCTGTGCGGACGCGATTCGGTGCAAGTAACGCTGGGAGAGGCGATTGCGCTGGATGCCATTCGTCCTTTGCTGGAGGAGCAAGGGTGTTCGCTTACGGTTAATCCGTATTTGACGAAGGCGGAGCTGCCGGACGGCCGGCGGCTCGTGCTGTTCTCCGACGGCCGCGTGCTTGTCCAAGGCACAAGCGACGCAGGAGAAGCAATTCGGCTGTGCATGACCATGCTGCAGCCGCATCGGGAAGGGGAGAGTATCGTTGGCTGATGCTGCATCGAAGAAGAAGTTGGATTTTCAGCTATATGTAATAACAGGGGCGAATTATCATCCGGGACGATCGATTGTCGATGTGATCGAACAAGCGCTCATCGGCGGAGCAGACATCGTACAGCTGCGGGACAAAACCGCATCGAAGCAGGATATTCGCGAGTGCGCACATAAGCTTCGCCAATTGACGAGACGTTATGGCGTGCCGTTCATCATAAATGATTACATCGACATCGCGCTGGAGGCGGAGGCGGACGGCGTCCATCTCGGTCAAGACGACTTGTCGCTGGAAGAAGCAAGGCGGCTGCTCGGTCCGGACCGGATTATCGGCATCTCGACGCACAGCATCGAGCAGGGACTGGCCGCGCAGGCAGGCGGTGCCGACTATATCGGTGTTGGACCGGTCTATCCGACGGGAACGAAGCCTGGCCGCGCAGCGGTGACGACGAGCTACGTGCAGGAGGCGGCAGCGCAGATCGCCATCCCGTTCGTCGCGATCGGAGGCATTACGCTTAGCAACGTCGACACGGTCATCGCGGCCGGCGCAGCGCGCGTCTGCGCCGTATCCGAGATCGTCGGGGCCGACGATCCGGCGGCGGTATGCCGCGCATTCAAGGCAAAGCTGAATGCTGCAGCCAGCCAAGCGCAGCCGCATGATTTTGCCGGAACAGGAGTCACGGTCAATGGTGTCGCCCAGCGAACGACCGCCCGCACGGTGTGGGAGCTGATCTGTCAGCACCGTCTGGAGGATCGCCGGATCGTCGTCGAGCTGGACGGGGAGATCGTCGTTCGCGAGGAATGGAGCCGTACGCCGATTCGCGAGGGCGCTGCGGTGGAGCTTGTACATTTTGTAGGAGGAGGCTGATGATGATGAATGATCAAGATTCGCTCGTAATCGCCGGGGTTAAGCTGCAATCCCGAATGCTGCTGGGGACGGGACGGTTCCCAAGTCCGCATGTGCTGCAGCAGGCGCTGACGGCTTCCGGCGCAGAGGTTGTAACGTTCGCCGTTCGGCGCGTTAACCTCGAAGAGGTAGAGGATGATTCGGTCCTTCAGCATCTGAGCGGCCGCCATTATACGTTCTTGCCGAATACATCAGGTGCGAACAATGCCGAAGAAGCGGTTCGCATCGCTAAGCTGGCGCGCGCGGCTGGACTTGGCAGTTGGATTAAGGTCGAGATCAGTGCCAATCCGCGCACCCTTCTCTCCGATCCTATTGAAACGCTTCGCGCAACGGAGCAGCTCGCGAAGGAAGGCTTCGATGTGCTGCCTTATACGTCGGATGATCCAATCCTGTGCAAAAGGCTGGAGGAAGCAGGCGCAGTGGCGGTCATGCCGGGCGGCTCCCCGATCGGATCGGGCCTCGGTATCTTGAATCCTTACAATCTCGGATTGATTATAGAAGAAGCGAACGTGCCGATTATCGTCGATGCCGGTATCGGTTCGGCGTCGGATGCGGCGCAGGCGATGGAGCTTGGCGCTTCGGCTGTTCTGCTCAACTCGCCTGTGGCGAAGGCGAAGGATCCGGTTGCGATGGCGCGGGCAATGAAGCTGGCTATCGAAGCGGGTCGCCTGTCGTATCTGGCAGGACGCATTCCGAAGAAGCGTTATGCGTCTGCCAGCAGCGCCCCTGAGGATTCGCTGTTCGCTTCCCCTGCGAAAGGAGCCCTCTAATGGGTGAACATGTCCTGATCGTTGGCGGCGGTATTATCGGGCTGTCATGTGCGTTCGAAGCGGCGCGGCGGGGCAAACGGGTAACGGTGGTCGAGCCGGATCGGTTCGGCGGCCAGGCATCCGGCGCTGCGGCCGGCATGCTTGCACCGTTCTCGGAGAATACGGAACAGCCGGATTCGTTCTTCGACTTATGCTTGTACAGCTTCAACAAATATGACGCCTGGACGACCGCGGTTGAACAGATAGCCGGCATGGACGTCGAGCTGATGCGGACAGGTAGCTTGAACATTGCTTTCCACGAAGCGGATGTGCTGCCGATGCAGACGAGACTGCTGTGGCAAAATGCGCGCGGCGCTCGTGCCGAGCTCGTCGAAGGCGCAGCGCTCCGCAAGCTGGAGCCGCGGCTGACAGAGCGCGCGGTCGCTGGCTTGCATTGCCCGGAAGAAAGCCATGTCTACGCGCCTAAGCTGGTTGTTGCGCTCCATGAAGCGTGCCGCAGACTTGGCGTTCGCCTCGTCGACTATGCCGGTCCTATCGCTGCCGTGCACAGCGGCACCGAAGCAGGAGTCGCTGTCACGACGGTATCAGGCGAGCGATACGAGGGAGATCGCCTCGTTATTTGCGCAGGTGCTTGGTCAGGCGCGTATGCCAATACGCTTGGTTTCTCGCCGGAGGTGCATCCGATTCGCGGTCAGATTTGCGCATTCGAATCGGCGCCTTCCGAAGTGAAGCACATGGTGTTCACCAGTCAAGCTTATTGGGTTGGCAAAGGCAACGGAACGATCGTATGCGGTGCCTCGGAGGATGTGGCAGGCTTCGATACGACTGTAACGGAGCGCGGCATTGAACGACTCATCCGGGCAACCGACCGCTCTTTCCCGTTCCTTGCCGGTAAGCCGACGGTGAAGCGCTGGGCGGGGCTGCGTCCTGCAACGCGAGACGGCAGACCATTGATCGGCATTCCAAATGGCAGAGCGGATATCGTGGCAGCGACAGGGCATTACCGGAACGGCATTCTGCTTAGCCCGGGAACGGCGTTCCTCGTGGCGGATTTGTTGGACGGCGCGAATACCGAGATCGATATCAGCGACTGCCGGCCGGAACGATTCAGCAGCACGGCTGCGTCGAGTCGTCCGCATGCGCAAGAGCTGGTGGCGCTGGAAGTGTAACTTAATAGAAACCGGGAGGCTGCGAATTCGATGGAATCGAATTCGCAGCCTTTTTGTTACCTGATATGCATGAATAAGCTTTCGAATCTCTCGATTATATACAAATTCTTATTGGTGATAAGCCCTGCCTCATGCTTCCGAAGCCGCTTTGCACCGCAAAGCTGTAGATCGCTCAACTTAGAATGCCGCCGATAAAGGTTTTCTCATTGTGTCGCGCGCCTATGGGTGAACGCATATATTGCCTATGACATCTTAGGTGGATGAAGGAGAGGGCTATGATGAAAAACAAGAAAGGGAAAAGCACGAAAGGGCAAAAGCCGTTTTTCTATGTGGATAACCCGAATACGACGTCCGAGCTTAGCTGGCTGGATGAGGTGAAGAAAAAGCCGGCCGGTACGTCCGGTCAGAACAAACCGATCCCTGCCGCTTCGCAATCGTCGGCTGTTGAACCGGCCCCGCAAGCTGCGGCCCCGCAACCATCGGCATCGCAGGATCCCCAAGTGACGCTTCATTCGAGCGCCGCGGCTCTGCAGTCAGCGCCTGTGAGCAAGCCCGGTGTTCCCTTGAAGAAAAGCACGCTGCCGCGTTCGGCGTTGTCGCTTATACCAACATCGAAGACAGCATCTGTCCTTCGAAGCCAACAAGCAGACAATGAAGTGAAAGCGGCGGATTCATCGACTGCGCCATCGGAGCAGAACGAGCAATACGAGCAGGGAGCGGTACCGCTGCCGAGCGAGTTCGACGCGGCAGAAGAACAAGCGGATGAAGAGCTGACTGCTCAAGAAAGCTCGCCGTCCGCTGATTCTGTAGAAGCGTTGAATCCTGCGGCGGCAGCAGCTAACGCGGGTATCGTCGTGTTCGTGCCGGCCGACAACACGGCAGCTGCGGCCAGCCTGCAGACGAACGAGGTTGTCCTTGCAGTCCAGGAAGAAGCCGTCGTGACGGAGGAGCTGACTCGAGCGGAGAGGCTTGCGAAGCTGGAAGAGAAACGTCTGCCGGAGAAGCTGGAGCCGATCGTATATTCGGACGATTTGGCTGACGGCTCCGTTGTAAAGGATAAAATCGCAAACGGGGCAGTCGACAGCACGAAGCTTCACAGCGGAGCGGTTATAACCGATTCGATCGCGGACTACGCGGTCGATTCCATCAAAATCGCTGACGGTGCGATTACATCCGCTAAGCTCGGGCAAGAAGTCATTACGGGCGAGCATCTGGCGAAAAATGCGATCTCCGGTCAGAAAATTCGTGACCGATCCATCACGGGCGATAAGCTTCGTGACAGCAGCATTACCGGCGAGAAGCTGGCGGATCGCGTCATTAGCTCGGACAAAATTGCGGAAGGCTCGATCGATGCGAAGCATCTGAAGCCTTTCTCTCTCACAGGCGAACTGTTGGAGGAGCAGTCCATTACATCGTCTAAACTGAGAAGCGGTGCCGTTCGTACGGAGAGCATAGCGAACGAAGCTGTCAACAATTCAAAGCTTGCTGAAAGTTCGGTCACGAAGTCGAAGATCCGTAATGGTGCCGTGACAGGAGAGAAAATTGCAGAGGCTGCGATAGACTCGACCCACCTGAAGCAGGGATTGCTGCTCGCCGAGCATGTAGCGATGGGCATCATTCAGGGAAAGCACTTGGCTCCGGGAGAAATCGCCGCAGAACATCTGACCGAAGGAGCAGTAGGCGCGCGGGAGCTGGCATCCAGATCCGTCACCTCGTCCGCACTGGCCGCCGAAGCAGTCTCCTCGGAGCATCTCCAGGCAGGAGCGGTGCTCGGAGCACACATCGCACCACTTCAAGTACAAGGAAGTCACATCGCCGATGAATCGCTGACGTCGACGAAGCTGTCGGAGCAGGCGGTCACGACGATCAAGCTGGCCGATCATGCGGTTACCTCCTCGAAGCTGGCCGACTACAGCGTGACATCGGCGAAGCTGGCCGACGAGATCGTTCAGCATAAGCATATTGGCCGCGCGTCGGTCTCGGCCGATAAGTTGTCCGACAACAGCATCGAGCAGCGTCACCTGACGGAAGGCTCCGTATCGTCGAAGGCGCTGCAGAAGGCATCGATTGACACAGCGCATTTGCAGAACGGTGTTGTGACTCATGAGAAGCTGGCGCTCCAATCGGTTAAGCAGGACAATATCGGCTTATCTGCAATTGGCACAGCTCAACTGGCAGACGGTTCGGTAGTGGAGAGCAAGCTTGCGGACGGCGTTGTGAGCAGCGCGAAGCTGGCCGAAGGCGCTGTTGACCGATCCCATTTGAAAGACGAGATCATTACGTTCGACAAGCTTGCGCCGGAATCGATTCGCTCCTATCACCTGTCGGCAGGTGCCGTAACCGGCGAAGCGATCCTGAAGGAAACGATCGATTCGTCACATATTACGCCGGGTGCAATCGAAGCACGCCACCTGGCAGAATGGTCCGTGGAGAGCGATTCCGTGAAGGACGGCGCGATCACATCGGCGAAGCTGGCGTCGCAGTCGGTGTCGGAGCGTCATATCGGCTTCGGTACGGTATTTGCGCATCATTTGGCCGACTATGCCGTTAACTCGCTGAAGTTATCCCCGGAATCGATCACCACGGATAAATTGACGGATTACGCGGTGACGTCGAGCAAGCTCGGCAACGAAAGCGTAACGAGCGAGAAGCTTGCTCAAGGCAGCGTAAGTTACGCGCATTTGGTGGAAGGCGCCGTGCGCCAGACGCATCTTGCAGAGGAGTCGGTCGGCAGCGAGCAGCTCGCGAAGCGTGCGGTGACTAGCCAGCATGTTGCACCTGGCGCGATTGATTCGGCTCTGTTGGCGGAGGCTGCCGTCACGTCGCGCGAGCTTGCTGAAGAAGCGGTGACGGAGCAGCATCTAGCAACGGATTCGGTCAGAAGCAGACATTTGGCGGAACGTACCGTATTCGGCATCCATTTGACGTCGGGCAGCGTTGGCGCGGATCATGTACTGCCAGGTGCAATTGAGACGACACATCTGTCGCCTGAGAGCGTGAATGCGAGTCATCTGCAGAGCGGCAGCGTTGGACCCCTTCATCTGAAAGACGGTGCAGTTAATTCCGTACACTTGTCAAGCAGCGCAGTGCAAGCGAAGCATCTTTCTGAAGGTGCGGTTCGCAGCATCCACCTGTCGCAAGGCGCGGTCGGTTCGGAGCATCTTGCTCCTTACGCCGTGAGCAGTCAAGCGCTCCAGAAGGACGCGGTCAACAGCGACAAAATCGCGCCAAGCTCCGTAAGCGGGGAGCATCTGATGCTGGAATCGGTATCGGGCAAACATCTTAAGGCCGAATCGATTCAAGGCTATCATCTGCGCAAAGGCTCCGTCACGCTCGCCCATCTGGCTGGCGACGCTTTGTCCTTCGATAAAGCGCCGGAGGGCAGTCTGCACGGCAGCAAGCTGAAGCCCGGTACGGTTACGGGCGGACTGATCGCCGAAGACAGCATTCACAGCGCGCATCTCATTGCCGGCAGCGTAGGTGCGGAGCAGCTGGCAGACGGCTCGGTGTCGCTGAGCAAGCTGAGCGGCTTGTTGGACGCTTCGAAATTCGTTCAGCCGTCCTCGGTCGATTCCGCGCTGCTTGCAGCAGGCGCGGTAACAAGCGAGAAGCTGGCGAATGCTTCGGTAGAGGAACAGCATCTTGCTAAGCATGCAGTAAGCGGCCTGCAGCTGCAGGATCAAGTCGTCAGTGAGCGGAAGCTGGCCGAAGGGGCGGTTACTGGCTCGAAACTGGCACATGGTGCCGTTGGAACGGATCATTTGGTAGATGGATCGATTGTGGGAACGAAGCTGGCAGACGGTTCCGTCGATTCCAATAACCTGATGGAATGCAGCGTTACTAGTGCGAAGCTGGCACCAGGCGCGGTACTCGGCATTCACCTTGCTGCCGCTTCGGTTGGCACAGGTGAGCTGGCGACGGGATCCGTCACGTACGGCAAGCTGGCAGACGGTGCGGTGACAGCGGAGAAGCTGGACTACGCGGCGGTTAAGAGCATCCATCTTGCGGATGGCATTGTGACGGAATCGAAGCTTGTAGAAGGTGCGGTTACCGAAGAGAAGCTCGCCGAGCATTCGGTGACGACTGCGAAGCTCGTCGATGGATCGGTCATCGCCTCGAAGCTTGCGGAGGCATCGATTCTAGGCCATCATCTCGTAAACGGCATCGTTACGGACGCCAAGCTGGCGGATGGTTCGGTGTCAGCGGCGAAGCTGACGGAAGCATCGGTCTACAATGTTCATCTGACAGACGAGTCGGTATCGGAATCCAAGCTGCAGAATGGCTCCGTGAGTCTGTTCAAGCTTGCGGATAACGCCGTATCGGCAGAGAAGTTGACGGAGGGATCCGTGACGGAGTCGAAGCTGGCAGACGGCGCGGTGACAGCGTCGAAGCTGGCGTCGGCTTCGGTCGGCAACATGCAACTTGCAGATGGCGTCGTGTCGGCTTCCAAGCTGACGAACGGATCGGTTACGGTAACGAAGCTTGCAGACGGTTCGGTAACAGCCGAGAAGCTAACGGCTGCGTCGGTAGGCGAAGTGCAGCTGGTTGATGGTGCGGTTACGACAGATAAGCTGGCAGACGAATCCGTGACTGCAGCGAAGCTGTCGTTCGCATCCGTAGGCGAAATGCATCTGGTGGACGGCGCAGTATCCGCGGATAAGTTGGCCGAGGGTGCCGTAACAGCTGTGAAGTTGGCACCTGGCTCCGTCACGGCATCGAAGCTTGCAGCAGCATCTGTGGGCCGCCTTCAGCTAGCGGACGGCGTCGTATCGGCATCCAAGCTGACCGATGGCAGCGTCACGTCGACGAAGCTGGCAGACAGCTCCGGGTCGATAGAGAAGCTGACGGCCGCATCGGTAGGCGAGGTGCAACTGATCGATGGCGTCGTAACGACAGCGAAGCTGACGGATGGCAGCGTCACGTCAGCGAAGCTGGCCGATGGCTCGGTGACAGCGGCGAAGCTGACGGCTGCATCGGTAGGCGAAGTACAGCTGATCGACGGTGCCGTATCGTCTGAGAAGCTGACGGATGGCGCCGTGACAGGTGCGAAGCTGGCCGATGGCTGCGTCACAGTCGATAAGCTCGCGGATGGTTCGGTAGGCAAAACGCAGCTGATCGATGGAATCGTATCTGAAGCGAAGCTGGTCGACGGTGCCGTGACAGGTGCGAAGCTGGCCGATGATTCCATCACAGTCGATAAGCTGACGGCAGGCTCGGTAGGCGAAGCGCAACTGATTGATGGCACCGTGTCTGAAGCGAAGTTGACCGACGGAGCAGTAACGGCAGCGAAGCTGGCCGAAGGTTCCGTCACGGCCGATAAGCTGACGGCAGGCTCGGTAGGCGAAGCGCAACTGATCGATGGAATCGTGTCTGAAGCGAAGCTGGTCGACGGCGCGGTGACAGGTGCGAAGCTTGCGGATGGCTCGGTAACCTTCGATAAGCTGACGGCAGAATCCGTAGGCAACGACCAACTGATCGATGGTTCGGTATCGTCTGAGAAGTTAACGGATGGAGCGGTAACGGCAGGGAAGCTTGCGGATGGAGCGGTAACCTTCGAGAAGCTGACGGCAGAATCCGTAGGCAACGACCAACTGATCGACGGCTCGGTATCGTCTGAGAAGCTGACCGATGGAGCGGTAACGGCAGCGAAGCTTGCGGAAGGCTCGGTAACCTTCGATAAGCTGACGGCGGATTCCGTAGGCAACGATCAACTGATCGACGGCTCGGTATCGTCTGAGAAGCTGACCGACGGAGCGGTGACAGCGGCGAAGCTTGCGGAAGGCTCGGTAACCTTCGATAAGCTGACGGCAGGCTCGGTAGGCAAAGATCAGCTGATCGACGGTTCGGTATCGTCCGAGAAGCTGACCGATGGAGCGGTAACGGCATCGAAGCTTGCGGAAGGCTCGGTAACGTTCGATAAGCTGACGTACGCGTCGGTAGGCAACGACCAGCTGATCGACGGCTCGGTATCGTCTGAGAAGCTGACCGATGGCTCGGTAACGGCGGCGAAGCTTGCGGAAGGCTCGGTCTCAGTCGGCAAGCTGACGTACGCGTCGGTAGGCAACGACCAGCTGATCGACGGTTCAGTCTCGTCTGAGAAGCTTGCCGATAGCGCCGTAACAGGCGTACAGCTTGCGGACGGCTCGGTCACAGCCGAGAAGCTGACGGCAGACTCCGTAGGGAACGACCAGCTGATCGACGGTTCAGTCTCGTCTGAGAAGCTGGCGGATAACGCGGTAACAGGAGCGAAGCTTGCGGACGGTTCGGTCACAGTCAAGAAGCTGACGGCAGCGTCGGTAGGCAGCGTGCAGTTGATCGATGGCATCGTATCATCCGCGAAACTGACGGATGGCGCTGTCACAGCATCTAAGCTTGCAGATGGAGCGGTGACAGCAGGGAAGCTGGCAGCCGCATCGGTAGGCAACGTGCAGCTGGTGGATGGCTCGGTGTCGGCAGCGAAGCTGACAGATAATGCCGTTACGACAGTGAAGCTGGTCGACGGCTCGATAACAGCAGCTAAGCTGTCGACGTCGTCGGTAGGCAATATGCAGTTGGTGGACGGTGTCGTTACAACAGCGAAACTGGCGGATGGCTCCGTGACGGTCAGCAAGCTAGCCGGAGGATCGGTTCGCAGCGAGCAGTTGGCCGACGGCGCCGTAACGGAGAGCAAAATTAGTATCAGCGCAGTAGGCTCGGATCAATTGGCGGATCTGGCTGTGCGTTCTTCTCACATCGCATATGGCACGATTCTGTCGGACCATCTGACGCCGGGCGTAATCGATGGCGATAAGCTGGCGAATGCGAGCGTAAGCGCAAACCACCTGACGGTCGGCGCAGTTACGAGTGAAGCGATTGCCGATGGCAGCGTAGGCGTTAGCAAGCTGTCCGCCGATGTCGTGCGCCTGATCGGCAAACCGGGCGTAAACGACGGCTCAATCGAGGCGAAGCATCTGCAGCCGGGCTCGGTCGAAGGCGCCCATCTGGCGGAAGGAGCAATCGGCGCACGGGAACTCGCGGATAACGCAGTGGCTGAGAACAACCTGACCTTCACGCCGATCACCACGCCGGCAGCAGCGAAGCTGAAATTCCAGCAATGCGGATTGACTTCCTTTGCCTTCACAGGTCAAGAGGAAACCTGCGAGGTCATCATCTCCTTCGAGGAGGCGTTCCAGGATAGCAACTATGTGTTCGTGGCGATGACCGACCACCCTGCCTGCATCGCAACGCTGAAGGGCAAGTCGGAAGAGTTCGCTCTGGTGACGATTTCCCGCATCCGCTTCAGCATGGAGCCGATTGGCTTCATTAACTGGATCGCAGTAGGCGCAAAGCAGTAATCGCAGACAGAGCGTTAAATCGTTCATTCAACAAAAGGCTGCACAGCAATGTTGGTTGCTGTGCAGCCTTTTTTATTGGTGCGATGACTATTCGGAATGCCTTGTAGGTCTTTTGTAATGAATATGTCGAATTGTGTATGTCGAATTTTGTGGTAATGTTAGGTATTGCATAATATGTCACTCGGTTTTTCTTACATTAGTTGCAATTTATTGTTTTTGATAGCAATATGGTGGTTAGAGTACTATAATTCTATAGGTATTAATAACTAGGGTTGTAGAATCTTATTTGAGATATTGCGCTTTTGGTTAATAAGAATTAACGTAATTGTTGTGTTTATCGCAATATGGAGGGAAAACGTGTGTCGAAAGATCAGAGGTACATATTCTGCCAGATGAGACTCTGGATGCTCCTTCCAATAACGCTGGTCGGTTTGACAGGCTGCACCTTATTCGGGCACAGCGGTGACGAAGAAGAGAGTGCAGCTAACTCGAGACCGCATAACACAATGACGGTGCGATATGACGGGAAACCAAGTCCATTACTACCTTTCGTTTATACGACCGATCGGGAGCTGACGCTGACGTTCGACGGCATGGCTGACGATGAGACGATGCATAAGCTGTTGGACGCTTTGGATCAATACGAGCTTACAGCGACATTCTTCCTTCCGGGCATGCGAGTGGCGGAGGAGCCGGATCTTGCGAGAGAGATCGCGGATCGCGGACATGAGGTTGAGAACGGCACGCTGGATGAAGCTGATTTGTCCTCCATGGACTATGAGCAAACAGAAAGAGAGATTCGCTTAGGTAACGATGTCATTCAGCGGGAAACAGGACGCTCGCCAGTCTTTGTCCGCGAGAAATCAGAACAATATAACGAGAATGAGCAGCTGGCAGCGGCTCAGAACGGGATGAAAGCGGTTGTCGGGTCCAGCTTGTATTTGCACAATTGGCAAGGAGAAAGCGAAGAGCAGAAGCTTCAATATATTCGCAAGCATGTCACAAGAGGCGGCATTATTGAAATCGACACGGAAGAGCTTCAGGATGCATCGTCAGTTGTACCTATACTCGCCGAAGCGGCGAAGGAGGTCGGCTATCGTTACGTACCGCTCCAAGTTCTGGCTGAGCACGGGGCCGTTCGCAAGTCGCTTGAACAGCTGCCTGGATATGATGCGATTAAGATTAATTCGAACTACGAGGGCTCGAAGTATCGGCTAATCTATAACGTCTCTACTAATCAGAAGATAGTTGCTCTTACTTTTGACGATTGGGGAACGGATTATACGGTTTCTAGCATACTGGATATTCTGGCGCAATCGAAGATCAAGGCGACATTCTTCCTAAGAGCGGATGGGGTAGAGCAGAATCCGAATCTGGCGAAGGCCATTGTCGATGAGGGTCACGAGGTCGCTAACCATACATACTCTCATCTAATAGCAACGAATCAATCTGCCGATTCACTTCAGAAGGATATTTTGCGAGCGCACCATGTTATCGAAGAGGCGATTCAGGAGAAGCCTGCGATGTTGTTTCGCCCTCCGACCGGCAGCATCGATGACAAGACCGCACAAGCGATTGCGGCGACGGGTTTCTCGGACATTGCACAATTTGATATTGATCCTTCGGATTACAAGAAGGAACGTACGGCCGATCAAATTGTTAGTGACGTGCTGTCTGAGGTACATAGCGGAGGCATCATCCTGCTGCATATGCTCGATGGCCTTCATACGGAAGAAGCCTTGCCAACCGTTGTTAAGGAACTAAAGCGTCAAGGATACACGTTCGTCACCATGACGGACTTAATAGGAGCAGAGAACGACTAGAACGTATGAATAGGAGCAACGCCATGAATGCTCGCATTTGGAACAAGGGGAAGACGTGGTTGCAGCCGCTTATCATTGTGGCGTTGGCAGCAGGGCTGACGGGTTGCAGCTGGGGCGAGAAGGAGAACTCGCTTGAGGGATCTTCGCAGACTAATCCGAATACGCAGGTAACGCGTTACGAAGGAGAGCCTAGCCAAGTTATTCCGTTCGTATACACAGGAGGACGGGAGCTCTCCCTTACGTTCAACGGCATGGCTGACGAAGAGACGATGACCCGTCTATTGGATGAATTGGACAAGCACGGCGTCAAGGCGACTTTCTTTCTGCCTGGCATGCGCGTTGCGGAAGAGCCGGAATTGGCCGAAGAGATCGCAAGACGCGGTCACGAGATAGAGAACAACACGTTGGATCGGACTGACATGAAGCAGCTCTCTTACGAGGGGGTGTATCGAGAGATTCATCTCGCCAATGAGATCATTGAGAGAGAGACGGGGATTAAGCCGCAGTATGTTCGGACCAAATCAGGCGACTACAGCGATGACCTCCGGCTCGCCGCTGCGCAAGATGGCATGAAGGCAGTCGTCGTCTACAGCCTGTTCCTTCACAATTGGCAGGGTGAGAGCGAACGGGACAAGTACTTATATATCCGCAAATATATAACCCGCGGAGGCATTCTGACGATCGATACCGAGGAGTTCGATTCGGCGATCGAGGCCATCCCGATGATCGTAAAGGCAGTTGACGAGGTCGGTTACAAGCTGATTCCGATGGATGAGCTCATCTCGCATGGAGGAGAGCGCAAGCCGTTGGAACAGCTGCCAGACTATGATTCGGTACAAGTGAATCCCGATTACGAGAATGCGAAGTATCGTCTTATCTACGACCAGCAGACGGACAAGAAGGAGATCGCGCTTACCTTTGACGATTGGGGCACCGATTATACGGTGACGAAGATACTGGATATTCTGAACGATCACAAGATCAAGGCTACGTTTTTTGTACGGGCAAAAGGCGTGGAGGCGAATCCGAATCTAGCTCGAGCAATGATAGAAGAAGGCCATGATGTGGCGAATCACTCTTATTCGCATCCAGTCGTCACGACTCTATCGGCAGAAGAGCTGCAGAACGATGTGGTTAAAGCCCATCAGGTCATCATGGAAGCCATCCAGCAGAAGCCGACGATGTTGTTCAGACCGCCTACAGGCGAGATCGATGACCATACGGCCAAGGCTATCGCTGCGGCTGGTTACCCGGATATCGCATTGTATGATGTTACAGCGCTCGATTGGGATGTGAAGCACAGCGCGGCAGATATTGTGAACTCGATCATGAAGCAGACCGAGAACGGGAGCGTTATCCTGCTTCATATGCTGGACGATATTCATACGCTCGAAGCGCTGCCTACTGTTATTGAGAAGCTGCAAGCACAAGGTTATTCATTTGTTACAATGGCTGATTTAATCGGATTGCATTCATAAATGAGAGCAGGGGATTGACGATGACCTTATCATCTCTGTACGAATCTATCATCGAGCGGTCGGAGCCTCTTGCGGTAGTCGGCCTAGGTTACGTTGGGCTGCCGCTTGCTGTCGCTTTTGCTAAGCAGGTTGATGTAATAGGCTTTGACCTGAACGAACGGAAGATTCAAAGCTATCGGAACGGGGAAGATTTGACGGGCGAGCTTGAGAATGACGATATCCGTTCCAGCGGCGTTTGTTTCACTTCCGATGAGGCTGCTCTGGAAGAGGCCCGATTCTTCATTGTGGCGGTTCCGACACCCATACAGAGCGGCAACATACCGGATCTGAAGTATGTCACTAGCGCAAGCCAGCTGATCGGCCGGAAGCTGCGGAAGGGTGCTGTCGTCGTCTTCGAATCTACGGTTTATCCCGGCGTGACCGAAGAGGTGTGCGTTCCTATTCTGGAAGCTGAATCCGGACTGCGCTGCGGACAAGACTTTAAGGTCGGCTATTCACCGGAGCGGATCAATCCAGGAGATAAGGTTCATCGGCTCGAGAACACGATCAAGATTGTATCGGGCATGGACGAAGAGACGCTGGATTATGTGGCGCACATGTACGAGCTGATTATTGAAGCCGGCGTTTACCGGGCGGACAGTATCCGGGTCGCAGAGGCGGCCAAGGTGATCGAGAATGCGCAACGCGACGTGAATATCGCCTTCATGAACGAGCTGTCCATGTTATTCCATGAGATGGGGATCGAGACGAAAGCGGTTCTAGAGGCAGCTTCGACCAAGTGGAATTTTCTCCGTTTTAATCCGGGTCTTGTTGGCGGGCATTGCATCGGCATCGATCCGTATTATTTGACCTATAAGGCAGAGGACTCCGGTTATCGGTCGCGGATTATATTAGCGGGCAGACATATTAACGATGGAATGGGCAAATATGTCGCGCAGAGTCTCGTCAAGACGCTCGTTCGGCGCGGATTGGACTTGAATAAAGCGAGAATCGGCGTGTTCGGGCTTACGTACAAAGAGAATACGTCCGATATTCGTAACACGAAGGTGACGGATGTGATTCGGGAACTTAACGATTACGGGATTGTTCCGCTGGTCGCTGATCCGGTCGCTAATGCTGAACTAGCCTATGAGGAATATGGCATAGAGCTGACCGATATGGCAGACATGAAAGAGCTGGATGTGATTCTATTGGCGGTGCCTCATGAAGAATTCATTTCCATGAGCATCGAGGATTATGACGCGCTCTATTCCGCTAAGGGACCGAAAATCATGTACGACATTAAAGGCGTCTACCCGCGTAAAGCGTTTGAGAGCCGGGATTATTACTATTGGAGTTTGTAAAACTCTCGGTTAGCCGGGAGAGATTGGAGACGGTGCGGTGATTAAAAGAAAAAGCAAGCAGCCGATCGAGGAAGTGATGAGCGTTCCCCGGCTGGATCGGCGAACCTTATCCAATGTGCCTGATCCGGATCTGATCAGAAGCAATGTCGACCGCAGGGGGCAGGGCCTCGAGGCGCAGAGCGAGACAGAAACGAATGCCGACTACCTGAATCGGATGCGGATGCTCAGCCTTCGCTATATGGCTGACTTTGAAGTGACGGTGTCGATCGGCGAGAAGAAGAAGGCCGTTGCAATCAAGGGGCGAGCGGTCGACATCTCCTCCACGGGACTGTTGTTAGAGCTCGAGCCGGGTACGAAGCTGCTCGATGATAAAACGCGAGTGAATCTGCGGTTTCGGATTCCTCCGGGAACGATGCCGGAGGGCTTCGAGTCGAAAGTGAAGACGCCGGCGACATCGGTTCGATCGTTCGTTCGGGAACGGGACGGCGTCGAATACCCGATGCTGGCGTTTGAATTCGATCGGCCGCTCACCGTTTACTTGAAGCGCAAGCGCTGGGGCTTCTCGATTTATTTGTCGAGCACGATGCTCTTGTTCGCCTCGCTGTTTGTCATTTTGCTTCGAGCGGAGAGCATTATCTACTTCAAATATAATTCGCTGCTGTACTTGTACAGCTTGATCGCTGCCGCTTTCCTGCTGTCCCGTTATTTGTTCGGCGCGCTCTATCGCGATGTGCCCATCAATCCGGACTATACGCCTGGCGTGTCGGTTATCATCCCATGCTTCAACGAAGAGCAGTGGATTCATCGGACGATACTGAGCTGCGTCAATCAGGATTATCCGATCGATAAGCTCGAGGTCATCGTCGTGGATGATTGTTCGACGGACCGAAGTGTCGAACAGATACAGAAAGTGATTGATATGGTCCATCGGGAAGCAGAACGGTTTGCAACCCGCGAACGTGTCCAGATGTACGTTCTGCCGACGAACGGCGGGAAACGCGAGGCACTCGTGCAAGGGGTCAGGATGGCGAAGCATGATCTTGTCGTATTCGTCGACTCGGACAGCTTCCTCGAACCGATGGCGATCCGGCATCTCGTTCAACCGTTTCAGGATCCGAAGATGGGCGGCGTTGCGGGACGGACGGATGTGGAGAACAAATTTACGAATTCGATCACGAAGCTGCAGACGGTTCGCTACTATATAGCCTTCCGGATTATGAAGGCGGCAGAGTCGTGGTTTGACAGCGTTACCTGCTTGTCCGGTCCGCTCTCCTGCTACCGCAAGGAGCTGATCGAGAAACATACGGAAGCGTGGCTGACGCAGAAATTTCTTGGACAACCCGCGACGTTCGGCGACGATCGAAGCATGACCAACTTTATTCTGAAGACGCATCGAACCGGTTATCAGGATTCCGCCATCTGCTCGACGATCGTGCCATCGCGGATGGATGTGTTCCTGAAGCAGCAGATGCGCTGGAAGCGTTCATGGCTGCGGGAATCGCTGCGTGCGTGCGCGTTTATTTGGCGGAAGGAGCCGTTCATGGCGTTGTTCTTCATTGTCGGTTTAATCGTACCGATCGCGGCGCCAGTCATCGTAGTGTACAACCTTCTGTATGTGCCGATCGTGCATCATATTTTCCCGGGCACGTTCTTGATCGGATTATTCATGATGGCGATGTTGATGAGTCTTGCCCATCTGTTCTTCCGGAGAAGCCGGTTATGGATATTCGGTCTTGTCTTCTGCGTGTTCTACGAGTTCGTGCTGTTGTGGCAGATGCCCGTTGCTTGGGTCACGTTCTGGAAATCGACTTGGGGAACGCGCGAGACGCCGCAGGATATCGAAGCCAAGAACAAGAAGGAAGCCCGCAAGCGGAGAAAGAAACATCAAAAAGAATTGCCGTTGTAGACAGGAGTGGCAACAATGGGATTATGGAAACGAAACGCCGCCCTCGATTACCGGAAGAAGGACCGCTTCAAGCGGTTCAAGACCGGCGTACAGATTGTGATCGTCCTCGCTCTTATCTATGTTCTCTTCGAGGCATTGGCGGGAACGGACCCTCACATTGAGCCAGACCGGTCGGCATGGACGAGCGATAAAGGATTTATAGCGGTATCCTACTTCGGCGTCAGCCGATCCGGCACACCGAAATTGATAGCGAAGAGCCAGTTGAACGAGCAATTGAAGGCACTGTACGATCAAGGCTATGTGACGATTTCGCAGCAGGATATCATTGATTATTACCGTAACGGCACCAAGCTGCCGGACAAGGCGTTATTCCTCTCCTTCGAGGATGGACGCAACGATTCGGCGTTGTTCGCGGAGCCTTATCTGGAACGTTATAACTACCGGGCTACCGTGATGACTTATGCGAATAAGATGGGCAACAGCGAACGTAAATTTCTTCAGCCTTCCGACCTGAAGAAGATGCAGAAATCGGGCTACTGGGAGCTGGGCAGCAACGGCTATCGCCTGGCATACATTAACGTTGTAGACAGCGAAGGCAACTTCATTGGCGTTAAGGATGAGAGCGAACTGCGCAATAAGCTGAAGATCGATTACTATAACCATTATCTAATGGATTTCATTAGGGACAGCGACATGATCCCGACGGAGAATCGCCAGGAGATGGAGCAGCGGATCAACGCTGATTATGAGCAGATGAAGAAGATTTACACGTCGAGTCTGGGCTTCGTCCCGAATGTGTACATGATCATGCATGCCAATACGCTGGGCGAAGGTATGAACCGGCTCGTCTCGAATGTGAACGAGAGCAATATCGAGGAACTGTTCAAGATTCACTTCAATCGAGAAGGCGATGCATACAACGGCAAGAAGGACAGCATTTACGATCTGACGCGGGTACAGCCGCAGGCTTATTGGCAGACGAATCATTTGCTCATGCGTATTAAAGCGAACACGGATGACAACTTGCAGTTCGTCGTAGGAGATAAGAAACGGGCGAATGACTGGAAGCTGGTTAGCGGCGCTGCGGAGTTCCGGGACAACCGGATTGCGCTCACCTCGGAAGCAGGAGGGGCAGGCATGCTGCTGCTGCAAGGCAGCGAGAAGGATCGCGATATCCGTGTTTCAGCGACATTGAACGGCAACGTCGTCGGCAAGCAGTCGATCTATTTGCGTTATGACCAAGGGCGCGACACTTATGTGTTGGTAACGCTGGACAATAATGAGCTGCTGGTTGAGCAGAAGGCGGGGCAGTCTGTGGAACAGATCGCTAAGATCCAGCTTGATGAGATCGATTGGAAGAATAAAGATCTGGCGCTGAACAAGGCGACCTCTTATACGACACAGCAAATGTCTGAGGTTGATCTGACGGAAGAAACCCAATACCCTGTCAATATTAAGTCAGCAAGAAAGCTGGAGCTGTCGCTGCAGGGAGATAAACTTGGCGTGAAGGTCGACGGCGAATCGCTGCTGACGGGCGAAACGATCGATGGCTCGCTTGCATCGGGCTCCATTGCGCTGGAATCGATGTACCACGAGCAGAAGGATAATGATGACATCTACGACGCCTTGTTCGATGATGTTGAAGTTCGGCAGTTGAACGCAGACGGCTCCGCAGGGGACAAGCTGTACAGCAATCGACTGACCGGTATCGAGTTCGTGGTGGGCACAGCGCAGCGTACATGGAACCGTATGATCGACTGGGCGATCGAAACGTTCTAACCAGGACGAGAAGGATGGGAACTCGGCATGAACAATGAGCGGAGAAAGAGGCTGCGAGTTCGAGTTATATACGCGGTGGCGGCGGCAATTGTTGCGATATCCGCTGTTATGGCGTATAACGTTTATGCCGCCAGGCAAGACAAAGCGCTGGCACCATCGGCTGGTCCGGCGGGAGAAGCCGCTCTCTCAGCCTGGTTAGCCGACTGGCAGTGGCAAGAGGGTGCAAGGGATTTGCAGGAGGCAGCGGCTGGGCTGGACAGCTTGCAGCTGTTCGCTGCCTACTTCGATGAATCCGACCGATTAACGTTTACGGATTCATTCAAGAAGGAGCTCTCTGCTGTTCGTGAGGCAGCGGCGGCGAATCCGACGATGCGTATGGACCTGACGATCGTCAATGACATCCTGTTCGAGGATGGACATGAGAGCCAGAAGGACAGCGATCTCGTCTCCCGGCTGTTAGCGGAGCGTGATGAGCGAAGCCGTCATGTGAACGAGATCATGGCCGCGGCCAACCAGTACGGCTTTGGGGGCGTGGAGCTGGATTACGAGAAGATCGACGAACGCGATTGGGGACGCTTCTCGCTGCTTGTCTTTGAGCTTTATACGAAGCTGAAGGCGCAGGGGAAGACGCTCCGAGTCGTATTGGAGCCTCGGGCTCCAGTGGAGAAGCTTAAGCTCCCATCCGGCCCGACCTATGTGATGATGGCCTACAACCTGTATGGCAATCATAGCGAGCCAGGACCCAAAGCGGACAAGTCATTCATTCGGAAGCTTGCAGCGCGGCTCTCTAATCTGCCTGGGGATCCTTATCTGGCGTTTGCAACAGGCGGATTCGACTGGACGGGCGGCAAAGGCACCGCGACAGGAGTGACGGAGCTTCAGGCAGTTGAACTCGCGAAACGAAGTGCGGAGCCTCCTCAGCGCGATGCATCGAGCGGCAGTCTCAAATTCCAGTACAAAGACGACGAAGGCGTTAAACACACGGTCTGGTACGCGGATGAGCAGACCATAAGCTGGTGGATTGAGCTTGCCAAACTTGCCGGGCACAATAAGGTTGCGATCTGGCGGTTAGGCGGATTAGGCGACGGTACAAACCAGTTCATCTCTGCGTTCCAGCAGAAATAAATAACATGGAGAAGACGAGTCTCGATCAGGGGCTCGTCTTTTTGTCGTTGAGGCATAGCTTGTACGAATCTCTGAAATTATGAATGCCGTCGTCAGGGATCGGAAGAGAGACAAGCAATCTGCACCCAGTAGATTCATAGAGAACTGGGGGGCTAAGCAGACGGAGTGCAGAGCGCGTGCGAGACTGGATGCGAGAAAAACTAGATACCCGTCACGCCTGTAACTGCGCGGATTAATGAACCGCGAATGCCTTGACGTACATACGCCGTTGCGAAGTAGGTTGACCAACATACAATATACCGCAAGCGATTCATTCAAGAGGTTGTTCAAAAAGTCGTCTTTTGATCACGAAGTCATTCAGGAAGCCTATTCGACGTCGAAGCTTGCGTTCACCTTCGGAGTCCGGGGCTTATGCTTCCGATGCAGGTTTCCGCTGGAAACCTTGTATCATGTAGGTTTTGCCAACATTCCGTTCCTCCTGAAGTTATTTGCGATACTTCAAGTATTACAGCCTGAGAGCAAATAACTGCTTCGTAAGCAAACGCTATTCAGGTTCTCGCAATCTTCTCGGCGGGCGAAAACCCGACTTTTTGAACACGCACTTCAAGAGGTGGCAAATGTATGAACCGATTCTTTATTAGCGGAATTCGGTCTCGTTCTGGCAGAGTCGGGGGAAGCTCGCAGTCTTCGGACGCTGGAGGAGCACGGAGCCGAATTGTACGTCGCAAGGGACAGTCAGGCCGCAAGTCGAGCCGTCCTGCATCGTCTACGTACCGCGCAAGGCCGACCGGCGATGTAGAACGCTCAGAATCGATGCCGCTCGTATCGGTCATTATCCCCGTGATGAATGAACGTCGAACGATACGCCGCGTCATTCGAGAGGCGTTTGCGGTCCACCCGTCGACAGAAGTAATCGTTGTTGCCAATGGAACAAGAGATGGATCTTCCGTTATTGCGAAGCGGGCAGGCGCTCGTGTGATCGAGTATGCCGAGCCGCTCGGTCATGATGTCGGCCGCGCGGTCGGAGCCGAAGCCGCACGCGGCGATGTGCTTCTATTCATCGATGGCGATATGGTAATCCCCGCTCTGCGGCTGCGGCCATTCGTTAATAGCGTGCTTCGCGAAGGCGTCGACGTGGCGCTGAATGATTATTCCGGGCCGACTGCCAAGCCGATCGTGCACAGCGTCGTATTAGCGAAGCATGCGTTGAATGCGATGCTGCAGCGGCCGGATTTGAATGGAACCTCCATGACCGCCGTTCCGCATGCGCTCAGCCGCAAGGCGCTCATGGCTGTCGGAGCAGAGTCGCTCGCAGTCCCGCCCCTTGCCCATGCCAAAGCCATTCAGCTAGGGCTGTGCGTGAAAGCCGTCCAGCATGTAAACGTCGGCAAGCTGAATCCGCCGCGAACGGAGCGGGAGCGAGTTAAGCCGCTCGAGCATGTAATCGTCGGCGACCATCTGGAAGCGCTGGAATGGGTGCTGAGCCGGGGCGATGAGCGGCTGGGCTTTGTCGATCGAACGAGAAAAAGGCACTATGCGAGGTGAGGCCAGGATGGCAAGCCGACGACGAGTGAAAAGACCCGAAACTGAGGAGTCCCCAGCCGTGCTGCCGGCGGGTTGCCGAGTATCCGCCGTCGTAACGGTGTTGAATGAGGAAGCGAGCCTGCCGCTCGTTCTGCGGGAGCTTGGGAAGCTTCCATTGGAAGAAACGATTGTTGTTCTGAATGGCTGTACCGATAGCAGCTTGTCGATTGCGCGATCGTTCCCGCAAGTGACCGTCGTGCATTATGCCGAGAGGCTGGGGCATGATGTCGGCCGTTCCATCGGCGCCAAGCTGACGAGATCCGATATCGTCCTGTTCGTGGACGGTGATTTCCCTATCGGTGCCGATCGGCTCAAACGGTTCATTGCAGCGATTGCGCATGGCTCCGATATTGCGTTGAACGATATATCGCCGTACTTGCCGCTGTTTCGCGATTGGGATGAAGTGACGAAGATGAAGGCGTTCCTGAATCTGTCGCTCGGACGTCCCGACCTGCGAGCGAACTCGCTCACATGCGTTCCGCACGCGATGTCTCGGCAAGCGATCGAGCGAATCGGCAGCGGACTGCTGGCGGTGCCGCCGAAGGCGCAAGCTGCTGCAATCGAAGCGGGACTGCGCATTCGAACCGCAGCTTCAGTGAACGTGCTGCAATCCAATCGCGTCCGCAGCAGCAATGTCGGCAGGGACAACGAAGTGTCCCGTCTCATTATCGGCGACCACATCGAAGCGCTCAAATATGCAATGGATGCAGGCGGCAGCCGATTGACGAAAGAGGATAACGGACGGAGAAGGCATGTCGTTATGCGGAGGCAGCTCTGATGAGTGCGAAATCGACGAGTATTATTATTCCGACGTATAACGGGTTGCCGCTGCTGCAGCGTTTGATTCAATCGATACGAATCCATACCGATGAACGAGTTACGCCTTATGAGCTTATCGTCGTCGATAACGGTTCGAATGACGGGACAGCTGAATGGTGTGCGGGCAGAGGGATAACGTTCATAGCTATTTCGGCTAATGCAGGTTTTCCAGCGGCATGTAACAAGGGGCTTCGAATCGCGTCCGGCGATCAGCTTATGCTGCTTAATAATGATATCGTCGCCACGCCGAACTGGCTGCTCAATCTGTCTGCCGGGCTGGCACAGGAGCCGGGAATCGGATTGGCAGGGCCGGTTACGAACTATGCGAGCGGCCAACAGCAGGTGACGTATTCGTTCGATGGGCTCGAGCAGTTCATGCGCATTGCCGAGCAGACGAATCGCCCTGACCCTAGCGCGCGTGAGCGAGTTCTTCGAATTGTCGGGCTGTGCATGCTGTTCAAGCGTGAGGTGTATGAGAAGGTCGGCGAGCTGGACGAACGATTCTCCCCTGGTCATTACGAGGATGACGATTACTGCCTGCGCATTCGGATGAATGGCTACGGACTGATGATGTGCCGCGATGCGCTCATCTATCACGAGGGCAGCGCGAGCTTCCGGCAGCAGGGCGAGCATACGGTTAAGCAGCTGCTCGAACGGAACCGCACAATGTTCATCGACAAGTGGGGAATCGATCCGAGTATATTTATCGGCACATGACGGACGGGCACCTATACCCGTTCATGCAGGAGGAGGATCGTAAGTGAAAGCTGTCATACTGGCTGGCGGAACCGGCACAAGGCTTCGGCCGCTCACGACTTTGCTCAATAAACATATGCTGCCCGTCGGCCGTTACCCTATGATTCATTATGCGATCGACAAAATGAAAGAGGCTGGCATTACCGACATTCTGCTGATTACAGGCCGCGCAACGGCTGGACTGTTCATTACCTATCTCGGCAGCGGCGCGGAGTTCGGCGTCTCGATTACGTATCGGATTCAGGAAGAGGCAGGGGGCATTGCGCAGGCGCTCGATCTCGCGAAGCCGTTCATCGGACCGCATGAGAGATTCGTCCTGCTGCTCGGCGACAACCTGTTCGAGGATTCGCTGGAGCGATTCGCCGCGCAGTTCGAGAAGCAGGCAAGCGGTGCAATGGTGCTGCTCAAGCACGTGGCGGACCCTCGTCGTTACGGCGTTCCAACGTTCGATGAGAGCGGACAATCGATTGTCCGCATTACGGAGAAGCCCGACGCGCCGGATACGAGCTACAGCGTGACGGGGATCTACTTCTACGATTCGTCCGCCTTCGAGCTCATTGCAGGCTTATCGCCTTCGGAACGCGGCGAACTGGAAATTACGGATTTGAACAACGCTTATGCCCGGTTAGGGAAGCTGTCCTATATGGTTCTTGACGGCTGGTGGACCGACGCCGGCACGTTCGAGTCGCTTCATGAAGCTGCCGTTCGAATGATGGGCAATTCATCGACTGCTGATTAAGGAGAGCGAGGGAAGACAATGGTTGTTAGGCAAACTCAGCTATCTGCCCTCACCTCCCGCAAATCGGTTCGATCGCCAAGCCGTGCGACGGCTATACGGCGGACTCCGGTCCGTACGGGGGCCGGCATCTCGAAGCGCAAGTCTCGCCGCGGCTCCATATGGACAGGTACCCAGAGCCGCAAGAGGTCGCAGCTAAGAAGGAGAAGCCGCGGCTATGGCAGACGGCCATTGGAGCAGGAGCGGCTGTCTGCTGATCTATCGAACCCGTATCCAGCGCAGCATGAACTGGCTGCAGTCGTTCCAGCGGCTCCGCCGACAGAACCTCTGCAGCCCAATCGCCTATTCGGACAGGTGGATGACCAGGCTCGGGAGGAAGCGATCTTCGCTGCTGGTGAAGAGTTGTATGAGAAGGCGATGCCCTATGGCGTCATTCTGCCGGACATTAGTCTGCGCGATGTCATTGCAGCAGGAGTCGAACAACTGCTGCCGCTTGGCATTCGGCTGATGAGTACGATCGAGGTGTTTAACGAGCTTGAAACCGCGATCCGTGACAGCACCCCGTATTCGGTCGTACGTCTAGGAGATGGCGAGCTGATGGCGCTTGCGCAGGATATCGTTATCCCTGCCGAACAAACGGCGGCACAGGCAGCTTTTCTACCTTATGCAGGCGTTACGCCTCCTGATATCGTCTCGCGAAATTTGCTTGCAACAGCGATTCGTCAGGCAACGATTGTTGGCGTTCCGTTGTCGCGGCGCAAACAGTTTCAACCGCTGCTCTACCCTGCGCTAAGAGGGCATCATCTTGATCTGCGCTCTATGCGGCTTACGATCTCGACGATCAATTATGGCCTCTATCAGGAAAGGCTTCTGCAGCGGCTGCTGCAAGGGAAGAATCTGCTTCTGATCGGCAATGCATCCCCCGGTTTAGCCGAGATGCTGATCGAGCGGGGTTACCGAGTAACGGGAGTTATCGCGCCCGTGCGCGGGATGGCGGACGTTGATCGGGTTGTGATGGAAGCGCGCGGCGTTGACTTCGATCTTGCCCTTGTGGCGGCAGGTATCCCTGCGGTTGTTATTGCTTCGAGGATCGCCGCTGAGCTTGGCAAGGCGGCGCTTGATTTCGGGCATCTGGCTGACGGAATCACGAAGCGGGAGTTATCGCTATAACTTTGGTTTAGAAAGAGGATGAAGAGCATGAGAAGCACATTGCGGCAGCTTCGAGGCTCCCGGCGCCGCTCCCGGCGTAATGCGCCAAGAGCTGTAAGGCGTTCTTCCACAGCACAACCTTCGCGGCAGGAGTTAGGATACGGTGCAGGATACGAGGATGGAAAACGCGCCGGAATCGAAAGCTTTGAGACGTTATTTGACGGCACGAGCATCATTATTCCGACCTACAATCAGGCGAAATATTTGAAGGCTTGCGTAGAAAGCATTGGCGAGCACACCGATCTTCCATATGAGATCATCATTGTTGATAATGGCTCAACGGATGAAACCGCGGAGTATTTGAAGGAAATCGGATCACAGGTGCGATATCGGATCCTTGCGGACAACCATGGGTTCGCAGGCGCCGTCAACATGGGGCTTATGATGGCGAAGGGAACGACGCTGCTGCTGCTGAACAATGACACGCTCGTAACGGATAACTGGCTCGACAACATGCTCGCTTGTTTGAACAGCGAGACGAAGATCGGGATGGTGGGGCCGGTAACCAACTATATTAGCGGGGATCAGCAGATCGACGTTCCTTATACCGATATCATCGATATGCACGAATTCGCGCGGCGCAACAATGAGTCCAATCCGGCTAGATGGATTAGAACGGATCGGTTGACGGGGTTCTGTCTATTGTTTCGGCGCGAGCTGCTGGAGAAGGTCGGCTATTTGGATGAAGGGTTCGAGGTCGGCAACTTCGAGGATGACGATTACAATATTCGGGTCCGGCTGCTGGGGTATTCGATGGTCATTGCGAAAGATTCGTTCATCCATCATTTCGGAAGTGTCAGCATGAAGGCGACGGGACAGCAGTTCGAGAGCATTAACGAGCGTAACATGCGTTTCTATATGGGCAAATGGGGCAACCCGCATGAGCTTGTGCATCATGTGAACGAATGGCGGGCTTCGCATGAGGAGCAGTCCAGTTCGACGCCTAGGCCGGGAGGGCTGACGGACTTTTATCCGGATCATGTATTTGTGAAGGGCGTTGGGGAGACGGTCTACTGGCTGGACAACGGGAAACGGCGGCCGCTATCGGGAAATACGATGCTGCCGGTTGTTCGGTTGTCGCAGCTTGATATGAAGAGGTATCCGATCGGTGAACCGATCGAAGCGAACGATCCTGGGATTTGGAATGCGCAGAGCGGGGCTGCAGGCACATTGGCTGCGAATGGCGATGGCATACGTTATTGGGTGGCGGCAGGCACGAAGCGGCGGATCGTAACGCAGGATGCGGCAGAGCGCTGGGGGCTGGACCGTCGGCATATGCAGCGCTTCAGTGATGCGCAGCTAAGCAGTCTGCAAGACGGGCTTCCGATCATTGCGCCGGTTGTGCTGCACCAGTCGTTATAGCTTCCGGCCCAGTCACCGTACGGCTTGCGCCGCATATGCTGGAACAGCAGAGTGAGAGAAAGGGGCAGCGCTAGTGGAAGATCCTGTAGACGCGCTGATTGAGCATGTATCGCATACGAGCCGGCAAGTTGCCCGTGTGCTGGAAGCGCAGCGGCATGTTGCCGTCCGCATGGCGCAGATGGTTCATGCGCTGCCGGATGAAGACCCCGAGTTCGGCGGTTTCGCAGGGCTGCTTGATCAAGCGAGCGGAGTGACGAAGAGCGTCATCGCTTATTTATTCAGTGTAGCGGAGCTGCAGGAGATGATGGCGGAGCAAATGTATCACGTCATCATGGAGATGGAAGACGAGGAATAACAACGATGAACCATGGGAGGCGGCAATGAAATGGCGGGACGCGAGCAGGCCTTTCAGCGCATGCTGGATACTGCCGCCAAGCTGCAATGGGACATTTCCATGATCCTGGAAGCCAAAGCGGTAGAAGCGGAGAAAGTAAGAAACTGGATATGCAACCACGTCTCGTCGGATGCCTACTACGAGCAGCAGCAGCAGTTGAAAGAATCGCTGCGCATGCACGATCAGATCGTAGAGGTC
This sequence comes from Paenibacillus sp. CCS19, assembly GCF_033239625.1. Classification (NCBI taxonomy): domain Bacteria; kingdom Bacillati; phylum Bacillota; class Bacilli; order Caryophanales; family Paenibacillaceae; genus Paenibacillus; species Paenibacillus sp. CCS19. The sequence goes on from NZ_BTCK01000002.1 coordinate 27,510, forward strand.
ATTGACGGACTTACCAAAATAGGCAGAGGCATGAATGCTGTTATACGCGTAGCATTAGAGCACGGGCTTGAAGGTGACGATAATAACGGCATGCTCGGCGGACCGGGACCAGGAGGTCACCCGTGAGCCGGTTAGCGGATCGGGAGCGCGCCGTTAAGCTTGAGTTAGTCAGCTCGATTGCGCGCAGCCAGCGAGCGTTGGCTCGCATTCTGGAGTCGATTGCCGATGTATCTGTTCACGCCGATCCGGTCGCGAAGTCGCTTCGTGACAATATTGCGCAGCTGAGCCAGATGCAGCAGATGCTGACGGAGTCTGTGGTCGGCATTCGATTCGGACAGCGGCGGCAGGGCCGCCCGTCCGGACCATGGATCAATCAGCAGTCTGGCAGCAAGCGGCGGAGGACCAAGGGGGAACCTAAGCAATGGCAGTGAAGAAGAGCAGACAGAAGGTGCGGCGGACCTCGAGAACGACGAAGAGGGGCGCTAAGTCCGCATCGTCGAAACGGAAGACGACATCTGCCAGATCGCGTAAATCAGTCACTAAGCGTCGTACGCCGCGTAAGTCATCTGTTCCGCAGGTCGTGCAAGAGCCAGCTTACAATCAAGCGTATGATGCAGCCTATAACGAAGGGTATAATGCTGGTTTCGCCAAAGGCTTCGAGGACGGTCATCAGATTGCGTACGAGATTCAGCCTTAGGCACCGATGCCACGCGTTGTCTAACCTAATGCCCGGAGCGCACTAACGGATTCATTTGATCCGTTGCGGAGCAATCCGGGCTATTCGTGCGCCTCGCGCCTCATTATCGGACAGGCGGATACCCGTCAAGAGCCAATTTTGCAGCCCGTACGCATATACCCGTGTGCGCTCGACATGGAGAGCATATTGTGGAGAAGAGGTGAAAGGTATGAGCTGGAATACGCGGCCCCAAGCCGCCTCCGAAGCAGACTCGCATGAGCGAGGCAGGACAGATGGATATCGGATCGGCTGGCGAGACGGTGCTTGCGAGGCTGTGATGCAGCTCGCCAATCCACCTGCTCCGGTGCTGTACAATCTACGGGTCATATTCGTGCCGCAGGGCTTCCAGGCCATCGATAACGGCCTTATACAAGCGCTTCGCCAATCGGTGAGGGAGCTGCATGTCGTCGAACCGATTCGCATGGCGGAGCAGGCGCTGCTTATTCGACCGGACTTCGTGCTCGTTCTGAACGGGCTGCACGTCTTCCCGGATGATCACCTTGCACAAATTGACCGTATACGCGCAGCCGGCATTCGAACTGTTATCTGGTTTGCAGACGACCCGTACGTTACGGACGATACCGTCCTTATTGCTCCGCATTACGATACGATCTTGACGCACGAGCTGAGTACGATTCCGCTGTATCAGCTGATCGGCTGCAAGGATGTTCATTATATGCCGCTCGGTGCCGACATCGCGGTCTTCAAGCCGATGCGGGTAGGGCTTAACTATTCCTCGGACGTATGCTTCATTGGTCAGGGATTCTGGAATCGGGTGCAAATGTTCGATGTGATCGCGCCGCAGCTTGCAGGGCTCAAAGTATTCATCGCCGGCGGCTTGTGGGACCGATTGAAGGAATATCAACGGCTGAAGCCGTTCATTCGTCATGGCTGGCTGCCGGTCGAAGAATCGGCCGCTTATTACAATGGAGCGAGAATTGTCATTAATATGCACCGGACGACGGAAGCCGGAGCCGACAATAGGAACTCTTATCGATATCCGGGTCGTTCGATCAATCCGCGTACGTACGAGATTGCGGCTTGCGGCACGATGCAGTTAACGGACATTCGCGAGGATTTAGGCATGTATTACCGCCCCGGCGTAGAGCTCGAGACGTATGGCAATGCGGTCGAGCTCGCCGATAAAATTCGTTATTATCTCGCTAATGAAGAAGCTCGCCGTTTGATTGCCCTTCGCGGCCTTGCGCGGACGAGGCGGGAGCATACTTACTTGTCGAGGATGACTCGGCTGATGCAGGAACTAGGTTATTCGAACAGATTGTAACGCCGAGGGTGCAGTCCAATGTTGAAAGAGAGGGTGGTAGCATTGCCAACTCCGATTCGTCGCGACCGGCATCGAACGGCAAAGGGGGGATCCAGATTGCTTGGAAGAGAGGCTGCTTATGCCCTAGGGTGGGAACACGGTTATTGGTATGGACAATGCGAGGCGGTCATTCAATCCATTCCGCAGTCTGTTCAAATTCGCCCGATTCATGTGCTGTTCGTTGCAACGGGCAAAGGTTTTCCTTATTCGCCGCTCGATCAAGCGATCGCCGATACGCTGCGGATGCTCGCTGTGCGCGTCAGCATAGCGAATGCGCAGCAGCCGATCGCCGAAATCGCGGCAAGACTTCGACCGGACGTTGTGATCGTACTCGACGGGCTGGAATTCGAGACGTCGGTGGTGGATGCGGTTCGACGGGAAGGCATTCGTATCGTTGTTTGGTTCACGGACGATCCGTATTACACCGATATTACCTCACGTCTGGCACCGCATTACGACCATGTGTTCACGCTGGAACGGATGTGTGTGCCTTTCTATCAGGCGCTTGGCTGTCCGAGCGTGCACCATCTGCCGCTCGGTGTGTACCCAAGCGTATTCCGGCCTGGCAATCCGCCGCGCAGCGCGCGCAAAGAAGTGAGCTTCGTTGGTTCGGCTTATTGGAAGCGCGTAGGGTTCTTCGATCAAATCACCGACTATCTGCTTACGAAGGATACGCTCATTACCGGCATCTGGTGGGAGCGGCTGCGGGAATATTCGAAACTTGCGCCTAAGATAACGAGCCGATGGATGGAGCCGGATGAGACGGCAGCCAACTATAACGGGGCCAAAATCGTCATTAACATGCATCGGGCGCACGACGACGAATCGTTCAATAATAACAGTCTAGCAATTAACGCGGTATCTCCGAACCCGAGGACTTTTGAAATCGCCGCTTGCGCAACGCTTCAGCTGACGGACATTCGGGAGGATCTTCCATTCTATTACACGCCGGATGTTGAGATTGTAACCTACTCTTCCCCGCAAGAGATGATCGAGAAGATTGAATATTACCTGGCTCACGAGCAGGAACGGAAGCTGATCGCGCTACGGGGCTTGCATAGAACGCTGCGGGAGCACACGTACGTGAAGCGGCTCGAGTATATGCTGGCGGTTCTGTTCGGACAATAAGGCAGTTTATCTTGGTTGGACGATTGCTCGGCGGACGGATGCCGCACGTCAAGTGCGGCATCCGTCCGCCGATTTTTTGTGCATTTGGTGCAGGTCCATCTGTCGTGCCAGTTCGAACATCTCGTCAATATATTATAGAAACGAAGATATAAAGGTAGCAGCATTTCATAGTGACAGGATGTTTACGAAGCAACTTGTGTTGCTTTAGACATCGATTCGATGTCTAAAGCCGCTACAAAATCTAAGCTGGTGCTTACGAAGCAGCTTTTGTGGCTTTAGACATCGTATAACGATGCCTGAAGCCGCCACAAAATCTTCAGGAGGTGAGGTCTGCTTGCGTTCCAAGCCTCGGTTGTTCGCTTTCTCTCATATTTGCAGCCAGTCGTATGTTACCGGTGCGGAGAAGCTGCTGCTGTTCATGCTGAAGGAGCTGCTCCCGTACTTCAACTGCACGCTCGTCGTTCCGAACACCGGGTATTTGTCTGCCCAGGCTGCTTCGGCAGGCGTATCGATTGTTGTTCAGCCGATCCCAATCTCTGTTCCGCTCTATCTGGCGCAGCCGCATCTAATGGAAGAGCTGCATGAGTTCAGAAGCCATTCGGACTACGCAGCGCTCGTGCAGCTGCTGGCTGAACAGCGCCCTGACGTTGTGCTTGTGAGCACCTCCGTCCATCCGATGCCTGCAATCGCGGCGAAGGAGCTCGGCATTCCAGTCGTCTGGATGCTCATGGAAACGATCCGATTAACCCCGTACACATCCGCTTCAGTCGCCCTATTCGAACGTTACTCCGATTGGATTGTCGGAATCTCTGATTCCACGCTGCAGCCGATCCGAATGTTCTTCCCCCAGCTTGCGAACCGAACGATGCTGCTGCCGCCGTCCTGGCATATCGACTCTCTTCATCCCGCAAGCTGGCAGGCGAATAGGGAGAACAGGCGCAATCGGCTTGCGATCAAGCACCAGCATAAGCTGATCGGCTTCATCGCCTCCTCGATCTATGAGAACAAAGGTTTCATCCCTTACATCAAAATGTCGATCGACATTGCGGCGCGTCACCCGAACGCGATGTTCCTGGTCGTCGGCAACCCGGTTGATCGGCCGCTGTTCGACTCCGGCATCGATATGGTCAGACAGGCGGGTCTGTTGGAGCGATTCCGCTGGGTCCAATTCGAGGATCGGATCGAGACGATCTATCCTGCCTTCGACCTGCTGGTCGTGCCAAGCTTAACGGCGGAAGGCTTCGGTCTGACGGCGCTTGAAGGACTTATTTTCAAGAAACCGGTCGTGGCCTTCGCTGCTGGCGGACTTGCAGAAATTATGGCTGCCACCGGCAACGCGGCGAATGCGGTGCCCGTTGGAGACGTTGGCGGTCTGATCGCTCGCGTGGATGCGCTGCTCCATACCAGTGACCTGCATGCGGTCGGAGAGAAGAACGCTCACGCTGCGGACCTGGCATACGGTTTGACCGCCTATCGGATTAAGCTGCTTCGGCTGCTGGAGCTGCTCCGAACGAACACGATACGAGTCCCGCATCTCGTGCGCGGCAGCGAACCTGTCATTTATTTGCTGGAGGGCGGCGTGCTTCGGCCTTTCCGATCGGAAGCTGCCGTTATCGAAGCTGGTTATTCGCTGGAGCAGATTATGCAGATCGACGATGCAACGATTCATGCGCTGCCGAAGGGCGAGCCGATTGGCCGATTCGAGCTGCCCGCTATTCTGCCTCCGGCACCGCCGCCTCCGCGGCCGCGCGCTCGCGGCAGAAGAAGCCGCAAGAGCGTCAGATCGCGAAGCGGGAAGAAGCGGTCCGGCAAGTCGAGAGGCCGCGCTGCGACAAGACGACGGAGCAGAAGCGGCAAGAGCGTGCGGCGTAAGAAGCGGAGCTAAGGAGCAGGGAAAGGAGAGAAGTCCATGCGTGTTATGACGATTCTAGGCACAAGACCGGAGATCATTCGCTTGAGTCTCATTATTGCGAAGCTGGATCAGTTGGCGGAGAAGCATACGCTCGTTCACACTGGGCAGAATTTCTCGCCTTCGTTAAGCGGCATTTTTTTCGAAGAGATGGAGGTGCGTCCCCCAGACTATACGCTGTCAACAGGCAAACAAACGTTAGGCGCGCAGCTGTCCGCCATCTTCGGAGAGATCGAACAGGTGCTACTGCGCGAGAAGCCGGATGTTGTACTGCTGCTTGGGGATACGAACAGTGCCTTATGCGCCATCGTTGCGGAGCGGATGGGGATTCCGGTTCTTCATATGGAAGCGGGCAATCGCTGTTACGATCTGAAAGTGCCTGAGGAGAAAAACCGGCGCATCATCGATGCCGTTTCGACAATCAATATGCCGTATACCGGTTACAGCAAAAGCAATTTGCTGCGAGAAGGCGTTCCCGCAGATCGAATCGTGCAGACAGGTAACCCCATCTATGAAGTGCTCAACCACTACATGCCGCGAATCGAAGCGAGCGGCATTATGGATCGGCTGGGACTGACAGCGGGTCAATATGTGATCGTGACCGCCCATCGGGCGGAGAATGTCGATGATCCTGTGCGTCTGCGGTCGATTATAGACGGGCTGAACATGGTCGCGGACAAATCGGGACTGCGAATCGTGTGCAGCGTTCATCCGCGAACCCGTTCCAAGCTGGAAGGCGGCGTCGCTGCGCATACGCTTCATCCGCTAGTTGAGCTGTATGAGCCGTTCGGATTTCTCGACTTCGTGAAGCTGGAGAAGGATGCGCGGCTCGCGATTACGGACAGCGGGACGGTGCAGGAGGAATGCTGCTTGTTCGGCGTGCCGACCGTGACGATTCGCGATACGACCGAACGTCCTGAGACGGTCGATTGCGGGAGCAATGTTGTCTGCGGCTTGAAGCCTGAGAATATCGCAGGAGCCGCTGCCGTTATGATGAGCTTGCCGGCGAACTGGTCAGTGCCGGATGGGTACAAGGCCGAACATGTTTCGGACATTGTGGTGAAATATGTGCTTGGAGGGAAATGGAATGTTTAACAATTCGCGTATTCTGGTGACTGGCGGAACCGGTTCATGGGGATACGAGTTAATCCGTCAGCTGCTGCCGCAGAATCCGAAGCAAATCATTGTTTTCTCTAGAAACGAATCGAGTCAGGTGGCGATGAGCCGGTTTTTCGAGGATAAGCGTCTGACATTCTGCATCGGAGATATTCGCGACAAGGAAGCCTTGATGCGTGCGTGCGAGCAGGTGGACTACGTGTTCCATCTGGCCGCGCTCAAGCATGTGCCGGTCTGCGAGGATCAGCCGTATGAGGCATTGAAGACCAATGTAATAGGTACGCAGAACGTCATCGAGGCGGCCATTGCGAACCGCGTCAAACGGGTCATCTATATCTCGACCGATAAGGCAGCGAATCCATCGAACTTCTACGGCATGACGAAGGCGATTGGCGAGAAGCTGATCGTATACGCGAACCTGCTACGGTCGGAGACGAAGTTCGTCTGCGTCCGCGGCGGCAATGTGCTTGGTACGAACGGCAGCGTCGTTCATCTGTTCATTCACCAGATTCAGTCGAAGCGGCAGGTCGGCATTACGGATCTGCGCATGACACGGTTCTTCCTGACGCTTCAGGATGCGATTAGTCTGCTGTTCAAAGCGTCGGAGGAGAGCATCGGGGGCGAAATATTCGTCATGACGATGCCGACATGCCGAATTGTCGACTTGGCAGAGGTGCTGATGGAATCGCTGGGACGTCAGGCAGACATTGTGGAAACGGGCACGCGTCCGGGCGAAAAGCTTCATGAGATTCTGCTGACGGAATTCGAGAGCAAGAGCACGGTCGTCTATGACGATGAGTATCTGGTCATTCTGCCGCCGCTCGATGTGCCAGGCTTGAAGGAGCGCTACAGCTCGTATGCGCCGGTCGAATTCGACAGTTTCAGCTCCAGCCAGAACATTATGGATAAGGAGCATATCCGGCAGCTGCTGGTGCGCGGGGGGTTCCTCGCATGAAGCTGCTTGTGATCGGCGGCAATGGGATGGCCGGTCATCTGCTGGTTCAATATTTTCGCACAGTAGAAGACGTAAACGTCGCGCACACCACGAGAAGGTCTGACGATCCCGAAGGAATACCGCTGGATGCATCGGACTTTAAGCAGGTGCTGGCTGTCGTTACCGAGCATCGTCCCGACGTCATCGTCAATGCAGCGGGCGTTCTGAATAGCGATGCCGAGCATCATCCGCTCGCTGCCTATCAGGTCAATGGACTGCTTCCGCATTGGCTGCGACACACCGCGGATACGATAGGGGCGCGTCTCATTCATATTAGCAGCGACTGCGTATTCTCCGGCAGCCAAGGGTTGTATACGGAGCAGGATACGCCCGACAATCCATCGGTATACGGCCGAACGAAGGCGATTGGCGAGGTGACGGATCCGCGGCATCTCACGATCCGCACCTCGATTATCGGGCCGGACCAGAATGCGGCAGGCATCGGTCTGCTGCAATGGTTTCTGAAGCAGTCCGGGACGATTCAAGGCTATTCGCGCGTGTACTGGAACGGCGTTACGACGCTGGAGCTGGCGAAGGCGGTACGCTATGCGATCTTGCATCCGCACATCGGCGGACTCGTGCAGCTTGCTGCGCCAGAGATCGTGAGCAAGCTGGAGCTGCTGCATTTGTTCCAAGCTGCATTCGACCATTATGAAGCTGTGATTACGCCAACGGATACGCCAGTTATCGATCGGACGCTTGCGCCGATCCGCACCGATTGGAGCTATGAAGCGCCGTATTATCCGCAAATGCTGAGCGAATTGGCGGCATGGATGCGATCCACATGACCGGCCTACGTGTATTGGTGACAGGAGCGGGCGGGTTCAGCGGCGAGCATGCGGTTGTCCATTTTCGTCAAGCGGGATGGGAGGTCGTGGCTGCCGTCTCTCGTCGCATCGGCCTTGAAGCGGCTGCCCCTGGCCCGGATAGCGGACATGAGGTCATTGCCTGCGATTGGACGGATCGAGACGATGCGCGGAGAGTGATTGCACAGGCGCAGCCGGATGCGGTCGTTCATCTGGCTGGGTTGAACGCAGTAGGGGGATCTTGGCTGGATCCGTCTGCGTATCTAATGACGAACGGGATGGGGACGGTTCATCTGCTTGAAGCGATAAGAGCGGCTGGCCGCCCGTGCCGTGTGCTCGTTGCAGGCTCGATGCTCCGATTTCGGCCTTCGGCAGACACGGATGCGACACCTGCCCCCCTTCATCCATACAGCTTGAGCAAAATGGTGCAGGTGCTTGTCTCGCAATGCTGGTCATCCCTTTATGGAATGGATGTCATCGTTGCCGAGCCATCCAATCTGATCGGCCCCGGCCGATCAGAGGGGTTGTGTGCGCTGCTGGCGCGGTATACGGCGCAGACGGAGGCAGCAGAGGCTGCCGGCGAGACGGCTGCGCCATTCCGACTGTCGTCGCGCGATGAACGGCGCGACTTCCTGGATGTGCGCGATGCGATGGCCGCATATGAAGTGCTGCTGCGAAGCGGCACTAGCGGCAGCGTCTATCCGGTCGCTTCCGGCCAGTTCGTGACGCTGGAGCAGCTTGCACTTCAATTCGCCGCGATGGCGCATAGCAAGCTGGCGTTCGAGATTGGCGATTCGTCGGCTCAATCGCCGGAGGCGGTCGATCTGGGCGGCATTCACTCGCTTGGCTGGCAGGCCCGCATACCGCTTGCGCAGTCGCTTCAGGATGCGCTGGGCGATGCGAGAACGATTCATGCACAGAAAGGGAAGGGCTAGCGAATGATTGCAGGAAATCCGAAAGTATCGATTATTATTCCGTTCTATAACGATCCGTACGTCCGGGAAGCAGTCGAGAGCGCGCTTGCGCAAACGTACGCGAATGTCGAAGTGATCGTCGTCGATGACGGGTCGACGGAACATGCCGATCTGCTTAAGCCTTATCTGGGCAGAATCAGTTATCTGGGGAAACGAAACGGCGGCACGGCGAGCGCGTTGAACCACGGCTTTCGATATGCGAGCGGGGAATATGTGGCATGGCTGAGCTCCGATGATTTCTTCTATCCGGACAAAATAAACCGCCAGCTGGCTTCGATGCAGAAGGCGGAAGCATGGATCGGCCATACGGGTTTCGATGTCATCGATGGCAGAGGCAAATATACGCAATTAGGAATTATTCCGCCGAAGGCTGCCAATGACATGCTTCGGACGTTCCGCAATAGCAACCCGATCAACGGCTGTACCGTGATGATGAAGAAAGAGCTGTTCAAGCGGATCGGGTTGTTCAACGAGCATCAGCGGTATACGCATGATCTCGATTATTGGTATCGCGTCATGCTGGGGGGATATCCGGTTCACCTGACGCCGGAACCGCTTATTGCATACCGCTGGCATGAAGGAATGGGAACGCTGCAGCATAAGGAAGCGATCGAGCAGGAAACGAGAGCGCTGTTCAGTCACTATGAACAACGCTGGTCGACGTATCTCAGACAGCTCGGCATCCGATAAGCGAAGCTGTATAAGCCGGCAGGAACGCGGCAGAGGAAGTTCGCCGCCCCGCTGGCCGCAGCCATCGTAAAGGGGGACAAGCTTCCTCGATGTTATCGTTCGTTATCGTTATCTTTATCGTTATCCGACGCCGAGCTGGCGCAGGATCAGTTGGAACGCAGCGGCGTAGTGCGCCGGTTGAAACTCCGACATCACGCGCTGTTCCGCTTGGCTGACGATCGCCCTGCGAAGCATCGAATCGCGGCGGAGATTCTGAACTGCATTCGCAGCGCCTGCAATGTCTCCCAAGTTGTAGTAGATGCCGTGAACGCCATTGGCGACCATCGTGCGGATGCCGTCGTTGTCGCTCGTTACGATCGGGCACCGGCATATCATCGCTTCAAGCGCAGCATAAGGCGCGCCTTCAGACAGCGAGGTCATCAACAGCGCGCCGCCGGAATCGGCCGCAGCTGAGAAGTATTCGGCCATCTGCATGCGTGGAACATGCGGCAGCAGCTTGATGCGGTTCTGCAGTCCGAGCGCATGAATGGCGTTCGACATCGCCAATCGATCCTGCGGCACCGAGAGTGTCGGGTCCTCGAACATCCACAGCTCTGGATCTTCGCCGCGCTTCACCAGCTCATGGGCGATAAGCAGAAATTCCGACCAGTTCTTATTCGGCTCGACTCGTCCGATCCAGATAAGAATCATCGGCAGCTTCCGATTGGCAGGCTTCGAGTGATAGTGGAAGGCGGCTGCGTTAATCGGGTTAGGGATGACATAGCTAACCTTGTGAGGCATCATAACGCTGAGCAGACCGGTAATGAGCGGACTGCCCGGATGCAGGACAGCTGTTGCGTGGGGCTGGATAACCCCGTACATCAAGGATAGTTCGGAGCGCGCTTTCTGAGGTGGACCCAACCCTTGTATCTCGAAAATAATCGGCTTCGCGTAACCGAGCTCGCGAAGCGTCTGGACAACCGTATACCAGGAACTCACGACGATGGCGGATGGGGGATGCTGGCGGAGCAGCTCTGCGAATTGTTCCGGCGTGTTCGCATAGTGGACGGGGCAAGGCATCGTGCCTTGCGTGCTGCCGATGCCCTGTTGGAAGTAGATCAGTCTGCAGCGAATGCCAGCTTTCGTTAAGGCGGGTATGCGTTCGCAATTGAGCGTATGCATGCCGCCGCTTGGGACGACGAACATGAACCATATTTCCATAGCTGGTTGACGCACCTTCCTTTCATCCTGCTGTACAGTTCATTAGCTGCGAGGCGGATCGTCCTATCCAGGTGTGCGGGCGATGAGCGCTGTAAGCGCGGAACGGTACATATTCCCGATCGTTTGAGCTTCCTGCATAATCGTATCGTAATGCTTCTTGGTTCCCATGCCTGGGTGCGACCGATAGACGGTAAGCGATTCGTTAATGAAAGGGAAACCGAATCCGGCAAGTACAATCCGAATCCACAATTCATAGTCATGGGTATAAGGGAGACGGTCATTGAAGCCGCCCATCCCCGTGAACAGCTGCTTCGTCATCATGATGGTGCAGCCATTGATCGCACATCCGCCTAGCAGCGAGTTATACAACTCTCGTGCAGAAGGAAATTTGGCAGAAGCATTGCGGGAGGTAATGTTGTAGTACTGATCGATAACGTCAAAATCGGTATAGCTGATCTGCGCGCCAGTCGCTTCCATGAAAGCAACCTGACGTTCGACCTTCGCTGGTTTGAATTGATCATCGGAGCTAAGCCACGCCACATATTTGCCCGACGCTAGGCTCATCCCGTAATTAAGCGCGCTAGCTGTGCCGCCATTCGCCTTGCCGATATAGTGAATGCGATTGAGGTAAGGGGCGAGCTTATCCTGATGCATGGTGGAACCGTCATCCACGACGATGATCTCGATATTGGGGTAGGTTTGATTGAGTGCACTTGCAACAGCCTGATCAACATAGGGGCAGTTATAGAAGGGGATAACAATAGACACCATAGGCATGCCCGGCTGCATGATGGGTATCCTCCGTTCTTTCTCGTAGTCGTTCTCTTAATAGCATACGAGAATAGGAGGAGCAGGGACACGTCATCTGCTCCTCCTCAGGAGACTATTTTGCAGCGGAAATGTTGAACTGTAGGGGGGTGAAGTAGTTAGATAGCGTTCGTTCTGTATTACGGAGATACGATAGTTATATGCTAGGCTTACAGTTCCCAGCGCATGAGTACGCCGGCTTGGGTCAGTCCTGCGCCGAAGCCATAGAGAAGCACCAATTGGCCCGGCTGCAGCTTGTTGTCGCGAACGGCCAGATCCAGAGCAAGCGGAATCGTTGCGGACGACGTATTGCCGTAATGTTGGAGTGAAGCAAGCGTCCGCTCAACAGGGATGCCGGAACGTTCGCAGATCGATTCGATAATGCGCATATTGGCGCTGTGCGGAACGAACCAGTCGATATCGGCGACGGTCAGACCAGCGCGTTCCAGCAGCTGCTCGATGCCGATAGGTACGGTGCTGACCGCCCATTTGTACACCTCGCGGCCGTTCTGCACGATCTTGCCGGGATTCTGCAGCTCGTGTTCGCCGAGCTTCTCGGACAAGCCGGTCAAGTATACATGGTGGCCGCCAGCTCCTGTCGTTACGGAGTAGGATGCGAGCAGATCGCCTTCGCGATCGTCATCGGCTTCCAGCAGAACGGCGCCAGCGCCGTCCCCGAACAGGATGCACGTCGTGCGATCGGTGTAGTCGGTAATCTTCGTCATCGAGTCGGCCCCAATGACCAGCACTTTGCGGGCGATGCCGGAGAGGAGCAGCCCGTTCGCATTTTGCAGAGCGGCCGTGAATCCCGCGCATGCCGCTTGCAAATCGATCGCACCGCAAGCCCCGATGTTGAACGCCTGTTGGACGCGAGCCGATACGGATGGGAATGGCATATCAGGCGTCGTTGTGGAGACGATGATGTAGTCGACATCTTCGAGCTGAACGTTATAACGGCGCTGCAGATCAGCGACAGCTTCGATGCACATATCGCTTGTATATTGATCCGGGGCCGCTGCGCGGCGCTCCGAGATGCCGGTACGCTGCACGATCCACTCGTCGTTCGTCTCGACGAGACGCTCGAGGCCAGCGTTCGTTATCTTTTGATCAGGGACATAAGAACCGATTGCCGTCAGCTTAGCGTTAGAACGAATGCGGAAGGATGAAGTCATATCGATTACCACCTTTGTTATCTGGTATTAGTACCAGATGCTAATACCTAATACTATACATGTGGGAGGGTGGTTGTCAAGGAGGGGGATAATGAAGGGGGAACTCTTCTAACTGTGGAACCGACTCAATTGCTGGATCCGCCGAATACCTTAATTCCCGAAGGAAGGTGAAGTCTGGTCTTGATCCGGTAGCAACTAATACTACATGCCGAAAATTATCCCATCCGTGCATTAATAGAAGACAATCCCATCGTTCTTCGAGATACGGTTGCATATGCAGCCATCCCTACCCGGCTGCTTTTTCAACTGTAGAGGGTCAATCATGCTATCGAAGCGAGCTTTATTATTCAAAAATTGAACCGGTGACTTTATCATGCGAACAAGCAGGATCGTTCAAACATTTATCGAATACACCGAAGATAGTATTTTGGGATAGATAGACCCTTGAGTATACATATAAGTATACAAAGTTGAAATATGTGTCGTTGGAGGTTTCCATGGGCAACTTTGGTGATAAGATTCGGCTGTTAGAAGAGAGTTATTTTGTAGGGCGCCGCATGGAGCTGGATGCTTTTAGGGATATCGTCTTCAACTCGGATCGTACGTCAACCATTCTTAATATTAGCGGTACAGGGGGGATTGGAAAAAGTTCTTTGTTGGACCAGTTCCAGCGAATATGCGTTCATGAAGGAGTTCCATTCTTTCATTTGGACTGCGTGGACTTTACGAAAACACCGACCGGGTTTACCTCGCGACTACTCGCTATACTTAAGGTTAAAGCAGTTGATGAGGGACGGGAAGACGAGTTATTGCGGCAGGCCCAGCAACAGCTGAATCATCTGGCGGGCAAGGGGCGCGTAGTCTTCGCAATCGATACGTATGAAGAAATGGATGAGCTTGATGATTGGATTCGGAATTCCTTCTTAGTCGGATTATCCAGCCGAATCATCATCTTGTTAGCCGGCCGATTTCCGCTGAGAGGAGGATGGGTTTCATCCCCAGCGTGGAGAAGCTTAATCAAATTTATGCCACTGTCTCCTTTTGACTTCGAAAACTGTAAAGCGTACAGCTTCATTTATGGAAAGAACGATGAAAGCTTTGTGCGACAATCATATATGATAACAAAGGGACATCCCTTAGCGTTATCCCTTTACATGGATGTACATAACCGGGAACAGGAACCCGAATTGCTGCTTTGGAAGGAAACCTTTAAAGAAATTGCAGGCCGGTGGCTGCGTGAGCTTCCGGATCCGGCTTTGTGCGAGCTGTTGGAAGCAGTAACCATGGTCCGGGTGTTCAATCATGAAATTCTTGAGACGATGTTTGAGAGGGAAATCAGCAACGAAGAGTTTAACAAGCTGATTCATCTTTCTTTTGTTAGAAAAACAGAGCGGGGCTGGTATTTGCATCAGGTGCTGCGCAAAGCGCTTTACCAGGATTTCAGATTAAGAAAACCTCAAATCTACCATCGTCTATGGCAGCGGAGCGTCCAATACCATTACAGCCTTATTACCTCAAGCCATATTTCAATAGAGGAAAGGAACCTGCTCCTGCTCGATTATATCTATGTTGTGGGAGATCCAGGTTTTCGAGCTATGTTTTACGATGATGCGATTGATCAATCCTACTATTTTGAATCTATTAACCAAGACAACTTGCACGAAGCTGAGCAATATGTACGAGAGGTCCTTGCCAACCTGAAAGACATCGTTCAAGAGATGTTCGATCCGGTTACGAATGAGAAATATATCTATAAAATACCAAAGTCCGTTAACGAGAAATGGTTTACTTCCATTTCGCTATCCGATGTCATTTCATTAGGAAAAGATGCAATCAGGCTGCTTAAGAATGAGAAGCACGAAGCAGTGGGCATGTTCATTTATATTCCTGTTCATCGTCAATCACTGGGGTTATTGGAACTGAACCCGATTACCCAATCTTACTTCCGAACCTTATCCAGACATGAGAGGGATAAACTGAACGTATCTCCTGAGTCGCCTGCAGGATGGTTTCAATACAAGATCGATTTTTCTAAGGACGGCAGTGCGGCCGCTCGCTTCATGTTCTTCCAAACTTATCTATCCTATTATTTGAAAGGTGGAGTGATGATATACACGACGCCAATGAAATATCTTCAGGAAGCTGTCAAAGGAATCGGTTATTTAGAGGTACCACGAGCTACGCATAAAGCCTTTGGTCCAGATTTTCCTGCTCCAGTAATGGCGCTTGACTTCAGGGAAGATAAGGACTTGAGGAAATTTGTAGATAATCTATATCGGTCAACGAAAATCGACAACAAGGATGAGGCGTTGGATGCCGTTCTATCGGGACTGACGCCACGCGAACGGGAAATTGCTCTTCTGGTCACATCCTGCTCTTCTAATGAGGAAATTGCCCAGAAGCTTTACCTATCGGAGATTACGGTGAAGAAAAATCTGAGCCGAATTTACGAGAAGCTGGAAGTGAAAGGAAAAACAGAGCTGATTAAAAAATTATTGCGTTAATCCACATCATGATGAAGAAAGCCCGAGAGGATGGCCTCTGGGCTTTCTTTGCATTTCGGCTGCAAATGTTGCTGGCGTATACCCTTTTATATACTTTGGTGTCCTTTCAAGGTGCAATTGCTCCAGTTATGCTTGTGAGTGGAAGAGGAATGAGAGCCTAACCACTGATCATTAGTACACGGACGTTAGACAACGATCCCGATAAAGGAGTAATGAACGATGGACAATAAACCGGAGGACCGCGTTCAAACGGATCCCCTCATCGATGCATACAGATTCGATCTCAAATCCACTAAGCAGCGGCAGGCGTTCGATACCATCTATAAGAAAAACAACGGCGATTGGACGGCCGTAAGGTCCGAGCTCGAGAGCCATGAAGCATTCGAGCCCGAGCTGATCGGTAATCTGGACTTCACCAATCAGTTGGCCGAGTGGAGCGGAGCGAACCCGAAGGTGATCGTCGCGTTTCAGAAGGACGAGCAGATCCGGTCCATTCGCGATATCGCGGCCAAGTTAAGCAAATCAGCTTTTATCGAGAAGGTGAAGGAAGCCGCGCCGGGTCAATCCGAGGCGGACCAACGGGCCTACGCGGTCAAGCTGCATCGGGAACTTTACCGTGCTCAGCCGACCGCTATGCTGACAAATCTGATCAGGGACCCGGAGGTCCCGATCCTGAATAACGACGTCGGGTTGCATCTAGCGTCGGTGTTAGACGGTCAGCCCGAATTTAATATCCGCACCACTTCCATTTATGAGCTGGTCAAGCAGGATGAGGTGATGCAGGCAATCCCCGAAGATCATCGCGACGAGGTCATCCTTCAGATGAAGACGCTGCAGCGTATCGCGGCGATCAGTCCCGATTCGGATGCGTTGCCGGTGCTTTATAACGCGAACCTGCACTCATCCCTGCATATCTCGTCCGTGCCCCAGAAACAATTCTTGGCGGCGATGAGGCAGAGCGGTCTGGAGGAAGAGACGCTGATGCAGATTTATACCAATGCTCAGCAGGCGCGCGTCCGCAACGAGAAGGCGATAATGGCGTTACGGGAAACATATCGAGGGACCGGCGTAGCCATGATAGATCAAGGCCTGTCAATCCGCGTTGATGGGCAGAAGACGGACCAATCCATTAACTCGCTAGAAGAGACTCTCGAGAAGCATCATCTCTCCTGGGACTTGCTCTTCGGCGATGCCGATTTCTGTGACTGCGGCGAATGTACATCTGTCTACAGTGCGGCGGCTTATTATGTGGAGCTGCTGCAATATCTAAGGAACAACAATCTGGATAACGATCCGAGCAATCCGATCCCGATTAATCCCGATCCGAAGGATATCTCCGGCACCCCGTTGCAGAAGCTTCTCGAGCGCCGACCGGACTTAGGAGAGCTGGAGCTGACGTGCCAGAACAGCCATACGGTTCTACCGTATATCGATCTGGTCAACGAAGTGATGGAGAATTATATCGCGTATACAGCCCCCAAGCCTTTCAACGTGGAGGGCGAAACGAGCGGCGAGCTGCTGGCCGAACCACAGCATACCGAATATCAGGCGTATGCCACCCTGAAGCACGAGGTTTATCCGTTCAATCTGCCGTATCATCAGCCGATTGATGCCGCCCGCATCTATCTGAACCACCTGGATACGAGCCGCTATGAGCTGATGCAGACGTTCCGCAAGCATCAGGAAGACGCGGATCCGAAGCTTGCCTGGCTCAAGAACGAAGCGCTCGACCGGGCTGTGGACGCCGAGTTTCTCGGGTTGACGCAGGAAGAGTACGTTATTCTGAACAAGGAGAGCTTCGAGCAGAAGGCATTGATCGATTATCAGGCGAGTAAGCTTCACACCGAGGAGGAATATCGGCAAATCATCGGCGTCAAGCCGGTGTGCGAATATTACGGCTACGCGGATAACGCTGCCATGCTCGCCTACGATGGTCTCACTCTCATCAAGCAGCAGTTCCTGCGCCGGACAGGGATCGATTACTTCGAGCTCGTCGATTTGCTCAAGACCAGGTACGTCAATCCTTCGATGCCGACGGGCAAATCGAAGATGATCATGGAGAGCCTGCGCTTTAGCTACCGATACCTGCAGAGCTACGCGGAAGCGAACGGCCTTGAGCAGATGGCGGATATGCTGGCCAAGAGCGAGCAGCTCGCGATGATTCAATCTGAAGCCAGCGGAGTCGCGATTTCCGAGAGCGAGATCGTGGATTGGGTCAAAGACCAATTCGCCAAAGTCGGCAAAATGATCGTAATCGAGATTGGAAGAGACGGCTTCGACGGCCTCATCTTCGTGGATAACCGTCAAGCCGCCGTGGTAGAGGAAGGCATCATTCGCGATAATATCTACTATCAGATCGAGTTTGGAAGTATCTCGGTGAATACGGGTGAAGTCACCATGACGAGTTCGGGCCAATTCTTCTGGGTGGATCCGGGGGATCCGGATCGGATCGGTAGAATGGTCTTCATTAGTAACAAAGGCGAGAAGGGCGTATTCCTGTTTAAGAACAACATTTTATTCCTCGTCATGCTCGAGCAGCGAGACAGCTGCGATCTCGGCACAGCGCTGCTGCAGCACCTGGACGGGACACCGCTTGAGACCGAAGAATATGACCGCATGCACCGCTTCATCCGGCTGCAGCGGAAGCTGGGATGGACGATCGACGAGACGGATCAAGCGATCGCGGGGATTGGCGGCAGCCCCGAAGAAGTGATTCCGACGGAATGGACGGCTACAGCAACGTTTGCAACGAATCCGGCATATCCAGGCGGCACGTTGAATTTTCAAACAGAAGTAACCGCACCAAAGAATGAGACTGTCATTATCGATGTGGAAATTTTCGATCTTACAGAGACGAGAAAAGTGTTCCAGCAATTTTTTGAGCATCAATCATTCCAGGCAGGAGTGACAAAGTTTTATCCGGTAAGCTGGAGTATACCAACGGATCTTCCTACCGGTGAGTATATTCTGAAGACGGGTATTTTCAACGACGGTTGGACAGGTCAAATTGAATGGTTCTATGATGTGGCCAGAATTCACGTCGGTGAAGGAGCAAATTTAGTAAGCCAGGCGAAAGTTACTTCCTCCTCCATCAATCAAACATCTGGGCAAGCCGGGGAGATCAATCCACCTCTCATCCATCAGCTTGTGGCGGTAAAGCGGCTTCTTGGGGCAACAGGTCTTGAGCTGTCCAAGCTGCTGACGTTCTGGAGCGATATGGGCGTATCGGGCGAGAAATCGCTATATCAGCGTCTTTTCTTGACGCATAATGTGCTGGGCATCGATCCGATCTTCAAGCCGGACGACAACGGGGATTATTTAAAGGGCGATGCCAGATTATCCGAGCATCTCCCTGCGGTCATGGCGGCGCTTCATCTCACCGCTGACGATATTCAAGCAATCGTCCAAGCAGCGGGGATGGAAGATGCGCTTACTTTGCACAACGTATCGATACTATATCGCTATCGTCTCTTATCCAGTGCGCTCGGGTTAAACATCGCTTCCTTCATCAAGGTGCTGCCGCTATTCGGAAACGTGTTCCGGAACGCTCACCTCACCCTCGAATTCTTGGAACGCTGGGGACGTATGGAGGCGGCCGGCTTTACGCATCAGCAGCTGAATTTCATCCTGAAGGGTACAGATGACGTCCATGAGCCGCTCACGCCGTCCCGGAAGAATGTGCTGCAGCTTGCCAAATCGTTGTACGATGGCTTGAACGCCATTGACCAGGCGCATCAGAGCCTGACGGCAGTCTCCTATGAATTTGCAACCAACGCCCTTATTCGAACGAAGACGAGTTTGCTCTTCGACAACGGCACGGTGGAGCAGATCATCGGCTTGTTGGAAGGCACGTTGACCTATACGACCAATGCGCCCACAGACGTGGAGGTCACGCTGCCAGATTCCAGCTCACTCAAGCGCAAGTTGAAATACGATTCAACTGTCGGCAGCATTAAGGTCGCAGGTATCCTGACCGAAGACGAAGTATCTGCCTACCAGGCGATTCACAGCGGTTCCGATTGGGCAAGCGCGCTCGTCCGCATTCAGAAGCAGCAGGACAAGCGCTTCAAGGAACTGTTATCGGGCATCTTCGACAATGAAACGACCTTGACGGAAGAGGAGAAAGCGCAGATCGAAGCCACAATCAAGAGAGGTGATATCTCGGTAGCGTTCGAACAACTAACGGAAGGACAGTCGGATCCGAATACGGCTCCGATGAAACGGACTGCGTTTCTAGCGTTGTTCCTGCCATATCTGCGCAATCAATTGTCACGCCGATTCGTAATCGATACGCTGGCCGATGCTATCGGCCTTGATGCGAAAGTTACCGCAGTATTGGTTATGGAAGTGCTCCGGATCAAACCAGGCACTGCTCCGATCTATGACGTATTCGAGCAAATCAAAGATAGTGCAGCACCAAGTGAGGCAGCATGGAGCGGTTATCTTATACCGCCTGCCGAAGCCGCTTATACGTTCATTGTCCGTAACAGCGATGCATCCCCCGTCATCAGGCTGGATGGGGCGGTAGTGGAAGTGATTGCCCAAGAGGACCCGACGAACGAGTGGTGGAGCGGGACGCTCCACCTGCAGGCCGGAAAGCTATATAAGCTCGAAGCAGCCGGCGCGGCGCTCAGCCAGATCAGCTGGAAGACGCCTGCTTCGGCAATCGTTCCGATCCCTTCGTCCGCGCTGATCCCAGACTTTGCTTCCCAACTATGCGAGCCTGCGCTCACGGCGCTGACCAAAGCCGCGATCCTCGTGACCGAATTCGGTCTGAGTGCGGATGAGGTACGGTTCTTCGCTGTGCATGGCGATCGTTTCGGGCAGCTTGACTTCAATGCACTGTCGATGCCGCATTGGCTGCGTCTGGACGCTTATGTCCGGCTGCGCGAGTCACTGCCGCTTGGCAAAGGGACGCTGCTTGAGTTCTGGGCGTGGGTGTACACGACATCCGACGGGTCGCAGCTCCCAGACAAGATAGCGGATCTTACCGGCTGGAGCAGCTTACGGATCGGGAAACTGATCGCCGCGGATCACTATAACGCTAGCGCATTGGAGCTATTCGGCCATGAGAAGACGCTGCTGAAGCTGCAGCATGCGTTGCAGATCGCGGATAAGATTGGCGTCGACATCGACCTGCTCTTCGAATGGGCAGTACCCACGTCCGACTTCGGCGAATGCCGAGTGATTGCCGATAACATCAAGCATGCGATTCGCGTAAGACATGCTCAAACAGAATGGGAGCAAATCGCGAAGCCTCTGCATGACCAGCTTCGCAGCCATCAGCGGGAAGCGATGATCGGATATTTGCTGCAGCGCCAGGAGTTGATCGATTGGGAGGTAACGGACGCGGACGGGTTGTTCGAGTATTTCCTCATCGACATGCAGATGGAGCCCGTCATGGAGACATCCCGCATCAAGCAGGCAATCTCCTCGGTCCAATTGTTCGTGCAGCGCTGTTTCCTTGGCTTGGAGGAGGCGCAAAGCGGCATCTCGCCGGCCACCCTCGATCGAGAGCGTTGGGATTGGATGCAGCGCTACCGGGTATGGGAGGCCAACCGTAAAGTGTTCCTCTATCCGGAGAACTGGATCGAGAGCAATCTTCGGGACGACAAAAGCCCATTCTTCAAAGAATTGGAGAGCGATCTGCTGCAGAAGGACATCACTGTAGAGAATGCGACGGCTGCGCTCGCTTCCTATCTGTATAAGGTTAACGAAGTAGCTAATATGGAAATGATCGGGCTATGCATCTCTGGAACCGGCGCAGGAACCCAATGGAGTAAAGGAGCAAGGCTGCACGTGTTCGCCCGCACGCGCAATGCGCCTTATTACTTCTACTATCGTTACTTTGCGTTGGATGAGCAGAATTGGTATGCGTGGGAAAAAATGCAGGTTGATATTCCATGCTATGACATCGAGGACCGGGTCACCCGTCAGGTAACTGGGAACGGTTGCTATTTGACACCTATAGTCTGGCATGGCCGCCTGCTCGCTTTCTTTCCGCAGATTATGAAGAAAACGAAGGCGAATCCCGGATCCGGCACCGGCAGCATTTCCTCGCTTGGTAATGACGCTAGCGGCATTGATAAGATGAAACCTGTCGAGTTCTATGAAATCCGAATGGCTTGGAGCGAGTATCGCGGCGGAAAATGGACGCAGAAACAAATCAGCAAGGAGGCAGTATACACTGATCCTATCGACGCGATCAACGATTTACCGTATTTCAAGTTCGTTCCGATCGCTTATGACGACAGAATTGTCATTAATGTGGATGATAACCTGGACAGCGATGGCATTCATTATATTGCTTTCTCTTTTAACGGGTCTGCATTCAAGATTGTGTCACCTGTCACTACAGTGGCAATTCCGATTGATAAATTCAATCGGTCGCAGGGCCGGTTGAACTCATGGCAGGTTAGTTCAACGGCCCCCTTGTCTCAGGTTAGGAATGATATTTATTTCCAGGAGGATATCTTTGGCGAACGATTATTCGGACTTCAGTATAATTCGATTCCTTTTCATTATCTCGACACGGGACGCATGCTTGGCAAACTGGGTCAGGGCACAGCAGAGCTTTTTCGTCAACAGAGCTTCGATCCCGGCCAATATGATCAGGATTGGCACTATAACATACCGAATCTCTACCATGAACTGAAAGGCGTCTATTCGCTCTATGGATGGGAGCTGTTCTTCCATGCACCGATGCTGCTTGGGGATGCGCTTAGTAAAGCGCAGCAGTATGAAGAAGCGATGAAATGGTTCCATTACGTGTTCAACCCGATCGCGGATGGGAACGACGACAACCGGTTCTGGCAGTTCAAACCGTTCAAGAATACCGACAGCCAGCGAATTCTGGACCGCATCTTCAAGGAGCTTCACCCGAATACGCCTGACCCTTTCATAAGCGAATGGCGCAACAAACCATTCATGCCGCATGTCGTTGCCCGGAGCAGAGGAGTGGCCTACATGAAGTGGGTCGTCATGAAGTATCTGGATAACCTGCTCGCTTGGGGCGATCACTTGTTCCGCCAGGATACGATTGAATCGATCAATCAGGCTACCCAGCTCTATGTACTTGCAGGGCATATTTTAGGACCTCGTCCAATGACGATTCCTAAACGGGGGAGCATGAAGGTGCACTCATACCTGAGCCTCTTGGACAAGTGGGATGCCTTCGGCAACGCGATGGTCGAGATAGAATTGGCTTCGCCGTTCAGTGATCAGATGGAGGCCCCAAGCGGCGAAATCAACGGCGAGCTGACCTTTGCCAATATCTACGGACTGGCTTCGTCATCATATTTCTGCATCCCGAATAATCCGAAGCTGACCGGGTATTGGGATACGGTGGCTGACCGGCTGTACAAGATCCGCCACGGTCAGAATATGGGTGGCGTCTTCCGGAGCTTGGCGCTGTTCGAGCCGCCGATCGATCCGGCGCTGCTCATGCGGGCCGCGGCACAGGGACTCTCTATTGCTACTATGCTGAACGACCTGAACACGGTGATGCCGAATTACCGATTCTACTATTTGCTGCAGAAGGCGCTGGAATTGTGCAATGAATTGAAGTCGCTTGGTGGGGCGATGCTAGCTGCCATGGAAAAGCAGGACAACGAGGAGATCGCTCTCATTCGCGCCAAACACGAGGGAGTCATGCAGCACCTGCAGATGGAGATCAGAAAGAAGCAGCTGGTAGAGGCGCAGCAAGCGGTCGAGACGCTCGAGCAGAACCGTAAAATCGTCGAGGCCCGGATGAAATATTACTTGAAACTGAGCGGCTTGGAGGAGAGCTTGGTGCCGTCCGATACGTCCGAGTTCAGTGGCATCCCGAACGAGATCGTAACCGTCGCGGGAGACAGCGGCTTGAAGCTGATTCCTTTCGAGAAAGAGGACATGGATAAAGCGAGCGCCGCCGCCGATTGGCAAACCGGGATTGGCGTCGTCGAGACGTTGGCTTCCGTGTTCCATGCGTTCCCGAGCACCACGATTGACTTTAAACCGCTTGGGGTGGGAGCCGGCGTAGCTTGGGGCTTCCCTAACCTGGCGAACGCCGCGAGTGCCGTCGGCCGTGGATTACGCATTCATGCGGACCACTTATCCTACCAATCTGCAAGCGCCGGCAAGAAGGCCGGCTTCACCCGTGCTCTGCAGGAGCGCATCTTCCAGGCGAACGCCGCAGGTTACGAATTGAAGCAGATCGATAAACAGATTACAGCGCAGCAAATTCGGATACAGTTGGCCAATCAGGAGATCGCGAACCAGCAGCAGGCGATCGACAACGCGGCTGAAGTCGAATCCTTCATCAGAAGCAAATATACGAACGAAGAGCTATACGTCTGGATGAAAGGCAGCCTGAAAACCTTATATCGCCAAGTGTATAATTTGGCCTATGACCTTGCGAAGAAAGCGGAGAAAACGTATTGCTTCGAACGGGGCGTCAGCAGCTCGAACTGGATCCAAGCCGGTTACTTCGACGCAGGACGAGACGGTCTGCTTGCGGGCGAGCAGCTCTATGTTGGCCTGAAGCAGCTCGAAGCCGCTTATCAGAACGAGCGCGGCTACGATTACGAGATTAGCAAGCCGATCTCGCTGTACCAGCTTGACCCGCTGGCCATCGTCAAGCTCAGGGAAACCGGCACATGCGAATTCGCCTTGCCGGAGGTGCTGTTCGATCTGGATTATCCCGGTCATTACAAACGCCGCATCAAATCGCTGTCAATCTCGATCCCATGCGTTGCCGGACCGTATACGAGCGTGAATGCTTCCTTGCGTCTGCTCGAGAACAAATTCCGGAACACAGCGATCGGTGGCAAAGCCTACGAGGAGAATACCGAAGAGAACGACGACAGATTCAGCTCCTATATAATTCCGATCCAAGCGATCGCGGCGAGCACCGCTCAGAATGACGACGGCATGTTCGAGTTGAATTTCAAAGATGAGCGTTACTTGCCGTTCGAAGGCGCGGGCGTGATCAGCAAGTGGCGGCTAGAGCTGCCGACCTTCAGACAATTCGACTACCGTACAATCTCGGATGTCATCATTCACCTTAACTATACGGCGAATGATGGCGGCGAGCGCCTGAAGTCCACCGCGGCCAAATCGGTTAAGAGCCAGCTTGCGGCAATCGAGCAGCAATGGAACGAGACGGGCCTTCACATGGGGCTGAATATGAAGCATGACCTGCCTAACGAATGGCATCTGCTTAAGAAGAAAGGAACGGTAGACGTTACCATCGATAAATCCAGACTACCGTTTATGGCACAGCCAATGACGACTGCAATCGAGAGCGTCATGTTCTTGGCGAAGGGGAAGAGTGACCCGGCCACATTCACCTTGCTGCTAGGTGACGAATCAATAACGCTTAAGCGGGTGGAAGACTGGAAACTCTGTCGCGAACTGAGACAGGACATTACGTTGAACGAACCTTTTACGCTAAAGGTTGATGACGCAGCCTTGAACGATCTTGAGGAATTGATCATGATCGTGAAATACCATTTGTAATTATGCATGGATTCGAGCTGCAACAGATCTGCCCAAAAAGGCCACGGACAAAACATAAGTCCGTGGCCAGGCAAGGAGGCGAATTATCAGACTTATCTGAGCAGTTGAATGAGAACGGCGCATTCGATCTTCTCCTTGATGGTGCAAATATCGATACGGCGGGGTTTGAGGTGCAATTTATCGGTATGAGGTGAACAAATGACAAAAGAAATAGAAAATTCAACAAAATCTTTATCTCCATTCCTCACAACGGATGGAGGAAAAACGAAGTCCAATGCAATTGAGATCCCTTCCATTTCTTTACCAAAAGGCGGAGGCGCCATTAAAGGAATCGATGAAAAGTTTTCCGTAAATGCCGTGAATGGAACGGCTTCTTACTCCATCCCCCTTCCATTTTCTCCAGCCAGGGGCGGCGCTTCACCTGGATTGAATCTATCTTATAATTCAGGCGCCGGAAACGGTATTTTCGGCTTAGGGTGGACTTTGAGCCTGCCGTCCATAAAACGTAAAACCGATAAAGAGCTCCCCCGATATCTTGATAATTTGGATTCGGATGCGGACTCGGATACTTTCCTTTTCTCAGAGGCAGAAGACCTTGTTCCGGTATTCGCGAAAAAAACGGATGGTACTTTTAGCACCGCTGCGGACGGGAACTACAAAATCAAAAAAAAGGACTCCCCGGACGGCTTGTTCACGATCACTTTTTATATACCTCGTATTGAAGGCCTATTTTCCAGGATCGAGAGATGGTCGGGGAAAACATCGCGGGAAATCAAATGGAGGGTCATTACGAAAGAAAACGTAACGACTCTTTTTGGTTGGAGCGACGCATCAAGAATTTCCGACCCTAAAGATGCAAATAAAATATTCGAATGGCTGCCTGAATTCGTCTTCGACGATAAAGGCAACTGCGCTCATTACATCTATAAGAAAGAAGACGATAAAGGGTTAGACGCTTCCTTGTTGCATAACAAAAATCGCATAAAAAGTGGCAAGCTTGCCTATGCCAATCTGTATCCGGAGAAAGTGCTGTACGGGAACAAAACGCCATACGGTACGTTAAATGAAGCTTATCCGGCTGAGACGGATTACTTGTTCCAAACGGTATTCGATTACGGGGAGTATGACGAGGACGCTCCGTTTGCCAAGAGCAGAGATTGGGATTTTAGGGCTGATGCCTTCTCGGAGTATAAGGCGAGTTTCGAGATCAGAACTACAAGACTGTGCAAACGCATGCTGCTGTTTCATTATTTCGCCGAACTTCCCGGCGGCTCGGCATTAGTAAAATCCTTGAACTTCGGATACGACACCACAAGCGAATCAAGTTTTACTTTCTTAAACGCGATCACCGCCTTCGGATATATCAAGAAACCTGACGGGACGTATACGTCTAAACATCTGCCGCCAACCGAGTTCGACTATCAGAAGCATAATTGGGACAAAACCGTACATTCCGTTTCGTCGGACTCTCTCATCCATGCGCCTGTCGGATTGGACCAGCCTCTTTATCAATTCGCGGATTTATTTAACGAAGGCCTTTCGGGCATTCTGACCGAACAAGGCGGAAGCTGGTTTTACAAAAGCAACTTAGGGGATGGCAAGTTTGAACACGCCAAACAGCTATCGCCAAAACCATCTTTTGCTGGCGTAGGTTCACGATTGCAACTGATGGATCTGGATGCGGACGGAAGCAAGCAGTTGGTGAGTTTGAACACTGAACCGAGAGGGTATTTCGAGTTGAACGACCAAGGACATTGGGAAAATTTTCGAACCTTCGACCGTCTGCCTAATATCGATATGAAAGATTCGAATGTCCGAATGGTTGACCTTAACGGGAATGGCAAAGCCGACGTACTGATTACAGAGGATCACGTCTTCACCTGGTATGAGTCGGCGGGCAGAGAAGGAATGGAGAACGCCCACAAAATATTTTTGCCCTTCGACGAAGAAGAGGGGCCTTATTTCGTATTCGCCGACCTCCAGCAAACCATATTCCTGGCGGATATGTCCGGCGACGGACTGACGGATATCGTCAGGATCAGAAACGGGGAAGTTTGTTATTGGCCGAACCTCGGTTATGGCCGGTTCGGCGCCAAGGTGGGAATGGACAATGCCCCGATTTTCGACTATCCCGACGCATTCAATCCGTTTTATTTACGATTAGCCGATATTGACGGTTCAGGTACGACCGATCTAATTTATTTGGGTAAAAACAAATTCACTTGTTGGATGAATTTAAGCGGAAACGAATTCAAAGTCGCTCCGTTCGAAATAGATCCCTTCCCTGAAATTCATCAGCAAGCAAAAGTCGCGATTACCGATTTGCTTGGCAACGGCGGCTCTTGTATCGTCTGGTCAAGTCCTTTATCCAAGGATGAACAGGCTCCGTTAAAATATATCGACTTAACGAACGGCAAAAAACCTCACGTCATGGTTGCTTACAAAAATAACCTTGGCAAAGAAGTTACTTTGGAATATACCCCCTCCACCTTGTTTTACGTAAAGGATAAGCTTGCAGGCAAGCCCTGGGTTACCAAACTGCATTTTCCGGTTCATTGCGTTTCAAAAACCGAAACGAGAGACCGGATTTCTGGTTACCGCAACGTCAGCTCCTACCGATACCGACATGGCTATTACGACCATGCCGAAAGGGAATTCAGGGGATTCGGTATGGTCGAACGGACGGATGCCGAAGTTTTCGAACATTGGGTAAAAGGGAATGCAAGTAATATCGTGGATCAATCTTTGAGTCAGGATCCAGTCATCACGAAAAGTTGGTTTCATACCGGAGCCTTTATTAGCGAGGACAACATTCTGAGCCCGTTTTCCACGGATTATTGGCAGGAAGAAATGAAGCGGGAGGGCTTTACGTTCGTCGATCATGAATCGGCTTTGCCTGATGCGCGTATCATTGCCTCTCCGGGTTTAGATCAATCCTATGTCGACCGTCTCAGTACCCAGGAATGGAGAGAGGCTTTACGCGCCTGCAAAGGCATGGGACTACGTACCGAAACGTTTGCTCACGATGCTCCTTTATCGGGAGCGACGCCTGACCAAATCAAAAAACAACTTACGCCTTACTCCGTCGCAACCCATAATTGCGTCGTCGAGCTGCTGCAACCGCAAGGGCAAAACAAGCACGCCGTATTCGTCGTCAAAGAGAGCGAGGCCATCACCTACAGCTATGAGCGGGATACGAAAGATCCGCGAATTACCCATACTCTCAATATCAAGCTGGATGAATACGGAGACGTACTGGAATCGGCTTCAGTCGTGTATCCGAGAATAAAAAAGGATCTTTCCCTGCCCATGGAAACGCAGGAAACGCAGAACAAAACCTTGATTACCTATACGCAAAATAGCTTCACTAACGATATTGATTCGGATTTTTCCTATCGTTTGAAACTTCCGGCGGAAACGATGACCTACGAGTTGAAAGGCGTTTCGAAGAGCGACCGATTTTTTTCCGTGAAAGATTTCGAGAATATCCTAACGGATGCCGTCCAAGCGGAATATCATCAGGCAGATATAAATCCCGCAACTGGAACTTCACAAAAAAGGCTGATCGAACATATCCGCACGGTTTACCTCAGTGACAATTTTAAAGATGCCTTGCCCTTGTATCAATTGGCACCTTTGGCGCTTCCATACGAAAGCTATCGATTAGCTTACACGCCGACCCTTGTCGACCATATCTTCGGTACGAAGGCGAATGATGCTCTTATGCTGGAAGGGAATTTTACTTACTTCGAGGGCGATCAAAATTGGTGGATCCGCTCGGGAACGACCCAATACGTCGATGCGGGAGAAGCCGTCGCCGATGCTCGCGGCCGATTTTATCTTCCCCTTTCCTATACCGATCCGTACGGAGCTCAAACGAAAGTGAAATTCGATGGTAGCTATCGACTCTTCATCGAAGAAACCGAAGATGCGCTGGGCAATAAAACGATAGTCGACCGATTCAATTTCAGGACGCTTTCGCCGCAACGAATGAAGGATCCGAATCGCAATATTTCCGAAGCCATTAAAGATGAACTAGGCTTGGTGAAGGCCGTGGCAATATTCGGTAAAGGCGATGAAGCTGATGATCTGATCGGCTTGAACGAGTTCTCTTCGTCGGCCGATGTCGCACTGGTCAATGATTTCTATAACGCTGGGGGATCCGATCTCTTGGTTGCGCTTGGGAAAAATTTATTGCAGCATGCCACGGCAAGATTCGTCTACGACTTCGATGGATACCGGAATTCGGGTAAACCCGCGGCTGTCGCTTCCATCGTAAGAGAAGAGCATTTTAAGAAAAACAATGACTCGCCTATTCAAATTAGTTTTGAATACGCCGGCGGTCTTGGTCAAGTGGTCATGAAAAAGAAGCAAGCTGAACCGGGGCTGGCCAAACAGGTGACAGTCGATCCCGAAAACGGATCTTATCGCATCGCCGATATCGATACCTCGTCACTTATCCCTAAGCAACTGCGATGGATCTGCAACGGCAGAACCGTGCTGAACAACAAAGGCAATGCCGTGAAACAATATGAGCCGTACTTTTCCGTTTCGCATGCCTTCGAGGATATGAAGGAATTGGTGGAAACCGGAGTCACGCCTTTGATGTTCTACGACGCGCCGGGACGGCTTATCAAAACCGAAATGCCCGACGGCACATTGTCGCACACGGTGTTCGATTCATGGAAACAAGCCGTATACGATCAAAACGATACGTGTATGGAATCTTCCTGGTATCACAAGAGGATCCACCGGCTGATCGATGCCGAACTCCTTGCGGCCGGCAAAGATCCAGCAAAGGAAAAAACGGCCGCCGAGAAAGCAGGCAAACATGCAGGCACTCCTAATGTCCGACACTTCGATACATTGGGCAGACCTGTACTTTCAGTCGAACATAATAAAGATTTGATTACCGAAGAGGATGAATATTACTTAACCAGAGTCGAACTCGATATCGAAGGCAATCTGCGCAAAGTTACCGATGCCCGAGGGAATGTCGTGATGCAATATGAGTACGACATGTTAGGCAACAAAATCTATCAGAGCAGCATGGATGCCGGTAAGCGGTGGCTGTTGGCGAATATTTTGGGCAAGCCGCTGCGTACTTGGGATGAGCGCGAACATGAATTCCAATATTTTTACGATACCTTGCATCGGCCTACCCACAGCAAGGTCATCGGCGGCGACGGAGATACTCCTCTTAACCAGATATTCGATCGGTTATTTTACGGAGAGAATGAAGCCGATCCCGAAACGAAAAACCTCAGGGGGCAGGTCGTCAGGCATTACGATACCGGCGGGCTTGTTGAAACGCCTGAATATGACTTCAAAGGACAGCCTAAATCAACCGCGCGCAAATTATTCAAAAACTATAAAGGCATCGTCAACTGGGTAGACGCCAACTTAACTGCGGATCTTGAGGTCGAAAGTTTTACTTTTATTACGGAAACGGACGCCCTCGGAAGAATCGCGAAACAAACCGCGCCCGACGGCAGCATCATTACGCCCTCTTATAATGAGGCGGGTTTACTGAGCGGCGAGAGCGTTTCTCATGCCGGAGACGCCATTACGACGATCTATATCAAAGCCATTGATTACAATGAAAAAGGCCAGCGCATTAAAACCGTTTATGGCAACGACGTGATCGCCAGGTGTTATTACGACAAGGAAACGTTCCGGCTAACGCGTCTAGAAACCAAACGCTCGAACACTGATCCACTTCATAATTGGCATTACACTTATGATCCGGCGGGCAATATCACTCATATAGAAGACACCAACATCCCCGTCGTATTTTACGATAACCAAAAAATAACCGGAGCTGCTACTTATACTTACGATGCTCTTTATCGTCTGGCGGCGGCCGCCGGCAGAGAGAATGATGCGCCGCTCTCTTATGACAGTAAAGACAATTGGAACGATAATGCTTTCATGCGACAAATGAACCCCGGCGATCCGATGGCTATGCGGAATTATTCTCAAAGTTATTTCTATGATGCGGTCGGCAATATTGTACAAATGCGTCATCAAGCCGCAGGCAACAACTGGACAAGAGAGTATAACTATCAAGCAGCGAATAACCGTCTGATCAGCACACAAGTTGGAGCAAATACTTACGGCTATGCGCATCATCCGAGCCATGGCTTCATTACGGACATGCCTCATTTGGAAGTGATGGGATGGAATTACAAAGAAGAACTCGTCAAAACCGTCCGCCAGAGGCGAACGGACGGCGGCACGCAGGAAACGACTTATTACCAATATGACGGTCATGGGCAACGGATTAGAAAAATAACCGAGAATCAGGCCGATGAGGGCGTTCAGCCAAGCAAAAAAGACGAACGGATTTATGTCGCCGGGTTTGAACTCTACAAACTTCATAGCGGCACAGATGCCGGGTTGGAACGGACCAGCCTGAGCCTGATGGACCAGCAGCACCGTTTTGTCATAATCGAGACGGAAACGAAGCCGATCATGGTATCGGGCATACCGACGGGTCGAGCCGCCCCTGTCCAAACGGTGCGTTATCAGTTGCACAATCATATCGGTTCGGCGGCGTTGGAGCTGGATGAAGCGGGGGAAGTTATCAGCTACGAAGAATATCACCCCTACGGCACTACCGCCTTTCAAGCGAAAAATGCGGAAATTAAATGCGCTGCAAAACGCTACCGCTATACCGGCATGGAGCGGGACGAGGAAAGTGGCCTGGAATACCATAGCGCTAGGTATTATTTACCTTGGTTGGGCAGGTGGTTGAGCGCTGATCCGATTGGCATCGAAGACGGCATAAACGTGTATCGTTACGTCAGAAATAATCCGATAAATGCTAACGACAAGAACGGAAAACAATCCGATCCTTCTATCGCAAGCAGCGCTGAACCTGAGCCGGAATTAATGTCAGCATGGCCGTATAACAAACCGGTGACGGATAGAAGCGGAGTCGGTCATAACGTTCAGCGGGATCACCCTATTCAGATTTCCATTCGAGCGGAACAGCGGGGCAGAACGGGTGCGGAACAAAGGGCAATATCCGCTGCTCAGGGAGAGCTAACGATCCTGGTCGAAACCGGGAGAGGATACTTTCATACAGAAGTAGGAAGGTTTCAAGCCGAAATAAGGGAAAGGGTCCGTGCAGGCATCATTACAAGCGAGTCGCAATTAATCGAGGAAACGAGGGCAGCTTACGTATTGGCCGGCCGGATTACGAATACGCCAGTAGATCTTAATGAACTGGACAGGGTCATTATATCGAACCAAAGCGTATTGCACGTAACGACGGAGGAAACGAGAAGAGAACTATCGTCCCAACAGGGTCCGACGACGGTAAAGGATGAAACGGTTGAGCAAGGCCTTTCACCAACTTCGCGCATCGTCCTTCATAATCCACTTCCCGCTACTTTACCTGGGCCATCTCTAAATTCGCCGTCTCTGCCTACTCATACGGGGAATACAAGACCGCCTATCGAGCTGCCGATCCATACGGGTCATACGAGTCCTCCTGTCGAATTTCCGACAATGCTGCCCGGAAGACCGATTGAAGAACCTTCCGTAAGCGATATGATCGTTACAAGAGATACCGAACCGGTAAGAGAGACTACATCGACGACTACGACAACATCTTCCTCGAGTTCGAATCGGGAATTCTGGGCTGGCGTTGCCGTCGTAGCAGGGGTAGCCGCACTTGCGATAGCGGTAGATCTTTTATGTCCGCCACTTGCCGTCCGCCATGCATTCGGAAGTCCATGATGCGAGAAAAGGTGCAGTCCCTTAAAAAATGAGGAGGCTGTACCTTTTTTTGCGGGTACTTTCGCGAAGGGCTATTTCATTGTGCAATATATCAGAACCTCGTAAGTCCTCCGAAACTTCGATTGAGAGTTATAGTTGTTCTAATCTTCCTCTTTGGATTTGGACTCAAAGTAGTTCGAGGGTTAAAGAATTATAGATTTTTTCTACTTCTAATTTAATCAATGGAATACTAATGATAATAATAATGAATACGGCGCTTATTGGTAGTATTGAGGGAGAGGGGCGCCCGAATTCATGAGAGGAACCTTCATTATTGGTGATGACAACGATTCCTTCTAAATGTCTGAAGGAGTCGCCGCAGGAGAGATTTCGAAGAGGGCGATGTGACTATTACTCCAGTGACATATTATATTTAGCTGCAATCATCCTAATTTGCTCAGCGATATAATTATTAGGTTTCGCTCGATATAGTTTCTTTAGCGTCTCATCCCCTTCAGCGACGAGTCCACTTTGAATCTTGAATATGGTCAGAACGATCTTATCTGACCATCCCAACGTTTCATCAGATGTTTCCAGTAACTTCTCTAGAGTAATCTCTTGGATATACGGGATGATATAATGATCCAAATCATTCGAAACTTCTTTATGTATAGTCTCAATGTCAGTAGATGGATTAAGTGTGTACCAGAGATCCGTTGTATGTTTGAGTTGTCCGATTCTCTTTCTATCAATGCAGTTGTATTCTTTGGGGAATTTAGGTAACTCAGTGTTGGAATTAAGGTTGATGTATACTTCATAGGCATTAGGTAAAAATGTTCCAACATTAAAAGTGAACCGAGCTTCTTCTCGATCGTTATATTTATTGCCTTGCAAATTAAAGCAAACACCGACATTATCGTCTACTTTCTTATAGTAATTGTACGAAGACTTTTTAAAGCCTAGATTTTTCATTCTTGGTGTTATGATCTCGTTCACGATCTTCTTCTGTTCCTCGATATACATGGTTATTCTCCTTCGCTTTTTATAACATTGTCCAACTATTCGCGGGAAATTTTCATAATCCTTCCATCTGAAAAAGGGAATTGCCAGCGATTATGGTGGGAAGAAATCCTCGCCATGCTGGATCAAGCTAAGGTATCCGTATTTACGTCCCTTTGAGGTATTCGTCCTGTCCTCCGGCATCTATATGAATGCTTAATGTGTCGTCTATCGACCAACTTTACAGAATCCCTAAATCAAATTCATATAAATCGCAATTAGAATTCATATAACGACCAATGTCCCTTTATATACTGAGATGGTCTGACACCATTAGGAGTAGGGGGATCGTCACATTCTTAAAAAACATGATCTGCATGAATGCCATGCGCTGTATAACTTAATGGTGGATCCAGCTGTATTCCCTTACGTCCGTCACAAATGCCACTCCTACGAAGAGTATCTGTTCACCACCAAACAGTTGATGAATCTGGAATTGCAGAAGACGTCGATTTCAAGAACGATTATGGATGAGCTCGGGCATCCGATCGGAACGATTCAGCTGTATGATATTGCGAATCGAACGGGATTTTTGGCCACATGGATGGGCGTTCCATATTTTGGCCAGGGGTACAATAGGCGCGCGAAAGAAGCATTCTTCACGGAACTGTTTCTGGAACATGGGATCGAGACGGTATTCTTGAAGGTGCGCAAGCAAAATATCCGTTCGAAGAAGGCGGTAGCGAAGCTGCCGTATGTTCAATTAGCGAATGATCTTAATCCGCAGTTGTTTAAAGCGATCAATCGATCGCAAAACATCTATGATCTGTATCAAGTGGATCGGGCAAGCTTCTGGGAAAGCCGCAGCCGAGCTATTCAATGCGGGATAATAAGAGGATGGTCCGACGGTCAGCTTCAGCGGCAATATGCGGCTGGAGAAGAGCATTCGTCCGCAGCAGTGGGTGTGTCGTTTGCATAACTAGGAAAAGACCTGTTGATAGCGCGCTAACGGTTGCAAAAGGTCCTAGCTGTTCGAAAGCGCATCATTCCACGCTGTAAAGGTTGTAACGGAGCTTATATGCACGAATTAGTCTAGAAATCAGTCCGATCAGCACGAATAACCTCGCTGGCAACCGTTAAGTGCCCAGTACCGCCGATTTTAGCAAAATAATCACTGTGGCAACCGCTAGGCGTTCAAACAAGAATGAACATACAAAAAAGTGCCTAACAACACTGAGGCATCAATGCTGCTAGGCGCTTGTACTCAACGGCCTTAGCCTTTGTTGATCAAACAAGTTTGACGCTCCAGCATCGGTCTCAGCGCTTTCTGCTCAAGATGTCGTTCATCCGCTTAATGCGTCTGTAAGCCGTTTTGTCCGGCAGGCGGGCAAACCCTTGGAATCCAGGATACGTAAAATTCACTTCGATAACCCAGACGCGGCCGCGGTTATCGATGGCGTAATCGATGCCGATTTTCTGATAGTATTTGATTTTGCCTGCGTGCCGACAGATTTGATGGCTTAAGCGGACGAGTTGTCTTTTGACGCGCTCCGCGCTTGCCTTCGAGTAGCCGAGCGAATGTTTCATCGCAGCTTCGAACGTCGTGACGTAACCGCGCGAGCTCGAAATGTTGGTGACGATGCTTTGAGGACCCGCGACCTTGGCATAAAGTCCGAAAAACTCCCATTGATTCTGCAAATTGCGCATCATCATTACGCGCACGTCGAACGGTCTGTCGCGTACTCGCGCGAGTGGGATCGCTTTCTGGATGATGTAGCGCTGCGGCAGGCTTGTTCTTTTGATTTTGCTGTACAGCGTCGGCAACGAACCGGCTTTTACGGCTTTTCCTCGCAAGACGACGAACGTGTAGCCAGACCTCGTCTGCCAAGCTTTGACGATCCCTTTCCCCTTGTGTTCGCGATCGGGCTTGATATAGACGGCCTTATACTCGCGCATGAACTTATTAAGCGTCTTTTCCTGGAATATCGCGGTGGGAGGGAGATAGTGGCGGATAGCGGACGACTTTGCGTAAAACCCGTGAAGATACCATTTGCCCAAATGTCCATTCCTCCCCGGTCCCTTCATAAAACCCCGAACTAAACTATTCAGATGAAAATGCATCCTCGACGGCGAATGCCGCCGCGCCATGCGTACAAATTCACGTTAAAACTTCGCAACGCGAAAGGAGCTCCTTTCCTAGTGGAATGGAGCTCCTTCGTTTGTTCATCTGACGCAAGTGAAGGATTCGATGGACTGCAAACTCAGACCCGTATACATCCAGAACCTTCCGTTCCACTGAAACCCTGAAACCGAAGTGCGGCCTACGAAAACCGGGTAAAACCAGAATTGATTTCTATTTCTAAGCCAAACGTACGTATTCCGAAACAAACATCCAGCAATCGCTCCCGGGTCAACGGCAAAGGACGTGACCGCAGGTTGTTGAGGGATGAATGCCGGCGGAGGTGAGGTAGGTGCCACGACACCTGGCGGCGGCCCTGGTGGTCCCTGCTGTCCTGGAGGTGCTGGCGGTCCTGGCTGTCCTGGAAATCCCGATGGTCCCGGGAATCCTGGGAGTCCGGGTGGGCGTGGGGGTGGAGGCGGGAAAAAAGACATGTTCGGGTCACTCCTTCATGGATGGGCTAAACCATTGTATGTAGGAGCGGAGATAAGGGGATGGGCGATTCGATAAGTTCTTGCAGACAAAAAAACTCCCTTGCTCACTCGCAAGGGAGGGGATTAATCGAGATAACTTACAGGTTCAGCCCCAGGTCAAGCACGATGTTCAGCATGCGCATAATGATCGTCACCGATTCATTGCGGGTAGCCGTATCGTTCGGTGCGAACTTGCCGTCGCTGACGCCATTGACGATGCCTGCTTGGTTAAGCTGCGCGATATTGTCCGCAGCCCAATGACCGCTGATGTCGGAGAACTTCGGCGCTCCGTTAGCCTCACTCATGTTCAGCACACGAGCTAAGATGGCAGCCATCTCGGCGCGAGTGATCGCTTGATCAGGATGGAATGAGCCATTGCCTGTACCGTTCACGATGCCTGCACGATGCAAGGCTCTGATAGCGGCATCTGCCCAGTGTCCATCCGTGTCGGAGAAGGAACCGTCCGCTGCTGTCGTATCAATGCCTAACGCACGGACGATCATTGCAGCGAATTCAGCTCGCGATACGTTAGCCGAACCTTCGAACTCACCGTTATTGCCTTCGACTACGCCAAGCTGCGAAGCCAATTCGATTGCCTTAGCGGCCCAATGCGTCGTCGGCACGTCGGAGAAGATGACCGGCGAGTTCGCTTCCAATGCTTGCTGCGCATTAGCCTTAAGCTGCTCTGCGTTTGCGATCGCACTGTTCAGGACAGGCTTCTCTGGCGTTGGCGTCTGCTCACCGGCACCGGTATCCGTCTCTGGATCCGTTGCAGGGTCAGTATCCTTCGGCTTTTCCGGAATAATGACGATCGGATTATTATTGTTTGTCGATGCACCTAAACCGATAACCGTCCAGAATGCCGTCTTAGGTCTAAAGCTGTTGTCGAACAGCGATGGCATGCCCGAACCGCGCCAGCTTTGAATATCCGCTTTGCCCCAGAAGGTAACGCGGTCGATGCTATCAGCATATTGTTTGTAGATTGTAAACAGGGTGCCGTATTGTTGCGCTTGTTCAGCCAATTTCGCTTCGTCAAGGTGGTAGTTGTTGTTAGCCGAATAAGGAATGTCGAGCTCAGAAACGCTGATTCTAGCGCCAGTCTCAACGAATCGCTTGATCGCTCTTTCCACTTCTTGAACGTTCACGTCCGGCTTGCTGTTAATCCAGAAGTGAGACTGCATGCCAATGCCTTCGATCAACTTACGACCGTCATAACGAGCATCTTGCTCCCATTGCGCGTTCAGGTCTTCAACCATTTGCGCAATTTCCTCGTACTTATACGTCTCGTTGTAGTCGTTGTAATACAACTTAGCGGTGCTGTCGATTTGGACTTGCGCTAAGTGTGCGAATGCGAATGCGTCATAGATATAATCCGCGCCGCTTTCGCCTTTGCTCGCGTCCGCGC
This sequence comes from Paenibacillus sp. CCS19, assembly GCF_033239625.1. Classification (NCBI taxonomy): domain Bacteria; kingdom Bacillati; phylum Bacillota; class Bacilli; order Caryophanales; family Paenibacillaceae; genus Paenibacillus; species Paenibacillus sp. CCS19. Next base: position 65,149 of record NZ_BTCK01000002.1, read on the forward strand.
CATTGGCATAAGCTGTATACCAAGGGGAACCTGTACGTAAGCCTGTTCGCCAATCGCTGCCATCGAATTTAGCTGTGTTGTCGTCGAAAGCTTCGTTCACAACGTCCCACGAAATAAGGTTAGAGCTGTCGAAATGCGCGATTACGTTGTTGATGAAAGTTTCCATGTTCGCCTTGGCAGCTACACGTGTGCCAGAAGCGCCCGTATTAATGAAGGCTGGAGTCTGTGAATGCCACACAAGGGTATGTCCGTGAATGGACTGATTATGATCCTCGGCCCACTGAACGATTTGATCAGAACCAGCAAAGTTATACTTGCTTGGATCCGACAAATCGCTAGCCGACGAGATGTTCCTCAATAGATTCTCAGGCTTCATCGCGTTCTCAGCCGTTACGACGTTATACTGCTTCTCGTACATCGCAGTCAGCGTTGCGTCAGTCGTTTGCGCCGGCTCCATGATGTTGCCGATTGTGAAGTACTGGCTGTAAGCGTCTTTCAGCGAAGGCAGCGTAAGATCCCACTTCGCCTCCGGCCATACATAATCGTCCGGCACGAATGTAGTAGCTTCGGCCACCCAATTCACCAGCGTTTGTCCGTTATCATCCGTGATTTTAATGCTGTTCAGCAGAAAGTCTTGACTGCCTGATGTGCCGCGAATAGCTATGTTGCCAATCAGCCCTTGAGCAAGCTCGCTGCCGCTCATTGTGAAGTCGACTGCATAGTCGATCGCTTGCGATTTGACAACACCTGCACCTGTGAATGATGCTGGAATTCCGTTAGCTACTGCACCAACTTGATAGGTGCGGCTAGCATCTGCTGTGACTACTGCAGTATCTCCTGCCGTATAACCGCCATTCTCATTGCCAGTAACCCAACGTACACGATATCCCGCTGCACCTGTGGATGTAGCATTGAATGTAAGGTGATATTTCGCGTCTTTCTCAGGTGTGAAAGCCGCTTCGTCGCCAGTAGAGAAAGGCCATACCGCACTATCCGTACCCAAAATAATGTTAGCGCCTGACCAGCTGTCGCCGTTGGATGTTAAGGAAACATTGACGCCAGGAACATTGGACAATGCTTTAGGCGGCATCGCCGTTCCGCCTTTCACGGAAACAACAAGCGTATCGATTACAAATCGGGACAAGCCAGGGTCGGCTTGTATTCTAAGCCCTGTTGTTTCGCCGGTGTCTGCGGCAGCAGTTCCGTTATAGCTTAATGTGAATGTGCCGGCTGCATCAACTTGCGCTAGCGTAGGATAGGAGCCGCCAGCTGTGCTAAGTACAATTTGTGCGCCGCTAGGAATAGTAACGCCATTAGGAATATGCCCGGTCATATTGACCGTGTAAGCAGCGTCGGCTTTTAAGCCCATTGCGGAAGCTTTAACATCAACGCCTTCATAATTAAGCGTTCTATTGGAAAGGTCCAGCGATACCGTGCCGTTCGTATTCGACACAGCGTTGATGGTTAGGTTGCCTGCACGTTGCAGATAAGTACTGCCGCCACCGGAGACTAAGTCAGCAAGCCCGATATCCTGTTGCAGGTCGTAGGCTACAACAACCTTGTCCGAAACTGGAGGAGTAACGACTGGCGGTGTTCCTCCACCTGTCGATCCGCCGGACGTAATCTTGATGCCATCGATCGAAAATGCGCTCATGCCCGATGTGTCTTGAATGCGTACATTCAATCCGCCAGTCGTCATCGTGTTAAGCTCGGCTGCCTCCAATGCATATTCCAGCGTGAAGCTGTCTCCGGCTTTTACCTCGCTGGTCTTAACCATTTCGGTGTAAGGCGAGTTCGTGTAGCCAAGCTTCATCTGCGTGCCGCCAGCTACCGTTGCATCCGCCGGGATGCGCCCTGTTACAACAATATGGAATGATGTAGCGCCACTAGCTTTCAAAGGCGCAGTTTTAATATCAATGGCATTCCAGTTTGCTGTTCTGCCCGAAATATTAATCGCTTTTACTCCGCCGTTATCTACGACCGTGAACGTGTTATCGCCAGCCTTCTGCAGGGCGGCGGTTCCTTGGAATGCTCCTGCTGCAAGCTGACTGTCTTGCTGCAGATCGTAGATAACTTTGCCGACTGGAACAGCTGGAGCGTCCGCTGCATTTGCCTTGTGCGTTAACCCGAACTGGGGCAAAAACAAGGCAATCGCAAACACTACCATCAAAACCTGCTTGAACCTCTTGTTCATCGTGTTAGTTCCCCTCCCAAAATATGATGTAGCCTGTCGTGCGCGAATGTATTGTAACCGCTTGCATTCGCTGACTATCTATGTATATCAAAAAAAAGGAGGGTTAACCTTGCAGGATATGTACTATAGATATCATGCTTACTTCTATACTTTCTTACGTAGATACTGCATTCCGTAAACTATAAAATTATACCTAGAGGCATACCCGAGTAATAGGTTGTACCCGCAAGAGGAACTCAAGAGAATTGATGGGATGGGAAAAGCTATGAATTCAATGGATCGAATTAATAGTGCGATAGATTATGTTGAAGCCCATATCACAGAGGAAATTGATTTTCAGCAGGTCGCGAGAAGAGCTTGCTGCTCGGTATACCATTTTCAACGCATGTTCTCTTATATAACGGATATCTCGCTCTCGGAATATATTCGTCGCAGGAGGCTTACGCTGGCTGCGTTCGAGCTGCGGGAGAGTGGTGAGAAAGTCATCGACGTAGCCGTCAAGTATGGGTATCAGTCGCCGGAGGCATTCTCGCGAGCGTTTAAGAGCATGCACGGCATCATGCCCACAATGGCTCGGAACCCGGGCGCACCGCTCAAAGCCTATCCGAAGCTCGCCTTCCACATGTTCGTTGATGGCGATAGCGAGATTCGGTACCAGATCATGGAGAAGCCGGCCTTCGAAGTATGCGGAATTAAAGCGGATATCGTAGCGGACCCGGAGCGGATGCATGCCCAGATTACGAAGTTCTGGGAAGATAATATCGACAGCGGAGCCGTGGGCCAATTCCATCGCGATATCGGGCTGGACTACAATACGCCGCTTAATGCTGCGCTGTTCAATTATTCGCCGAGCATGTTCTCCTACATGATCTGCTATGATACGCCAAGGGGCAGCGCGCCTCCCGGATATTTTGCGCTGCCTGTTCCGTCGCTTACATGGGCAGTGTTCTTTACCGCTAAGCATCCTGGCCATCTGACCACCAGAGTGGTTCGTCGCATGCGCGAACGGATCTTCCTGGAGTGGTTTCCAACGTCCGGCTACACGCAAGCGGTGGGTCCGGAATTCGAGATGTTCAGCCAGGAGAATGACATCTTTGTTGTAGAGGTATGGATACCGATTACGAAATCCGATACTTTTCTTTGAACCAATAATCGCCTCTCCATGACGAAAAGCCGACCGTAACAGGTCGGCTTTTTGTTGATAGCAATCATAGAAGCTGCGTGTATTTACTCTTTCAGCGCGCCGATCAATACGCCTTGCACAAAATATTTCTGAAGAAACGGATAAAGGACTAAGATCGGCAAAGTCGATACAATGATGGTGGCGTACTTAATCGTAATCCCGATATCCATACGATCACCGGCCGCTGCTCCGGTCGTCATATTATCGGTACTATTGGAGATAAGGATTTCTCGAAGCACAAGCTGAAGCGGGAACAACTCTCGATCGCGCAGATAAACGAGTGCATTGAAGTACGAATTCCAATGTCCGACTGCATACCATAAAATCATGACGGCAATCACGGGCATGGAGAGCGGAATAATGATCCGGCTCAGGATGACCCAATCATTCGCGCCATCGATGCGTGCGGATTCCTCCAAGCTTACAGGGATGCCTTGGAATGCGGTCCGCATAATGATGAGGTTGAAGGAGCTGATCGCCCCTGGCAGCAGGAGCGCCCAAGGGGTATTCAACATGCCAAGATTATTGATCAGCAGGAAAGACGGGATAAGCCCTCCATTGAATACCATTGTAATAACGATGATGAGCATGATGTGATTTTTGAAATAGACGTTCGGACGGGAGAGGGCGTACGCGCCAAGCGTAGTCATAATCAAGTTGATGACGGTACCCGCTGCGACATAGAACAACGTATTCCGGTAGCCCGTCGTAATCATCGGATTGTCCAGCACCGCTTTATAAGCCTCCAAGCTGAAGCCTTGCGGGAAGAACAACATGCCGCGATACTTGGCCATCAGGGCGGGATCGCTGACCGACGCCAATAGAATGTAAATAAAAGGATAGAGCGTGACGAAGCATAACGTAAGCATAAACAATAGATTGAACCATGAAAATGCGGTTTCTCCTAGTGAACGTCTATAAGTCAATGAAGTCATTGCATGCGCTCCCCCTTACCATAACCTGTGTTCGCTTACTCGTTTGCTCATGGTATTGGCAAGTGTAAGCAGGATGAAGCTGATGACGGAATTGAACAAACCTACGGCAGCGGAATATCCGAAGTCGGCTCCGAGAATCCCTTTTCGATATACATAGGTTGAAATGACGTCAGCTGTTTCATAGGTTAGCGGATTGTACATGAGAATGATTTTCTCGCTTCCGACGGAAAGCATGGACCCAATGCTTAGGATGAGCAGGATCACGATCGTTGGCATAATGCCTGGAATCGTTACATGCAAGGTTTGCTTCCAACGGTTTGCGCCATCGATCCGAGCCGCATCGTACAGGGTTGGATCAATCGTAGACATCGCGGCAAGGTAGATGATAGAGCCCCAGCCAATGCCTTGCCAGATACCGGAGGAGATATATAAGGGGCGAAACCAATTCGGCTCCTGAAGGAACGCAATCGGCTGAATCCCGAACCAACCGAGCAGGTTGTTGACCAGTCCGTCACGCGCAACGAAATCCACGATCATCCCTACGACGACCACGATCGAAATAAAGTGGGGGAGATAACTGATCGTTTGTACAACTCGTTTGAACAGAATGGATCGGAGTTCATTCAGCAACAGCGCCAATATTATTGGGGCAGGGAACGCAAAGATTAATTCCAAGAGATTGATCATTAAGGTGTTGCGAATAAGCCGCCAGAAGAAATGGTTGCCGAAAAATTGTTGAAAGTGATCAAAACCGACCCAAGGGCTCTTCCAGACGCCGTCGGCGATTCCGTAATCTTTAAACGCGATCAGCAGACCATACATCGGTCCATAATGAAAGAGGGCGTAATACGCAATGACCGGTAGTAGCATGAGGTAAATGTACCGATTCCGTATCAAGTCTTTGCGGATGATGGTTCTTTTGTTCGCGACAGGCGTTCTGGCTGTTGCTTTCACTAAGCTCTGATTATACTCAGGCACGGAATTGTCCCTCCCGGATATCCGGAGAATGGCAGCTGTCAGGCTGCCATTCTCCAGAGCTAACGATGATGATTATCTATTGTTGTAGCGCTCCAGTGCTGATTGTTGAATTTGAATCGCTTCGTCGATGCCTAAGCCTTTCAACGTTTCTACGAAACGATCGAATTTGTCCAGCGGTTCTGCGCCCATAATAAATTTGAGAATCATTTCGTCTTTATACGTGTTCACATCGGTCATGATCGACGCATAACGGCTGCTGTCCTCTACGGCAATACTGACTGGAGGCATTTTCATCGCTTGCGTAGGGCCCGACTACAGCTTCATCGCTTCTTGTTGTTCCGGCTTCGTCGTATATTGCGCCGTAAGACGGACATCCTGCACAAACGGACCGGAGGTTGCGCCCATAATATGCTTGCGGAACGCTTGCGAGATCGGCAGTCCGTCCGGATTTTTCAGTACAGCGTCCGTATACTTCGGTTGTCCGTCCACTAACGTGTACGTTTCTCCTTCTTTGCCGAAGTTCATGGTGAGCTTCCCTTCATCGCTATACAGATAGTCAAGGAATTTCACCGTTCCGGCGACGTTCTTGTTGCTGCCGGTAATCGCTGTGAAGATGCCGGTTACGGGATTGTCAATATAGCCGAATACAGGCTTCTCGCCAGCGTTCAATGTCGGATAAGTCGTTCCGACGATTTTGAATTCCGGCTGCGTCTGTGCCATCAGGTCCATATACTTGCCGATTCCGCCGTTGAGGAACAGTACCGTTGCGCCGACTTGGTTGCCTGTCATTTTGGCGTCTTTCATTTTGCCGTCGGTCGTCGCGAAGTCCTTATCAAGCAGACCTTCCTCATACCATTGATTCATGGTAGTCAAGTAATTCTTGAATCCAGGTTCGATCGGTCCGTATTTGACCGTATTGTTGTCCTGATAGTAATCGTTAGGCGTTCCGAATGCGCCGGCGAATGCTAATTCTCCGGCTGGAATATTGATTGGAATTTCGTCAGCCTTGCCATTGCCGTTCGGATCTTGTTCTTTAAACGCTTTCAAAACCGTGTGCCATTCATCAATGGTCGTCGGCGATGACAGCTGCAGCTTGTCCAGCCAGTCCTTGCGAATTGCAGGTCCAAGGAACACTTGTTGGGTGACATCCTCACGAATGAACGGGAAGCCGATAATGTTGCCGTCGTCCGTGGAGGCCATCTTTCTCCATTCCGGGTGGGCGTCGAACAGCGCTTTCAGATTAGGCGCATCGTCCAAATAATCGTTAAGAGGGACGATTTTCTTATCGCGGATCGCTTTCTGGGCGCCGCCAGGGTAGCTGTTCCAGCCATAATCAACAACATCAGGCAGCTTGTTCGATGCAACCATTAAGTTGAATTGCTCGCCAAGCTGACCTTGCGCCGGGTGCTGGAATTCGATTTGGACGCCGGTTTTCGCTTCGATTTCCTTCCAAGCCGTAACTTCCCCGTAGCTTTTCATAATAGCGGCAGCATCCGGGAACAACTCGACCCAATACGAGAGTTTCGTGAGCGGCGGCGTCTGGTTCGCTGCCTCTTTACTTTCTGAGGTTGATCCCGGTGATTCCGTGGAGCCGGTCGATGTGTCTTTGTCGGTGCATGCGCTCATCGTAGTCGCAACCAATCCCGCGATGGTTACAACTGTTGCAAACCTGTTCATCTTTTTCTTGTACATGGACATGAACAAATTGCCTCCCCTAATGTAGATATTGGTTGGAGCACTGCCTATCCCTTGAGGACTGCCTCTCCGCAGTCTCTATTCCAGTGTAGATCCCCAGATATAAGGGTCATCCGTACCGGTGTAGATCCCCTTGATCACGCGATAAGCAAGTTTCGGTTTACGGTATTCGTTGACGATGCCTTTGTTATTGAAGGAGCGGGCACGATCCCTGAAGTGAGGAAGATGGCTGTGAAGATCGGCTCTCGTATCTGCGAACTGCCATACGTAAGTACCGCTGATCTTCGCGTCGGATCGGAACAGCTTCATCGATTTGCTGAGCAGATCGGCTTGATAGTCTTCGCTGAATAGACGCGGTTCCCAGCCCGAGTCGCCGTATACGCCTGCTCCGCCGAATTCGGTCATTAGGACCGGCGTGTTCTCCGCGCCATATTCCTTGCAGCGTGCATGGAAAACGTCGAGCATCTTCTCGAAGCTGGTATGGCCGAAGTACCATCCGCCGTAATAGTTAATGCCGATTACGTCGAACAATCCGAGGCAAATGTCTGTCATCGGGTGCATTGTCGCATAAACGACAAGTCTGGACTGATCCTTGCTTCGAACGAGATCGATCATCTTAATAGACAGATCATAAGCTTGCTGGGAGCGTGTATCGATTTCATTATGGACGGACCAGAACAGGATCGATGGATGGTGGAGATCCCGGTCGATCATCTCATCCATCATGGTCAATGCTCGCTCGATGAAGATGGGATCCGCTGTAACCTCTGCCGGAAGTCCGGCTCCCCAGATCGGAATCTCCGACCAGAACATGATGCCTCGCTCATCGAGCAGATCGATCCAGTATTCGCTCTGCGGATAATGGGATCCGCGGACGGTGTTGCAGCCTAACTGCAGAATGATGTCCAGATCTTTCGTCATCAATTTGTTCGGGAATGCGAAGCCCCATTCGGGATGTTCCTCGTGACGGTTAACGCCTTGCAGGTAAAGCTCCTTGCCATTGAGCAGAATCTTCTTGTCTCGCGTCTCGATCGTACGAAATCCGATGCGGTCAATCTTGTCGTCTTGTCCTGCTGCAGCTCGGATCATGTAGAGCGCAGGGTTGTCTTGTTCCCAGCGGCTAAGTCCGGACCAAGCTTGTTCCACTTTCAGCTCCTTATGCTCGCCAGCGAGAAGCTGCACGTTCTCGGTGTGGAATAACTCATCATTCCGATAGAGGGATACCGGCACTTCGACAGGCTTATCCGACATGGAGTTGAGGTTGACCGTGACGCTGATGTCAGCGTTTTTAACACCGGTCATATTGTAGGTGATGCGCATGTTCTCGATCGATACATCCGGCAGAAACTGAAGCTCCACTGGTCGAATGATGCCGCCGTAATGAAACCAGTCCACAACGTGAGTGGGGATCGTGTTGCGCTCCAGCGTACTGTCCGTGCGGACGACAATTTCGTGAACGCCTGACGCAGCGTTAGGAATCGTAAAGTCGAAGGGCGTATAGCCGCCAAAATGGTAACCCAAATGTTCGCCGTCCCAGTACACATCCGCATGTCCGAGCACAGCGTGGAAGAGGAGGCGAAGATGGCTGCTATCCTCGATTCGTACCCGGGTGCGATACCATGCCACTCCTTCGTAGTCGAATTTGCCCAACTCGTTATTCCAGCAGCCCGGCACCGGCATCGGGTCGGAGTGAGCGGGGAAGTTTACGTTCCAGCCTTCCGCTATACCGACATTGTCCTTGTCAAAAACGAAATCCCATAATCCATCAAGAAGCTGGGTTTTGCGAAGTCTGTGTTGTTGAAATGTTCGAATCATCTGTGTCATCTCCGTTAAAGTTTTGATATCATCAATAATTCTAGCCTTCATGATCGGAGTTTAGCATTGGATGCCTTCAATCAACAATGGCAAAAACAATCCGAATCATTTATCATAAACGATACAAACTTAATGTCGTGGAGGAAGACGAGATGGCATATGCTTTGGGAGGACTGGCTGCGCATATCCATTGGGTGCTGGCCAAAGAACCGGTGCCTGGATGGGAGGACATCCGGCGTACGGTATCCGGGCATACCTTTTACTACATTTACAGCGGCCGAGGCGTATTCCGCAGCGAAGAAGGGGATGTGGAGGTAGAAGGAGGCACATTGGTATACCTCTGGCCTGGTATGCCTCTCTATATGAAATCTTCGGAGTCGCATCCGCTTCGGATGACGATGCTGCTCTTCGATTGCGCAGAGCAGCGCAGGAGCGAGAATGGATGGGAGGTTCCCGAGCCTGTCGAACGTCTGCAGCTTCCGTTTCTGATGCCCTTGCAAACCGAACGTCAGGGAAGGATCGGCGGCATGTTTCGTGAAGCGGAGAAAGTATGGGTGCCGGGGGATCACATGCGAGAAGCGCGCGTGAAATCGGTCTGGTACCGACTTATTTACGAGCTTCACGAGGCCGCAGATTCATGGGACAGGCAGGGCGGCGAGGAAGGAATTGACGACGTGCTGCGCCGGTTCAAGGAGAAGCTTGAAGCGGGATTCGCCGAGGAGGTTCGCATCACGGAACTGGCAGAGCAGACAGGCTTCTCTCCCGTCTATATCCGCAGAACGTTCGCGGCAAGGTACGGGCGCAGCCCCAAGGAATATTTGGACCAGCTGCGGTATGAACACGCCGTCCGGCGACTTCGTTTCACCGATTACTCTGTCACGGACATAGCAAGAGCCTGCGGCTACACCGACGTCTACCAGTTCAGCAAAGCGTTCAAGAAGCTGAGCGGCATTTCGCCCACCGATTACCGCAGAAGCAGTGAAATCGGGTTTATTTGAATGAGGAATAGAGTCAGCCACGGACGGGGAAATGCAGTCAGTGGCTGGCTTTGTTTGTGTTGCGTCCAATGTCATGCGGTCCGGGGGGCATGAAGAGACAAAGAAGTGAACCAAAAGTAAAAAATAGTTACTTTAATTGGAAAAGAAAGCGCTTTAATATCTAATTGCACCACCGCCGAGCTTCTATGAAAGGAGGAGGTGCCGATAAGAAACAATCGTTAGAAGGAGGAGAATGATAAGTTAAGAGAAGTTGATTCTACAGATGAAATTAAGAAAATAACAAAGGAGATGAAAGTAATGAAAACAGGAGTTAGAAAATCGATTAGCTTGCTTCTTGCATGCGTAACCGCACTGTCATGTCTGCTAACGACAAGTTTCTCTAACGAGGTATCAGCGGCGAGTGACGTAACCGTCAATTTGTCGGCTGAGAAGCAGCTGATTCGCGGCTTTGGCGGTATGAACCACCCGGTGTGGACAACGGATTTGACTGCCGCGCAGCGGGAAACTGTTTTCGGGAATAGCAATAATCAGCTTGGCTTCTCCGTTCTGAGGATTCATGTCGATGAGGACCCGAACAATTGGTACAAAGAGCTTCCGACCGCACAAAGCGCGATTGCGCACGGCGCGATCGTATTCGCTACACCGTGGAACCCGCCAAGCAACATGACGGAAACGTTCAACCACAATGGTGATACGACGGCCAAGAGGCTGCGCTACGATAAGTACGCTGCCTACGCGCAGCATCTGAATGATTTTGTTACGTATATGAAAAATAACGGCGTCGAGCTGTATGCCATCTCAGTCCAGAATGAGCCCGATTACGCACACACATGGACATGGTGGACGCCGGAAGAGATGCTTCGTTTCATGAAGGAAAATGCGGGCTCTATCAATAGCCGAGTGATGGCGCCGGAATCTTTCTCTTATTTAAAAAATATGTCCGACCCGATTCTGAACGACGCGCAGGCGCTTGCGAATATGGATATTCTCGGAGCCCATACGTACGGTACGCCGTTCAGCAGCTTCGCCTATCCGTTATTCAAGCAGAAGGGAGGGGGCAAGGAGCTGTGGATGACGGAGGTTTATTATCCGAATAGCGATGCCAATTCGGCGGATCGTTGGCCTGAAGCTCTGGATGTTGCGTATCATATGCACAACGCGATGGTCGAAGGCGATTTTCAAACGTATGTATGGTGGTATATTCGCAGGCAATACGGCCCGTTGAAAGAGGATGGAACGATTAGCAAACGCGGTTACTCCATGGCTCAATTCTCGAAGTTCGTTCGCCCTGGCTATGTCAGAGTCGATGCAACGAAGAATCCGGATACGAACGTCTTTGTTTCCGCTTATAAAGGCAGCAGTAAAGTCGTGATTGTTGCAATTAATAGAGGGACATCCGCGGTGAACCAACGCTTCGTGCTCCAGAACGGAACAGCCTCGCAAGTAACGCCATACGTTACGGATGGAACGAGAAACGCAGCAGCGCAGAGCAATATTAGCGTGTCGAACGGAGCCTTCACAGCGCAGCTTCCGGCTCAGAGCGTGACAACCTTCGTTGGCGATTACAGCACGGGCGGCACGGGTGGCAGCAGCAGTACGACATATGAAGCGGAGACGGGCACAACCTTGACGAATGCCGCAACCGAAACGCTGTACTCAGGTTATAACGGTACGGGCTATGTCAACTTCAATGCTTATTCGGATGCAGCCATTCAGTGGAATAACGTTTACTGTGCCGTAGCCGGAACGAAGAATGTGAAGTTCCGTTACGCACTAGCATCCGGCACAAGAAACTTGGATGTATACGTGAATGGGACGAAAGTAATCAGCAATGCAGCTTTCGCGGCGACTGGCAGTTGGACCGCTTGGGGAGAGAAAACAATCCAGGTGGCAATGAACAGCGGAACGAATACGATTCGGGTCGTAACGACCGGAACGGAAGGGCCGAATATCGATAGCATTAATGTATCGGCACAGTAGGCGACAGAAGGTCATTGACCCAATGATTTAGACAACACGTGTAATCAAAATAAGGCTCAACGATATCAAAGCGCTCGAATCCATTAAGGAGGAGCGCTTTGACTCGTTAGAGCCTCTTAGTCATTACAGATAGAAATTTTACTGCATGGTAACGATGCTGATTAGCTGTTGAAATTGCAGCGCAGGTTAGAAGATTGCTGGGGGATAAATCGGTGATTCCTTATCGAGGTTGGTTGTTAGCTGCATTAGAATGTCTTCTTGGATGGTATCTATGAAGTCTGCATTTTTGAGATCTTCAAAAATGTAATCATAGAAACGGTTGCAGCCAGTCTGTCTTTGAATGATATCTCCAAAATGTATCTTAATCTCATACAAACCATTGATCCTGATCCAGGTTTCGAAGCGGTTTGATAAAAGCGATTCGATTTCGAATGAGTATGATAAACCGCTAATGACCTTTCTGCAGTCTATTGCAACCTTCTCGAACGCTGCATCTCTGTCAGATTTTCTTGGCATTGCTTGGTGTGTCCCTTGATCAAGTTGATTTAGGACACTTTGTACCTCATCGGCAAATAGATAGAAATTCATGAAGTCACTCCTGTGGTTAGTAATGGTTGACGGTTACAATTTTACTATAAGCAGATGTTATAAGAAAAGAGGATGCGACTCGGTATCTACCTAGGTTAGGATTAAAAATAAGCCACCAATCGTATTCGATTGATGGCTTATTCCTGCACGAATTTTATTACTCCTGCAGCTCTCGATATTCAAAATAATCAAAATCCGCATGCTTCCGTTTGCGATACGAATCCTGGCAGCACACCCCGATGAAGGCCCCTGTGAAGTGGCCGTACTTGGAATACTCGTCCGAGCATTTGCTCGCATCGAGCACAGGTCCGACCTGCGTCCACTGCTCGCCGTCCGGCGATCCGTAGAAGCGAAGCTCCTCGCCGTCGATGACGGCCCGCAAGTGCACCCGATCCCAGTTGGCAATCGGCATGCGAGACTCTTGCAATCTCACGCCATTATCCGCGTATAGAATGCCCAGACATTTGCTTCCGAGACTTTCGCTATAATAGATCCGCAAGTAATAGAACATATTCTGGTCATAAAATAAGGTCAATCCCGCGGTTTCGTGGAAGTTGTCAGGCTCGAATTCCACGCATGTCTCGGCAATCGCATGAACCGATTGGAGGCGGCGGGCGATCAGGCTTTGCTCGTGGAGGGAGAACAACGACTCCCGTCCGCGAAGACGCATATAACCTGGCCGCGCTCTAAGACTGACCCATGAATCGCTGAGCGGCACGCGCAGCGAATTCAGATGCATGTTCCATTCGCCGCTGTCGAAGTGCTCGCGTGACGGTTCCCTCTCCCATGGCGCCGGTTTCAGCGCGGGAGGCTGAACCGTCAACTCTGCCCGCTGACCGCCGGATGCGAGACGCAGCCAGCCGTCCTCGGTCCATATGCAGCGCTGGATGGCGGTCTCGCGTCCGAGCATGCTGCGCTGATTGGAGGCGAGCGGTCTCGCCGTCAGATGGGCAATGTAAGGCTCGCCTGCCGGAGTCTCGACCAGAGAGCCGTGGCCGCTCTTTTGCAGGATAGAATCAGGATTGTACTGGTATGGCTTCAAGTAATCGTCAACGCCTCGCCGATTCAGGTTAATCACCTTGGCCGAAGTAATGATTGGATTACAAGGGTCGGACTCGTATGGACCGAATAACGAACGGGAACGAGCGATGGTCACTCCATGCCCGAAGCCTGTGCCGCCTTCCGCCGCCATCATGTAATAGTAGCCGTTCCGCTTGTAAATATGCGGCGCCTCCAGGCAGCCCATATCGGTAGCCCCGCGGAAGATGCTGACGGGGGAGCCGATCAGCTCGCGACGTTCCGCGTCATATTCCTGAATGACGATAGAGCCGGGATGCTCGTAGCCGGGCCGGTTGTCCCATTCCAGATTGAGCAGCCATTTGCGGCCGTCGTCATCATGGAACAAGGACGGGTCGAACCCGGAGCTGTTCAAGTACGTACGCTCGGACCAAGGTCCGGTAATGTCGCTTGCCGTTACAACGTAGTTGTCGAGATCGAAGCAGTTGCCGTTCGTGCTGCGCATGATCGTATAGATGAGATAATAAATGCAGGCATCCTCGTCGTAGCTCAGACATGGCGCCCATACGCCGCCCGAAGCCTCGATCCCTTTGAGATCGAGCTGCGACTCACGATCCAATGCATAACCGATGACACGCCAGTTCACGAGATCCTTGGAATGGTGCAGCTGCACGCCGGGATACCACTCGAACGTGGAAGTCGCAATGTAGTAATCGTCCCCGACTCTCAAGATGGAAGGATCGGGGTTAAAGCCTCTGAGTATAGGGTTCTGAATCATGCTGTATACTTTGCCTCCTATTAGCCTTTGACAGCGCCGGCCGTAACGCCCTTCGTAATCTGCTCATTGAACACCGCATAGATGATGATGGCAGGGATCGAAGTCAGCACCATAACAGCAAACTGGGAGCCGTAATCGGAAGAATATTGGCCTGCAAAGTTCATAACCGAGAATGGCAGCGTCTTGAGCGCATCCTTGCTGAGGAACGTCGAAGCCATAATGAATTCATTCCAGCAGTTCAGGAACGTCGTTACGATAACGGTGACAAGCGCAGGCTTAAGCAGCGGCGCAATGATCTGGAACACGATGCGGTAGATGCTGCAGCCGTCCATGAGCGCCGATTCTTCAAGCTCCTTCGGAATGCTGCGCAGGAAGCCGCTGAGCATGAACGTTCCGAGCGGAACGGAGACAGCCGTATAAGGAAGAATAAGTCCGAGATAAGTATCGGTAAGACCAAGCTCCTTGAAGATCGCGAAGTTCGGCAGGAGCGTCGCATGAATCGGAATCATGATCCCGAGCAGCAGGATCGTGTAGAACAGCGAACGAAGCTTCCACTGCATGCGGATGAACGCGTATGACAACGTGAGAGACAAGACGACCGTCAGCGCGATGGTCACGACGGAAACAAGCAAGCTGTTGCCTAGATATTTTAAAAATTTCCCGTCCACCCAGGCATTCACGTAGTTTTGCCATTGAGGTGAGCTAGGCCATTTCAGAATGCTATCGGAATAAAAATCCGCGCTCGAATTGAACGAGAAGTCAACAAGCCAGATCAGCGGAAATAATTGTCCTGCGGCGACGATCAGGAAGAAAATCCAGATTGCCGTTTTGTTGCGTGCTATCATGTTGTCGCCCTCCTAGAAATCCGTCGCATCGTTGCGAGTGAGACGATTGCTGAGATATGTTGCAAGTAAACATACGATGATGAATAGAATCGAAATCGCATTGGCATAGCCGTATTGGCTGGCCGAGAACGCTTTGTTGTACAAGTAAACCGCAAGGAATTGCGTAGAGTCGCCTGGCCCGCCGTTCGTGGTGAGGAAGACGGTCTCCATCTGTTTCAGCGCCGTAATGATGGCAAGGGTGAGTTGTACAGCAATTACCGGTTTCAAGAGCGGGACCGTAATCTTCAGATGCATGCGGAAGCCGGAAGCGCCGTCGAGCTGAGCCGCCTCGTACAGATCCTCGGAAATCCCTTTGACGCCTGCATAGTAGAACAGAAGTCCCCAGCCGAAACCGGCCCAGATCAGAATGAACAACATGGAGCCAAGCGCCGTGCTGCTCTCGCCAAGCCAAGCGTGCTTCAAGGAATCAAGGCCGACAATGTCAAGCAGCTTGTTCAGCATGCCGAACGTTGGATCGAGCAGGGAAAGCCACATTTTCGAAATAACGACGACCGAGATGACGCACGGAATGAAGAAGATCGTACGGAAAATCTTCTCCGCCTTGCCGCCAAGCCGGTCGAGCAGAATCGCGAAGAAAATACAGATCGGATGCTGGATCACGATGAAGCCGATACCGAGCAGAAGGGCGTTGCGAAGCGCCAGCCAGAAGCGCTCGTCATGGAAGAGCAGGTTCGTATAGTTGTCGAAGCCGACCATCGTGACCTTCGTCCCCGGAGCAAGCGTATCGGTGAAGGAATAATAACCGCTGACGATGATCGGAACCAGGAAGGTCAACGCGAACAGCAGCATACCGGGCGCCACGAATAAGAAAATAGCTGTTTTGTTTCTAAACACGCGATGCATGATAATCACTCCATCCTTTAGAAAGGGATAAAGACAGGATCGCCCTGTCCTTATCCGATTCCTTCTATGCCATTATTGATTGTCCACCGCTGTCTGGAGCGCGCTAAGCAATTCTTCAGGCGTTTGTTTGCTGGAGAAGAACTTGCCGAATGCGTTCTGCGAATCATCCTTGAACTTCGGTGTACCGTAGTCGACTGCGGAAGCGCCGGATGTCGACGATGCATTAATCAGAATATCGGTCAGCGTCTTCTGAACTTCGCTCTCGGAGCCGGTCAGTTCATATTTCTGTGCAGGTACGGCAGCGCCCGTATCCCATGCTACCTTCGCCCATTGGCTGGCGCTCATCAGATAGTCGAAGAACTTCTTCGCTTCTTCTGGGTGCTTCGAGCTGCTTACGAGTGCATAACCGCCGCCGTTCCAAGCAAGAAGATCATCCAATGAGCCTTTGCCGTCTTCAGCGACAGGGAATTTCACAACACCAAGATTTTGACGGAACTCTTCAGGCAGCGCCTCGTTCGTCGCCATGCCAGCTTCCCACGATCCCATGTACCACATCGCTGCTTTGCCCTGCGAGAACATGTTTTGCGATGCGCCGTAGTCAGCCGTCATGTAAGAATCTTGGAACATCTTCGCATCGCGAACTTCGCCGAGGAATTGCGCGGCCTTCAGGAAGTTCTCATCGTCCGCGAATTTGACCTTCTTATCGATCGCATCGAGGATCAGGTTCTGATTGCCGCTGTAGCGCAGCACAAGGTTCTGATACATCTCGCCGAAGCTCCACAGATCCTTGCCGTTAATGGACATCGGGGCGATGCCTTTATCGCGGAATGCTTTCGCGGCATCGAGCAGCTCCGTAAGCGTAGTCGGCACTTTCACGCCGTTGTCTGCGAACAGCTTCTTATTGTAGTAGATGACTTCATAGTCACTGTTGCGCGGCAAGCCGTACAGCTTGTCATTGAAGGTGAACGATTTGTACACGCCCGGCAGGAAGTTGAATTGCTCCCCTTCATACTGCTTCGGATTCAGTTCTTTGACATAACCGGCTTGTACGAGTGTATTAAGCTCGGCGCCGCCGTGAACCATGGTAATATCGATCGGCTCGTTGGAGGACATATACGCCTTCAGCTTGTTCTTGAAAGGCTCCTCCGCAAGCGTCTCGACCTCGATCTTGACGTTCGGATTTTCTTTCGTGTAATTATCGATAACCGTCTGCTCGGCAAGGCCTTGTCCGGACTTGCGATCCGGCAGGTTGGAGAAGAAGCGCAGCGTTACTTTGCCTTCGCCGCTTCCGCTGCTGCTGTCCGATGTACTCGAGCTGTTATCGCTGCCGCATGCGGCAAGCGTTCCTACAGATGCAATAGCAAGCGTCAGTATAGACGCACGCGCCAATTTGGAATATCTCTTCATCGTTATTCCCCCTGATGGTTGTTTAAGGAATCCGGCAATCTCATTTGCCTGCACTGATCATAACAAGCGGAATAATGGACGGTCAGTAGAGAAAAAAAGACGAAGGTAGACGTTTGTCGAAACCTTCCCCGTAGTCATTGTGATTGCTGGAAGAGAAGATTAGAATACAAAAAAAGCATATATGTAAAGGCTTGTGATCACGATGCTGCGCGCTTATTTCAACTTAAGCCTGAAGTTCAAAATCATCATTTTATTCACGCTGCTTATGACAGTGTTTTCCGTTGCGCTTGGTTATTATGCGATTAAAACGTCTAAGACCCAAGTCGTGAACAAGGTCAGCTCCACCAATCTTGGCGTTGTCCGCGTGGTTGACAATAATATGCGTTCGATGCAGAAGGCGATTTCCAACTGGGTGACGGTGTTCGTCATGGACCCGTATATTCAGTCGACGCTTCAGATGGAGGTTAGGCCGGAAGAGGGAACGCTTGACCCTGCGCTGTACAACGGATCGACGACAACCTTAATGAATCAGATGCTGCTGACCGGCAACTTCGATTATGTAGCGCTCTATGGCAAAGAGGGTCCGCCGCTGTTCCAAGTTGCAACGGATGACAGCAGCGGGTCGGGCACCATTCAACAGATAGAAGCCAATCCGATTTATAAACAGACCGCGGCCCTGCGCGGCGCGCCGCTCTGGTTTCCCATGCCTGCGGACAATGTGTTCATTCAGAACAACCGCAAGGACAAGATCGGCATGACCCGGATCGTTCGGAACACGAATAACGGGTATACGATCGGGTTTATATTCGTAGGCGTCAATCAGGAGACGATCAAGGCGCAATACTTGGCGAATCTGTACGACAAGGATCATGGGCTAGTCATACTTGATGCCGGCGGCGTGCCGCTGCTGGAAGCGGGCAAACCATTTTACAAGGAAGGACAGGCTGAGCTGGAAAACATTCGATCGTCTATTCCAGAGTCGGGATCGAAGGTAGTGCGATTGGACGGGGAGAGCCTGCTTCTAACGTACAGCAAAGGGGAGAATGGCTGGCAGTATCTATACGCCGTTCCGCTTAGCGTCTTGACCGAGGAGCTTAATTCCATCAAGCAGTTCGTGGTGCTGCTCATCGTGGGATGGCTGGTGATGAGCATTCCGATTATGCTGCTGCTTACCTCGTTCCTAACCGCTCCGATCAAGAACCTGCTGCTGTCGATGCGCCGCTTCCAGAACGGACAGTTCGATGAGAAGGTAGAGGTCAAATACGGGGATGAGATCGGCTATCTAAGTCAGGGGTATAACAATATGGTTGAAAATATTAAGTCGCTGGTCGACGATGCTTATGTGCTGAGGCTTAGGGAGCAGGAGGCAGAGCTCAAGGCGCTGCAGGCGCAGATCAATCCTCATTTTCTATACAACATGCTCGATACGATCTTCTGGGAAGCGGAGTCCGCTGGGCAGGACAAAATCAGTGAAATGATAATTAATTTGTCGCGCCTGTTCCGTCTAAGTCTCAATCGGGGCAAGAGCTTTACAAGCGTAGCGAAGGAGCGGGAGCTGCTTGAGCTGTATCTCTCCTTGCAGAAAATGCGGTTCCGCGATGTGCTCGAATACGAGATTGATATTCCGCCCGGGATGAGCGAGTTCATCATGCTGAAGCTGATTTTGCAGCCTTTCGTCGAGAATGCGATCGTACACGGTATCGAACGGAAGCGGGGCGGCGGCTTCGTTCGGGTAACAGGCTTCCAAGAGGGTCAACGCCTGACGTTCATTATTGAAGACGACGGTCTGGGGATGTGCGAAGAGGAGCTGGCCAAGCTGACCGCGCTGCCGAAGGAGAATGATGTCAACGTCGCGCAGGATACAAGCGGTTATGCCGTCCGCAATGTGCATGAACGGCTCAAGCATTATTACAAGGACGAATTCGAATTGATTTATGATAGCAAGCCTGGACAAGGCACGCGGGTACAGCTCACGATACCGGCGGTTCTATCGATGAGAGAGGAGTGAGGAGCATGTATCGACTGCTTATCGTGGATGATGAGGAGAGAGCACGGACGGGCATTCGGATGCTGATCGATTGGGCGGCTCACGGGATTGAGATCGTAGGCGAGGCGCGGGATGGAGCGGAAGCGCTGGAGATCATGGAGGGTACTAGCGTAGACATTCTGCTGACGGATATTCGGATGCCGGTGATGGACGGACTGGAGCTGATCGAGCATGCTGCCAAGTCATTCCCATCTACCAAATGCATCATTATGAGCGGTTACGATGAATTCTCTTACGCTCAGAAAGCGATGGCTGCAGGTGCCGTCGACTATCTGCTCAAGCCAAGCCGCCGTCAAGAGATACTGGATCTGGTCCTCAAGATTACGGACGATATCGCGAAACAACGGCAGGAGGATGAGAGGCTGGAGGGACTTCGCAACGGCTTTCGGGAAAGCTTTCCTTTCCTGAAGGAATACGCGCTTAACCGACTGGTGATGACCGAGAATCCCCCGCTGGAACGGCTGCTGAACAACTTGAAGCTAAGCGATATCAGCTTCCCGCTGCCATTCTTCGGAGCGCTTGTCGTCAAGATCGATGACTTCCATCTCGTGCAGCAGAAATACGGAAGCGTCGATATCGAGCTGTACAAATACGCGCTCAAAAATATCGCGGAGGAGACATTCATTCCGATCTGTCATTCCACGGCGTTCGAGGATAACGATGATATCGTGCTGCTCATGAATGCGGAAGAATGGCTGGATACCAAGCTGCTGCTGCCATACGCCGAAGCGGTTCAACACAACGCGATGCGGTTTCTCCCGTTCACGGTCTCGATCGGAATCGGCAGCTTCGATCGGAGCATTCGGCATTTCCGCGTATCGTTCCTTGAAGCGCAGAAAGCGTTGAATGCGAGATTCTATGAAGGCGATTCGAAGATCACGGATTATCTCGAAGCGGCGGAGGAAGAGGATTTTACTCAAACCTCTTATCCGTTAGAGAACGAGAGAGCTGTGCTTCAGGCGATAGGCAAAGGCGATGAACATGCGATCCGTGCCAGTCTGCAAGATTTTCTAAC
This sequence comes from Paenibacillus sp. CCS19, assembly GCF_033239625.1. Taxonomy (NCBI): domain Bacteria; kingdom Bacillati; phylum Bacillota; class Bacilli; order Caryophanales; family Paenibacillaceae; genus Paenibacillus; species Paenibacillus sp. CCS19. The sequence goes on from NZ_BTCK01000002.1 coordinate 85,527, forward strand.
CTCGCTGAAGCCGGAGAGTTCTTCGAAGGAGAGTGTCACTAACTCCATCTATGCGCTGTATTTCGCTCTCTATCGGGATTGTATCGAGCGCAACGTCAATGTGAACGAGGTGTTCGGCAGCGGCTTGGATGAAATCCCCCGCATGATGACCCGTTCCAGTCTGGAACACATCATGGCAACGCTGACGGAGACGGCACTGACCATCGCAGATCAGTTGTCCGTACGCAAGAATGGCAATAAGCTGTTCGAGTCCATATTAGCTTACGTGCAAGAACATTTTCGACTCGATATTAGCAGGGAGTCCGTCGCCCGCGAGGTGTATGTGACGCCTGGCTATATCAGTTATTTGTTCAAGCAGCAGCTGCAGACCAGCTTTATCGAGTACTTGCACCGCATTCGGATCGAATATGCTTCCCGCCTGCTGAGGGACCCGAGCCTTCGCATATCGGATATCGCGCATGAGTCCGGTTATCAGGATGAGAAGTACTTCTTCCAAGTGTTCAAGAAGTACTCCGGCATGACGCCAACGCAGTACCGCAATAACTTATAGTTCATGTTCAAAAAGTTCGATTTTCAGCACCATGAAGGTTGAATGCAGCAGGGTATGAGGATCGGAACGTATAACAAACAAGGGAGAGATGACGTTGAACAAACTGCTATATGGGGTTGCTTATTACGACGAGTATATGCCTTGCGAGAGGCTGAGCAAGGATATTGAAATGATGAAGGCGGCGGGCATTAACCTCGTCCGTATCGCTGAATCCACATGGAGCACGCATGAGCCGCAGAATGGCGTATTCGACTTCTCCAGCGTGGACCGCGTGCTGGACGCGATGCATGAAGCGGGGATTCATGTCATTGTCGGAACGCCGACCTACGCGATTCCTACATGGATGGTGAAGGAACATCCGGACATTCTGGCAGAGACGCCGGATGGGCCAGGACGATATGGTGCACGGCAGATCATGGACATCACCCATCCTTCGTACTTGTTCTATTCCGAACGTATCATCCGCAAGCTGATCAGCCGCGTATGCGATCATCCAGCCGTCATCGGTTATCAGGTCGATAACGAAACGAAGCATTACCGGACGAGCGGTCCGAACGTGCAGCTTCAGTTCGTCAAATATATGAGAGAGCAGTTCGGAACAGTGGAGCGGCTCAATGAAGCGTACGGCCTTGACTATTGGAGCAATCGGATTAACAGCTGGGAGGACTTCCCTTCCGTCGTTGGTACGATCAATGGCAGCCTGGGTGCCGCGTTCGCCAAGTTCCAGCGGAAGCTCGTTACCGATTTCCTTGCATGGCAGACCGCGATTGTGAATGAATACAAACGCCCAGGTCAGTTCGTCACGCATAACTTTGACTTCGAATGGCGCGGGTACTCCTTCGGCGTTCAGCCGGATGTCGATCATTATGAAGCGGCGCAAGCGCTCGATATCGCAGGCGTCGATATTTATCATCCATCGCAGGACGATCTGACGGGCAAGGAAATTTCCTTCGGCGGAGACTCGACGCGGTCGCTCAAAGGCTCGAACTATTTCGTGCTGGAGACGCAAGCGCAGGCGTTTCCGAATTGGACGCCTTATCCGGGTCAGTTGACGCTGCAGGCGTTCAGCCATCTGGCGTCCGGCGCGAACATGGTTGAGTATTGGCATTGGCACTCTATTCATAACTCGTTCGAGACGTATTGGAAGGGCCTGCTCAGTCATGACATGGGGCCAAACCCGACCTATAACGAAGCGAAGACAATTGGCCGGCAGTTCGCTCGTCTGTCGGACAAGCTGGTCAATCTGAAGAAGAAGAACCGCGTCGCTGTACTGGTGAGCAACGAAGCGCTGACTTCACTGGACTGGTTCAAGCTGCCTGGCGGGGAAGTCCGCTATAACGATATCGTTCGCCTCGCGTACGATCAATTGTACGAGATGAACGTCGGCTGCGATATGGTGTATGCAGGCGCTTCCGATCGACTCGACAACTACGATCTGGTCATTGTGCCGGCGTTGTATACAGCTTCGGATGAGCTGTTGAATGCTCTGAACGAATACGTCGAGAACGGCGGACATGTCGTGTACACGTTCAAGAGCGGTTTTGCCAACGAGCATATCAAAGTGCGGACAAGCGCTCAGCCGGGCTTGATCGAGAAGGCATGCGGAATTACCTACTCACAGTTCGTTGAGCCAGGGAAAGTATCGTTGAAGGGAAATCCATTCGACGTTATGGAAGCAGAGAACAACATCAATGTCTGGATGGAGCTGCTCACGCCGACAACGGCAGAGGTGCTCGCTTGGTACGAGCATCCGCATTGGGGGCAGTATGCTGCGATCACGACCAACCGTTACGGCAAGGGGATGGCGACTTATATCGGCTGCCTGCCAAGCGAAGCCGTTGTCCGCAAAGTGCTGGAGGGCGCCATCCGCGAAGCGGGAATATGGGGCGTGGATCAGGAGCTTCAATTCCCGATTATTGTGAAGTCCGGAATCAACGAGGAAGGTCATAACGTTCGTTACTACTTCAACTATTCAGACCAGCCGCAGTCCTTCGTTTATCCTTATGGGAACGGCGTTGAGCTGCTTACAGATCGGGAAATCCTTAAGGGAGAGGCGATCGAGTTGGAGCGTTGGGGCGTTGTAATCGTGGAGGAGCAGTAGAAGTGTTCGATCGACATCATCATAGGTCATAACGGAAGAAGGCTGCCATTGATGGCGGCCTTCTTCGTTCGTTGTTCTATTAGCCTGATTTACTCCATCCTCCCGCAGAAATCAACAAAGCTTGGAATCGACTGCAGGTCGTAACGATGCACCGCGCGAACGATTTTCTCGATAATGACCTGCTCATAGTCGCGCGAGGCTGAAGGCGGCATGTTTCTTGCTGTCTTGCGGATAAGAGGATAGAAGGATTCGATAATGCGCTGCATGGCTTCTCGATCGCCGTATTGGGCCTGCTGCACCGATTGAAACAGTTCGTCATTTGTCATGGCTTCTAGTCACCTTCTCGTCGGATACCGCATGCATAAGCTCTTGCAGCGTACCTGTCAAAGCATCGATTTTCTTCTCGAATCGGAGGAGCAGATATCCGGCAACCACAATAGGAAAGCCCATGTTTCCGATCGTTGTCGTTACCATCGCGATGGTCTGTGCCTGATCCATAGAGTCAGCCTCTCAATCTGAGCGGGAAGGAGTGGGACGGGAATGCTTTGCGCATATTCCGCAGCGCCCCTGCCCGCGTCTTGAATATGGCTTGCTGGCTAACGTTCAGAAGAGCAGCGATTTCACTGTCTCGATTCATGGCCGAGTAGGCCAATGTGATGACATACTTCTGACGGCTGGTCAGGCGGGAGAACCCATCGTACAGCCATTCGTTATTCAACTGCTCCTGGAACTTCTTCGGATCGACCGTTACTTGCGGCAGATCATCCCCGTAATAAACCTTGGTCAGCATTTCGCCGATGGCGCTTTCCTCCTCTTCCGAGACAGGCTTGTCATAAATGACCTGTTCTCTTTCCTCATGCCGTTTCATCTTCCGTACATAATCAATGCGGCCGTTATGAATGAGCGAGCCTAGGTACTTCGTGAAACGGACAGCGAACAAGTAGACCTGGAACGCATGATTAACCTGATCCAGATTGGCTTCGGTTGGTTCGCTCCTATAACTTCGAATAAGCCTTGCATGCTCCGGATACGAGATAAAATGCTGGATGAATGGATGGTCGATGACATTCGTTAGTTCAATTGGCCCGATCATCGCAGAACGGCTCGTTGTCGTGTTCATAGGCGAGGTATCCTTTCTACTTGAAATATCTCCATGCGTATACTTTATACAGTGTGTTGAAATCGAAATTAACAACCATTAAACGAACAAGTGTTCGTATTATTATTTCATTTTACCTAAAGTTGGGGAAAGTTCAAGTTCATACGAAACATTTGAAAACGTAGATCAGTCTATATATCATAGTGTATTTATTCGATAACAAACGGGGGGATTATTAATGAAACGAATTGCAGGCCTATTGGCCTTCGTTATAGCAGCGGCGGGGTGTTCGAGCCCTGCGAAGGAGACCGTCATTGCAGAGAGCCAAGACAAGCATGTTCAGCTGCTTGCCGACACGAAGGTCTCGGGTGACATGCTGTCCGGCGTAACGGTGAAGATCGGGGAGAACAGCAAGCATTTCTCGTGGAGCAATGTGACGAACGATAGTTATTATCCGCAAATCATTCGTGAGGACCTGGATCAAGATGCTGAACCTGAGATCGTTATTATTTTGACCCAAGGGTACGGTACTGGGGTACTTGATTCCGAAGTGCACGTTCTGGAGGAAGATTTCACGGAGTTCGAGGTTCAGGATCCTATCGCTGTCGTTAAGGAAGAATTGAAATCGACCGTGAGCAGCAAGGACGGTAAGAAGACTTATACGCTAACCTATAAAGACAACACGATTACGAAAGAATACAAGGATGAAGATGCCGGAATGTGGTTTGACGAGGCCGCCATCGGCAATATCGTCACTTATCGCGTGGACAATCAGCATCTGATCGCAGAGGTGTCCGCGCAGGCATCGCCTGGACTGTTTGTGGCGAACGTAGAGGCTGCGTTTGAGGCGAAGAATAATAAGCTTGAGGTAAGCAATCTTGCGATAAAAGAATTCGAATAACACAAACGGCCCCCTGGGATAGGGGGCCGTTCGCTATTTTGCTATAGATTAATAGCCTTCCACTCGGAAGAACGTGTGATCTTCAATCACAACTTTCTCCACGATCTTCTTGTTGCCTGGGCCGAAGTTCCAGTACTCGACGCCGCCGCTCTTAATGACAGCAGAGCTGAACTTGGAGTTGGTCACGAACCACAAGCATGTGCCGATCGGATTCGCGCTGCGAGTGGCAGATACGGCTTCACTCAGACAGTCGCTCCACGACGTCGACGATGTATCCGGTTGACGGGCTTTCAGCAGCTTAATCCCGTCGAAAGCGCCTGGATACAGGCAGACATCCTTGTAAGAGTTATACCCGAATTCTTTCATATTCTTATCCACTCGATTGCTTACAATCCATGCGACCGCCGCTTTACCGATTCTCGATTGGTTATCCGCCTCACCGTAGATCAGCCGCGCCAGAACATCGATTACATCGAGTGAATTAAACTCGCTCAAACCTGTCAAATCTGCTACCGGATCTCCCCATGCCATAATGCATCTGCCTCCTTGGTATGATGAAGCATGGCCAGTGCCTCATGTTAGTTGAGTAAACAGCTGTTGATCTATACAGTGTGGCGGGGAGCCTCATTCACAACCTGTCTAAGTGAATCTTTCAACATATCCTTCGAGTTAATAGATTCTACGAATGATAGATATCCTTACGCATTGCGGTTTCGATAAAGCAAGTAGATGAAGAAGGGAGCGCCGACCCCAGCTGTAAAGACGCCGACCGGAATGTCATATGGCGGGAAGGCGCTGCGCGCGATGGTGTCCGCAACGACGACGGTGATGCCGCCGATCAATGCGGATACCGGCAGCACGCTGCCGAATGACGGGCCGACGAGCTTGCGCGCCATATGCGGCGCGATCAATCCGATGAAGGAGATGGCCCCGCCGGCAGCGACTGAAGCGCCCGCCAATGCGACGCTGATCATAAGCAGCATGAAACGTTGACGTTGAACGGCGCTGCCTACGCTGGCTGCGACGTCATCGCCTAGCTGGAGCACGTTGACATTGCGTGCCAGCAGCCAAGCAAGGGGCAGGAAGCAGGCGATCCACGGCGCAATCATCGTTACAAGTCCCCAATCGCTACCATACACGGTGCCAACAAGCCACACATACGCTTGCGATGTAGAGTAATCGGGATTTTTGAGAAGCATCACTTTGGTCGCAGCAGCCAGCAGGAAATTCAGCCCGATCCCAACCAGTACAAGTCTGATCGAGGTGACGCCTTGTTTCCACGCGAACAGATAGATCGCGATGGAGGCTGCGCCAGCGCCTGCCATTGCCGCTACCGGAAGCCAGATGATGCTGACACTGCTGGATAGATAGCTGATGAAAGCGACCGCTGCAACCGATGCACCGCTCGTAATCCCGATAATGTCGGGCGAAGCAAGCGGGTTGCGGATCATGCCTTGAAGGATGGAGCCGGCTGCAGCCAACGACATGCCAACGAGAAAACCGGTGATGATCCGAGGGAGCCGCAGCGACCGCACGATAAGCTCGTGCTCTTGAGAGCCATGACCGAATATCGCCCGTATCACATCGAGCGAGCGGATGCGCATATCGCCAAGCCCTGTGCTTATCAGCATAGCAGCTACACTTAATACCGTTAGAAAGAGGACAAGAAGCAGTGTTTTCTTATGTATCAGCAGCGATACAGCCGGCTTGTCGAATCGAATCGTTACACCCGATTTCATTTCTTGATGATCCCCCTTCTTGCAATGAAAATGAACATCGGAATGCCGACGGCAGCTGTCATGATCCCCACCGGAAGCTCCTCTGGCCGAATGACGAATCGACCGGCTATATCAGCCGTCACGACAAGAAGCGCGCCGAGCATAGCGCTGTAGGGGACGAGCCAGCGAAAGTCGCTGCCGGCGAACATCCTGGCGCAAGTCGGGACAATGAGTCCTATGAAGCCGACGGGACCTGCAATCGCGACTGAACCGCCAGCGAGAGCGACAATGATAAGTCCCGCAGCTAATTTGACCAACAACGTCCGCTGACCAAGCCCCTGCGCGGTGTCGTCGCCCATCGTAAGGACGTTCATATGCCTTGCAATGACCATCGCAGCGCACCATCCTGCAATCATCAGCGGCAGCACCGCCTTCAACATGTCGAGCGATCGTCCTGCCACGGACCCCGTCAGCCAGAACATCACCTCATTAAGACCATCCTCATTAAGCACGAGCATCCCTTGCGTGAACGAAGAGAACAAAGCGCCTAACGCGGCGCCTGCCAGAATGATCTTAAGCGGCGTTAAACCATCGCGTCCCAGCGATCCGAGTATGTATACCGCAATTGCGCCGATAGCCGCACCGCAGAAGGAGACGAGCGTCTGCATCGGCAGCGAGGAGACTGAGAATTGCGTAGCAGCTAGCACGACGAGAAACGAGGAGCCATAGTTAATGCCCAGCACATTCGGATCAGAGAGGGGATTAACCGTCAGTCCTTGAATGAGCGTGCCAGCAACGGCAAGACTTGCTCCAATCGCCGCCGCAGTCAGCGCTCTAGGCATACGCGACGTCTGCACGATAATCTGAGCATTCGACGAGCTGTCATAATGGGTGAAAGAGTGGTAGACATCCGACCAAGAGATCGTCGTTAGTCCATAGGCCATACTCGTAAGCAGCAGGGCAGCCAGCATCAGCAAACCAAATAAAAGTCCGGATATTCGGGTCCAATTGTTCGTAAACAGCGTTGCCATCACAGTCACTCCAGTCCCGCGACATAAGAAAGAATGAGCCGGAGGCTCATTCTTCTTGGTGCGTATGATTCCAATAGATTTCAGCTTATCGTCCGAGTCAGAAAGTCGGGTTCTCAGCGCCTCTTACAGGTCGAGGTAGAAGTAGAGATCGTCGAGCATCATTTTCGCTGCGGTAGCGCCGCCTGACAGGTTCCAGGTCACGTCATTAACTTGGTAATATTTATCTTTCTTAACGGCAGTGAGATTGTTCCACAGCGGGTTCTTCTTCCATTCCGCCTGCGTCTTGAATTCATCTCCGCCGTGATTGCTGGACGTAATGTCGAAGATGATATCCCCGTTCATCAGCGGGATTTGCTCTTGGGAATCGAGGTCGATGAATGTTTTGTTCGTGTCACGCTGCGATTTCGGCCGGTTCAGACCAACTTCGTCAAGGATGGAGCCTGCGAAACCGGTGATGTAGATGCGGGCCGTGCCGTCATCGTAGAAGCGTACGATGGAGACTTCGCTGTTCGCTTTGCTGCCAAGCTTGGATTTGATGTCGGCAACTTGCTTGTTCCATTTGTTCATGAAATCGTTGGCAACGGATTCTTTATTAAGCGCCTTGGCTGCAAGCTGCAGGTTGTCTTTCCATTCAAACAGCTGGCTTACATAAATCGTAGGCGCGATTTTGGAGAGTTGATCATAGATTTTCTCGTGGCGCGTCTTCGCTCCGATAATGAGGTCCGGCTTGAGCGCGACGATAGCTTCCAGGTTCGGTTGAAGCTCGCTGCCAAGATTCGTTACACCGACCATGTCAGCACTCAGATAATCGTACCATGGTTGTTGAACCCATGATTCAACTGCTCCTACCGGTTTGACGCCTAGCGTAAGCGAGATGTCCACGACACCGTTAACGAGCACGACGACACGTTTAGGAACGGAGGTCAGCGTTGTCTGCCCCATTGCGTGCGTGATTGTGCGTTTCGTCTCGATGCTTGCCGTCTTGGAAGCAGCATCCCAATTGACCCACAACCCGAATGCTGTACCCAAGAAACGGAACGGCACAAGCGTACGGCCATTCTTCGTGATGACTTTTGCGCCGATGTCGACAGTCTTGCCGTTGACGACAGCCTGACTGCTTCCGATCGTCAATTGAACGGTCGTGCCATTGCGTTTCACCGTCAGCTTCTTCGTCTTGTTGTCGAGGCTGAGCGTACCGCCAATCTTAGTTACCAGACTGCTGTAAGGAACGAGCGTAACGCCATTAACGACGACAGGATCAACATCGGTACCGAGCGACTGTCCGTTGACCGTCACCTTGATCGAAGCAGCGGCCGCAGTGGCCAGCGGTACGGAGATGATTGCTAGAATTAGAGAAAGACATAATGCGAATACACGAAACGAGAGCTTCTTCATGAGTGTAAAAGATCCACCTTTCAACCTGTTATGAAATTGATAATCGTTATCATTAAAAACGAAAATGGCAAGCATTGTCAACCCATATTTTCCGAGGTTGCATTCAAGCAAACGTGATGTTTACCGTCATGATGCCAATCAGATGCTAGACGCCGGCTTGATCAGCCAGCTGACGCATCGCTTGGTAGAGCTCGTAATCGAGCTGCAGCAGCGCCTTGTAATCCAGCGTTTCTGCGCTTGTCAATTCGGATAAACGATCGATTTTCTCTTGCACAAAATCGGCGGTATCCGGGTAGGCGTTATTGGCACTATCCTTGATCTTCGCCCACGTTGCTGTGATCTGCGATGCCAGCTCAGCGATCTTCGCCGTGTCTTCGCTTTCGACTGCTGTTTTCAGCGTCTTGACTGAATCTCGTATTTGCTCGATAGGTCCTGCCAGATCTACAGCAGCGGACTTGGTTTCTGCCGGCTTGTCACTTGCTTTGTTCAGTATCGAGCCGACGGCCGCCTTATTGGTCGATTCGTTGTTCTTCTGGGCCGCCTTAGCTTGGGTGGATTTGGCGGCAGATGGTTTCGCATCGCTTGCGTCAGACTTCTTCGTCCCAGCAGCTTCTTCCTCGTTCTTCTTAGCCAGCTCTTCAGTTGCAGTCTTATCGGCAGCTGTCGTTGTTGTGTCCGATTCAGGCGTTTCGACGTTGCTGGTCGACGTTTCGGCTGGATCGGCTGCCGGCGCGTCGGTTTCTTCCGTGATCGTCTCCTCTTCCGTTGTATCCGCCGTAGTAGAAAGCTCCGTTTCGGCAGTGGTTTGCTCACCCGAACCGACGTAACGATTCGATGACGGGCCAGAGCCACAGCCAGTAACCAGGCATATAGAAGCAGCCAACATCAGCATTAAAATTCGTTTCAAAATCATCCCTCCAGATCTATGCGTGCATCAGCGACGCTCACGGCCAATATTGTAATGAATATGGGAATGATTATCAACCATTTTCTGATAATAAGAATTATTCTCATTGACAGCATGGGAAAAAATTGCTTAAGCTTAAGGTATAGATCAGAGCGTGAAGCTAGCGAAATAAGGAGTTGAGCCGCTTGAATGCACTGGATACTCATGATTTGTCCATTGGTTACGGCAATCAATCGATATTCGAGGATTTGAGCCTGTCGATCGAGAAAGGGAAAGTGACGGCGTTAATCGGCCCCAATGGCTGCGGAAAGTCGACGCTTCTGCGAGCGATGGCTCGGCTGTTAAAACCGCGCAGCGGCGAGGTGCTGCTCGACGGGCGCAGCATTGCGCAGCTGTCGACGAAGGACGTGGCCAAACAGTTAGCTTTGCTGCCGCAGGGACCTTCGGCACCGGATGGCCTGACTGTTCTTCAGCTTGTGAAGCAGGGCAGGTATCCTTACCAGAGCTGGCTTGCACAGTGGTCCAAGGAAGATGAGCGGGCTGTGCATGATGCACTGAAGACGACCGGTCTAGCGGATCTGGCAGAGCGCCCGGTGGACGCTTTGTCGGGCGGACAGCGGCAGCGCGCATGGATCGCGATGGTGCTTGCGCAGAAGACGGACACGATACTGTTGGATGAACCTACGACGTATTTGGACTTGACGCATCAGATCGAGACGCTGGATTTGCTCTATTCGCTGAACGAGCAAGAAGGGCGCACGATCGTCATGGTCCTGCATGATATCAATCTTGCCTGCCGCTACGCTCATCGGATCGTTGCCGTTCGCGACCGGAAGGTGTGGGCGGAAGGTCCGCCGGAGAATATCGTCACCCAAGAGATGATCGAATCGGTCTTCGGCATGAAAGCCAATATCGTACGCGATCCGCTGTACGGAACCCCGATGTGCGTGCCGTGGGGCAAAGGGCGTAGTCTGCTGCCGGGCAAAGTGGAGGCAGCCATATGAAGCAGTTCTACACACCGGCGGAACAGGAAGTTTTGACCCGTGAATACCGTCTGGCACCTGAGCGGTTGACTGACCAACAGCCCTATTCGCTCACTTCGGCTGACTTGTTGGATCAAGATTTCATGTTAGACTATCTGGAGCGTGTCAATGCGATCTACGAAGCTACGACTCGGATGGCGACCGCTTCTCTATTTGCGAAGCGCTACAACTGCTTGACGATGGCCTCGAGCTTATATGCGATGGGTGCGTTCAACAAAGGCATGAACTGCGAGATCAGCAATTGTCATGTGGAGTCCTATCATCAGGGCCATGCATGGCTGCCTAAGCTGAGACTTTATGACTGGACCGCGACGCAGCCAGCCGAAGGCGACCGCGAGCGTTGGCGGGACTCCGTCATTCGCGGTATATTTGCAGGCAATCTAACGCTTGTCTATAACCTGATGTCGAAGGTCGCGCCCGTATCCAAGGCTGTCCTGTGGGAGAATACGGCCATCTACATATTCTGGCTCTACGAGAGCAAGTTCGAAGAGGGGCTTGATGAACCGACGATCGCCCGCATTCGGGACGATTTCGATTATCTTGTTAATCGTGCGCCTGGCGAACTATTCGGGGAGCGGCGCAACCCGCTGACCCCATTCAACCGTCCTAAGGTCATGACGAGCGCATCGGAGAAGCCGCTGCGATTGCGCAAAACTTGCTGCTATTATTACATGGCGGCAGATGATCCGACTGATTATTGTCCTACCTGTCCGAAAATCAATCATGAGGTGCTTAGCTCCAGCTAGCGGCACTTTTCCGCCTAAAATCTAATTTTCGTCGGCTATTTTCGACGTTTATTAGCGTTGTTTATTGTGCCTGGTTTCTTAGGAAACCAGGCGTTTTTTTATTACAAAAGTAGGGTTGACAGCAATAATGGATCGCTTTAATATAATTTTTGTCAATGAAATTGAAAATCATTATCAATAGTATTGCGTGGATGTTGCGGTTTTATATGGATCGGAGGGATACAGTGAAGCGGAGTCAAACGCAGGACGCACAAGAACAGAACGAACTTATTCTGCAGAAGGCGGGGGAATTAGGGATAACCGGCAGCAGACTGATTCCCGGAAGCGAGGAATTGCTGGAGCTGTCATACAAGGGACGCACGATCATCATCAACCGGACGCGTTCACACAAGATGCCGCTGATGGCGGGGCTTCTGGCGCAGAACAAGCAGGCATCGAACCAGTTGTTCGAGCGGGAAGGGCTGCCTGTGCCCGCTTATGCGGTAATCGAGCAAATGGGCAGAGAAGCGATCAGCTTCCTGTTCGAACAGGGGACAATCGTCGTTAAGCCGTTGGACCGTAGCCGCAGCATTGGCGTTACGCTGCGCGTGAGCAGCGAAGAGGAGCTGGAGCGTGCTGTAGCGGAGGCGCTCCGACATAGCAAGAAGGCGATGCTGCAGAAGTACGTTGAAGGTTTCGACTACCGGGTGCTCGTCGTAGCAGGGCAAGCGATCGGGGCATTGGAATACCGCCCAGCAGTCATTGAGGGAGATGGGGATTCGACGATTCAGCAACTGGTTGAGCGGCTGAATGCTCGGCAAGCAGCGCGAGGAGAAGCTTCGGCAAGGGGTTCATTCAGCCCGATCGACCTTACAGCCGAACCGCTGCCCGAGCTGCTGGAGAAGGCGGGCAAGCGTGCCGACAGCGTACTTGCCAGGGGAGAACGGTGGGAGATGTTTGCTGGAGGCAGTATTGCAGCGAATGAGGTGAGCGAGATTCCTATCGACCGTACCTTAGAGCTTCATCCAGACAACGCAGCTATCGCTGTACGTGCCGCCGCAGCGATCCATCTGGACGTTGCCGGCGTTGACCTGCGCTGCCGCGACTTGAGTCAGCCGCTAGGGGGAGACAACGGAGGCATCATCGAGGTCAATGCGCTTCCGGATATGGTGGATCCTTATTTGCTGTTCCGGCATCGTTCCGTTGACGTGTTCGAGCTTTATCTGCGCTATCTATTCGAGGAATGAAGAGGGGTTAATCCTATGCTGACTACAAGGGCCGATGAAGCCTACCTGCAACTGCAAAGCGAACGTGAATCCAACGCTCGTTCCTACCCGCGCCGATTCCCGATTATCATCGACAAGGCGGTAGGGGTGACGATTACCGATACGGAAGGCAAGACGTATTACGACTGTTTAGCAGGCGCAGGAACGCTTGCGCTTGGCCATAATCACGAAGTCGTCGTGAACGCGATCGAGGATGTCCTTAAACGGCAAATTCCGCTTCATACGCTTGACCTCGCAACGCCGCTGAAGCTGGATTTTATGCAGGAGATTGTATCGCTGCTGCCTGCTGGCTTGCGTGAGAACGCCAAGATTCAATTCTGCGGACCGACGGGCGCCGACGGTGTGGAGGCCGCTATTAAGCTGGTGAAGACGGCGACTGGCGGCAAGTCGATCTTAGCCTTTCAAGGTGGTTACCATGGGTCGACGCAAGCGACGATGGCCATGAGCGGCAACCTGAGCAAGAAGGAGCATCTGCAAAGTCTGCTGCCTGATATTCACTTCCTTCCTTTCCCATATGAGTATCGCTGCCCATTCGGCGTCGGCGGAGAACGTACGGCTGAGATCAGCGCTTTCTATATCGAGCATCTATTGGATGATTGCGAGAGCGGCATTGCCCGCCCTTGCGGCGTCATTGTGGAAACCGTACAAGGGGAGGGCGGCGCGGTGCCTGCAAGCCTCGAATGGCTCCGGCAATTGCGGCGCATCACCGCGGAGCGGGGCATTCCCCTGATTATAGACGAAGTGCAGACCGGAATCGGCCGGACGGGCACGATGTTCTCCTTCGAGCATGCGGGCATTGTGCCCGACGTCATTGTGCTGTCCAAGGCAATCGGCGGCAGCCTGCCGATGTCGCTCATCGTGTACAAAGGCGAGCTTGACCAATGGAAGCCAGGTGCGCATACGGGCACATTCCGCGGCAATCAATTGGGGATGGCGACAGGACTTGCCACGCTGCGCTATATACGCGAGAACGGCGTACTGGACAACGTTAAGGAACGGGGCATGCAATTGATGGATGCGCTGCACCTGATCAGGGATGAATTCTCTGAGATCGGTGACGTCCGCGGGCGTGGGCTCATGATCGGCGTCGAGGTGGTCGACCCGCGCGGCAATCAAGATAATCTCGGCCATTACCCGCCTAATGGTCAGCTGGCAGCAGCCATTCAAGAGCGTTGCCTGCAGGGCGGACTGATTGTGGAGACAGGAGGAAGACATTCCGCTGTGCTGCGGTTCCTCCCTCCGCTGACGATTACGCAGCGCGAGACCGCAGAGGTGCTCACGATCTTTCGGCGCGCCGTTACCGAAGCGGTCATTGCTTCTCGCAAGGCATGATGATCGTCGAAGCTGTGAAGAAGCATTCCGTATTATTCGCGATCCTGATCGGCGCGTTTTCCCTTGTGCTGACGAACAGCGCCTTCAATGTGCTGCTGCCGAGCCTAGTTAAGCTATATGGGATATCCGCTTCGCTAAGCGGATGGATTATCTCGCTGTATGCACTGGCCATGACGCTGACGATGCCGCTCACGGCGCTGGTCGTCGATCGTTTCGGCCGCAAAAGAACGTATATGCTCGGTTTGTTCATGTACGGCATATTCTCCGCATTAGGCGGGTTGTTCTCCACCTACATAACGGTTGTTCTATTCGTCCGTGTCATGCACGGCGTTGCAGCAGGGCTGTTGATTCCATTATCGCTGGTGTTATTGTTCGATCATTACGAAGAACAACTGCGAGGACGGATCGTTGGCGTATGGGGCATGCTGCTGACGATTGCGCCTGCGATTGGACCAACGCTTGGCGGCGTATTCATGCAGTTCGGCAAGCTGCCTATGCTGCTGTGGGTGAATGTCCCATTCGCGCTGCTGTCTCTGTTGTTGTGTCAGACGCAAATTCAATCTTACGCGCCAGCACGACGCAAGCCTATTCATTTGTCCGGCATCCTGCTGCTCGTGGCAGGCATTGCAGCACTATGTTTAGGTATCCAGTTCTTCTCAAGCGATAGCATCCCGCGCGGCGTGTCTATTGGACTTCTGCTGCTCGGCATCTTGCTGCTTGCGACCTCCGTCTGGAAGGAGAAAGGGAAGCAGGAGCCGCTCATTCGTTACGGGATGCTTCGGCGTCATGCTATGTTCACCGCTTCCTTGACGGTCTCGGCCATTATGGATGTCGTCATGTTCGGCGTTCTATTCGTCCTGCCGCTTATGTTTCAGGAGGTGCTGGCGCTGTCGCCTTCAGTCGCTGGAGCGATGTTCGTGCCGGTCGCCATATGCACAAGCTTGTTCGGCTGGATCGGCGGCCGTTGGGTGGATACGGGCCGGTCTCTCGGTTATATCGCCTGGGGCATAGTGTTGATGGCTTGTTCGGTTTGGGCTTTTGCGTTCGTTAGCCCAAGTGTCTCTATTCTTATCGTTGTTGCACTCATGGCGATGCGGGGCATCGGCAATGGCCTGTCCGATATGACGATGACAACGATTGGATTAAATGCACTGCCAGAAGAGGACATGCACGAAGGATCGGCGATGTCCAATACGCTGCAGCGGCTCCTCTCCTCATTAGGCGTGCTGCTGCTTGCCGTCTATTACGATATGCGCTCGCAATCGCTCATCCTCACGGGGGAACTGGCGCAGACCGCCAAGCGGATTGCGCTGCAAGAGGAATGTATGGCGCTGGGCTGTCTGATGGCAGCCTCGCTGCCGCTTGTCTATTATATCAGCAAGAAAAGAGGGGAAAGCGTTGCTCGAAATGGTGAAGCAACGGCAGCATGAAGCACGTGACCGAGCCAACTGGCAGACGTGTCAGACGCTGCTGAATTGCTACATCCGGGAAGTTGCGAACGAGAACTCGGATCGCTGCGAGATCGACTCTCGAACGGGAGTCTTTAAGATTTCTTTTGCTGCGAGCGAGATCTCGTTGTCGGGTCAGATGCGCTTCTCTCCGATGGGAGAGCATGATTACCTCAGCATTCGCGTCAGCAGCGGGGAACCGCTGACGAGCGCTGAGCTGGCTCGGTGGATAGTGAAGGAGGTGCGAAGCGGGTTTGACGGCATCACGGATGAGATGGAATCGGATTTTGTCAGACGGGTCGCCAATAGCTGCAGCAACATCGCCTTATTCGTCGCGGAACGAGGCGTTGTTCCAGTTGACAATTACCTGGCGTCCGAGCAGTCGCTCCTGTTCGGGCATCCGTTCCATCCCTATCCGAAGAACACGATCGGCTTCGAAGCCGATGACGTCAAGCGCTTCGCGCCGGAGCTGCGTGCCAGCTTTCAGCTGTGTTACCTGGCCGTACATAAGGAAGCGTTCCATGAGGAATGGCTGCCAAGCGCAGACCGAATCGGTCCGCACCCCAGCGTCCTTGCCCATGCAAGGGAGATGCTGGGGGAAGCGGCCGGCGATTACAGGCTCTTGCCTGTCCACCCTTGGCAATACGAGCATATCCACTCTGTTCAAGCTATCAAGGAGCGCATGGAAGAAGGGGTTATCGTACCGCTCGGCAGCTGCGGGCCAATGGCTTATCCGACATCGTCCGTTCGAACCGTCTATGTGCCCGATATGAAATGCAATGTCAAGCTGCCGCTCGATATTCAGATCACGAATCTCAAGCGGAACAATACGCGAGAGCAGATGCGCCGAACGATGGATGCCGCCTTCTATTTGCAGCAAGCAGGCTGCTTCGAGCAAGAACCGCATATCTTCGCTGCCAGCGAGGAAGGCGTCCTCGGCTGCCGGCTTGGCGACGAAGCGGTGGAATCTCTTCTGACCGTAGCCTTCCGGCCGGTTCATTACGATCCAGCATCGACCTATGTTCTTGCGAGTCTAGTTGAAACGCCGGCAGGGGAGGGACCTTCTCGCCTGAGCTGTATCATGGCGTCTTCTCAGGTAGAAACGTGGGTGCGGCGTTACCTTGATCTATCACTGCTGCCGATCGTGAGGACAGCGGAGGAGAAGGGGATTCATTTTGAAGCGCATTTGCAGAACTCGCTGCTCACCGTACGCAATGGCATGCCGGATACGTTTCTGATACGCGATCTGGAAGGCGTCAGCGTAGAGCGCGATCATGCGCTCTCAGGATGGGATACGAGCGGTCCGTTGTTCTATTCGAGGGAACAGGCGCGGGCGCGCACAACGTACTATTTTATGGTCAATCATCTTGGCTCGCTGCTTCATGCCATTGCCCGTGATATGGGAGCGGAAGAGACTTCGCTGTGGGCGATCGTAAGAGAGAAATTAGAACAGGAGCTCGCGAGCAGCGGCAACGACTATGCTAGATTTCTGCTGACGACGGATGTCTTCCGCGCCAAGCGGAATCTGGCGAGTTGTCTAGCTGGCAGGGGAGAGACGCCGTCGTTCGCGGACGTCCGCAATCCGATGACAATCAGGGAGAGTGAACGCATTGAAGACGATCGCCAATACGTTTGATATCGAGCAGGAAGCATTCACGAACGCTTCGGAAAGGGTTATGCGTCAGACGCTTGAGGCGCTGTTGTTCGAAGGCATTCTTGAGGCGAGATACGAAGGGACGGTATGCCGTTTCGCAGGACGGACTCGTCACGGAGACGAGGTCAGCTATTCGTGTGAAGCCGTGAAGAAAGCCTCGTTCGGACGCGTGCGCATAAAGCTTGGTTCGATCCGCCGGGAAGGCGCGTTGTGCGGAGATGTCTTCCTTCTGCTAGAAGAAGTTGTGCAAAATCAACTGAATGGCCCGCTTGTTCATACGTTTATCCGCGAGCTGCTCGAGACGCTGGCGAAAGATCAACAGTCCAAGGCTTGCGAGCCTGAGCGAATTCCTACCCATGATCTACATTACGAGGCGCTCGAAAGCCATATGAGAGATGGTCATCGCTACCATCCAGCTTATAAATCGCGCATTGGTTTCTCGCTGGCGGACAACTTGAACTACGGGCCGGAGTTCGATCAACAGGTCCTCCTTCATTGGGTGGCGGTGGACGAGCAGCTCATCGATACGGAGCTGTCCCGTGGGCGTACGGCAGACGAAATGTATGAGATGCACCTTACGACTGATGATCTTCTCGCATTCAGAAGGATGACGGACAATTCCGGTGTGCCAGGTACTCGATATGTCTATCTGCCCGTACATCCTTGGCAGATGGAGCACGTTATTCCGACTGTGTTCGCGGCGCAGCTTGCAAGCCGCGAGATCTTGCATCTAGGCACCTCCTCGCATTGCTCGTATCGAGCTCAGCAGTCGATCCGAACGTTGTCGCTCCGTTCAACTGCTGCCCCTTATCTCAAGTTGGCGCTTAGTCTGGTGAACACCTCCACAAGCCGCATTTTGGCTCAACATACCGTGCGCAACGCACCTCGCATCGCAGATTGGCTGGACGGCATCTTGCGCAGCGATTCGTGGTTCCAGCAGGAGAGGTTCGAGCTGCTGCGCGAGTGGATGGGCATCTCGTTCCGCTATGATAAGCTCTCGCCCGTTCCATTCAAGCTGGCCTACGGGACGCTTGGAACGGTCGTTCGGGAGAATGTCGCCGTCCATTTGAAGCCGGAAGAAGAGGCTTGGCCGTTAAACGCGGTATTCTACACGCAGCGCAGCGGAGAGCCGTTCATAGCGAAGGCGATCGAGCAGCATGGCTTGGAGGCATGGAGCAGAGCACTGATTCGGACGCTCGTCCGGCCTATTATTCATCTGCTGTACGCCCATGGCATCGCACTGGAATCCCATGCGCAGAACATTATTCTCGTAACGGAGAACGGTTGGCCAACGCGTATCATCGTCAAAGATTTGCATGACGGGGTTCGCTATGTACCTGAACTGCTTCGGAATCCAGAATGGGAACCTGAGCTCGTGCCCGAGCCGGAGACGCACCGTGCCTTTAACCGCTATTCCTTCTTGCGGGCGGAGTCGGCCTCCGAAGTGCGCGACTATACGCTAGACGCTTTCTTCTTCATCTGCATGACCGACATCTGCTTCGCACTGGAGTCGTTAGGCTTGGAAGAAAAGCAATTCTGGCGCCTGTGCGAGGAAGCAATAACCGACTATCAGCAGGAGCATCCGCAGCTTGCCGATCGTTATTCCCTCTTCGACTTGTTCGGCGAAGATGCGCTGATCGAGGAGATGACGAAGCGGCGGATTTATGGCGACGGCGAATTGTTCTTCCGCGCAGCGGACAATCCGCTGCGGGCTGCAAGAGGCGAGAAGCAATGAGGACCAATCGGCTGAAGGAGAAAATAAGCGCGGGACTGCCGGTTTACGGCTTGTTCGTGTCCATTCCTCACCCGATCATCGTAGAGATGATCGGGTATGCCGAATATGACTTCGTCATTATCGATAGGGAGCATGCTTCGACATCGATGGAAACGGTTGAGAATCTGATCCGAGCGGCAGAGCTGATGGAGGTTACTCCGCTCGTGCGCGTATCTGGCGTTAACCGTGCAGAAATTTTGCAAGTGCTGGACTGCGGCGCACAAGGCATCGTCATCCCGCATGCGGAAAGCCGAGCGCAGCTGGAAGAGGCTGTACGTTATACGTATTACGCGCCGATCGGGCAGCGCAGCTTGAACAGCGGCCGGCCTGGCGCGTTCGCCAAATACTCGCTGCAGGACTATATCGCAAAGGCGAATGAAGAAGTAATAATCGTGCCGATGATCGAGAGTGCTGCAGGGATCGACAACTGCGAAGCGATTGTATCTTCCCCGCATGTCAGCTTTGTATTGGAAGGTGCGGCGGATCTGTCGCAGTCCATCGGTGTTCCTTGGGATACCGACCATCCGGAAGTACAACGACAGCTCGTCAAGCTTCGGGAGACAGCGCAGCGTGTGAACGTACCGTTTGCGGTCGTATCGCGGCATCCGCAGGAGCATCGTGAGTCGGCAGCGCAGGGGGCGCGCATATTCGTGCTTGGAGACGACCGCAACACGGCGTTCCGCGCATACCGGCAGAAGCGGGATGATTATGCCGCAATGACCAAGGAGGAGCTATGAACAATAGGGAAACGATAACCGGCTATAACGAAGGAGGAACGATGAAGGAAGAACTGTCGACCTGGCTTCGCGGACGGCGTGGAGCTAACGGCCGTCCAGTGTGCGCTTACGTTTACGACTTAGGGGGTTTGCGCAGGCATGCCGCTAGTATGGCTGATGCGCTGCCAGCATGCGCCTGTCTCTTCTATGCAGTGAAAGCGAATCCTGATCCGCGTATCATTCAGGCTCTGCTGCCGCATGTGGCGGGCTTTGAGGTGGCTTCGGCCGGTGAGCTCAGGACGGTGCGAGGCGTATCGGCAGACGTGCCGGTGCTGTTCGGCGGTCCTGGCAAGAAAGACGAGGAGCTGCTCGAGGCGATACGTCTAGGCGTCTCCTATCTTCATGTCGAGAGCTTGCTGGAGCTGCGTAAGCTACTGCAATATGCCAACGAGCAGAAGCGGACGATGCGTATTCTGCTTCGCGTCAATCTGCGTTCGGAAGCGCTGCCCAGCACGAATATTGCGATGGGGGGCAAGCCCACGCCGTTCGGCATGGATGAGACGCATCTCGAGGAAGCGATCCGTCTGGTGCAAGCGCCGGACAATGCATTCGTTCAGCTGGATGGGTTTCATTTGCACTCGCTATCCAATAATCCGAACGCACAGCATCATGCCGCAATGATTGAGCTGTACATAGCCAAGGTCAAATTGTGGCAGGCGGTATACGGACTGAACATCAGGGTTATCAACGCAGGTGGCGGCTTCGGCGTTGCTTACGATGGATCGCCTAATTTCGATTGGCTGCAATTTACGGAATTATTGAAGCAGAGCAAGACCGTAAGGGAGCTGGATGAGACGAAGCTGTTCTTCGAGCCGGGGCGGCTCATCGTCGCGGACTATGGCTATTATGCGGCCGAGGTCGTGGATGTGAAAACATCACATGGACGGCACTTTGCCGTGCTGCGCGGCGGTACGCATCATCAGCGGCTGCCTGCCTCATGGGGACATGACCATCCGTTCTATGTCATCCCGGTCGAGGATTGGCCGTATTCGTTCACTCGCCCTGGCGTACGCAAAGAATCGGTGACGCTTGTCGGCGAGCTATGTACGCCGAAGGACCGGCTGCATTCGGATGCGAAGGTCGAGCGATTGCGAGCAGGCGATATTGTCGTATTCGAGAAGTCGGGCGCGTACAGCTGGACGATCTCGCATCATGATTTTCTAAGCCATCCTCATCCGGAATTTCATTATATCGGCGGGGGAGACGAAGTTAGTGCGGCGGTCTTAGTCTTAGCAACTGAGGGACAAGAGGGGGACTCCTAATGAATAAAGTCTTAACGCATCCAGCCACGGCTAATGCCGCTGGAGAGCTGGTGCTTCATGATCTTATCAATGCTTATATCGCTGAACAGTTCTTCGAGTTTAATCGCGACACCGTCATTCCGTTAGGTTCCATTCCTGAACTTGCGGAGTTGTTCCCCGGCTGGACAGAATCGTATCTCTATACGGGGGACGTCATGTTCCTTGTGCGGCCGAGCCGCAGACAAGGCTTCGAATGGGAGAAGGGATCGCCGGTTTATGTCCGCTCCGAGGACGGATGGTTGGAGATCCATACGGCAGCCGAACTAACCCACGCAATGCTTGTCGGAGGCAGCTATCCGGGGCTGGAGGATTTCATTCGCGCGCTTGAGACTGCAGCTTGGCAGACGGAGGCAAGTCTGACCCGATCCCTAACAGGAGCAGGATCAGATGAGGCGCCGAAATCGGCACATGAATGGTATGTTCGCGCTGAACGGATCGCTTCGCTTCGTGACAGGCCGTTTCATCCGACGTCCAAGGCGAAGATCGGCTTCTCGCCGAGTGATTACGAGCGGTATATGGCCGAATTCTGTCAGTCCGTGCTGCTTCGCTGGGTCGCTATCGATACGGATTCGGTCGTTAGCGGCAGTCCAGCGGATCGTCGAGCGGCGCTGGACGCACTTACTGAACAGGACCGGAAGCTTATTGATGAAGAGATGGAACGAAGAGGGCTCGCGAAGGACCGTTATACGGTCATTCCTGTTCATCCATGGCAGCTGGAACATCGAATCCTTCCATCCTTCGGACAAGAGCTTGCATACCGTACCATTGTCGTACTGGATACGCATGCTGGCGAATATGCGGCCACCTCTTCGATGCGTTCCATGGCTTCGCTGCAAGATCCGGCCCTATCGTTGAAGCTGCCGGTCAGCGTCTTATCGCTTGGCGCTGCTCGTTATTTGCCTGTGGTCAAGCTGATGAACGGGCTGGTCGGCGAGCGGATGTTCCGCCAAGCGGTTGCTTGCGATGCGACGCTTGCCGGCAAAGTGTTTCTGTGCGAGGAAAATCTGTGGTGGGGATACATGCCGCCCACTATGGGATTGTTTGACGAGCATCCCCGCCATCTGGCCGCACAACTGCGTTTGTATCCGCAGGAGCTGCTGAACGATGAATATCGCATCATCCCGATGGCTGCTCTAGGCGTTGTCTGGGATGGGACGCATCTGTTGTCGGAGTTGTTCGAACGGACCATCACCGCGGAAGAAGCGCTCTTGTTCTACGAGAAGACGGCCAGCTTGTTCTATGATGTGGCGCTTCGCTTATTTAAGGTTGGTATTGTCCCGGAGCTTCACGGGCAGAACAGCTGTCTCGTGCTGAAGCATGATGAGCCTGTCGGCCTGCTGTTCAGGGATCACGATTCCGTTCGGCTGCATCAGCCGTATCTCGACCTTCACGGCATTGCGGACCCTGGCTATCGGATTCGTCCCGGTTATTCGAACAGCTTGTACAACGAAACGCCAGAAAAGCTGATGTTCTATATTCAGACGCTTGGGACGCAAGTGAATCTTGCTTCTATCATGGAGGCAGTGGCATCCGTTTATGGAGTCTCCGACGATCAGTTATGGGGGATAACGGAGGCGAGTTTGGGTGCTGCACTAGAGCGCGTGGAGCTTCCAGCCGAAGATAAGGAGAGAATGAAGCAATTGCTGTTCGACAGCGAGACTTGGCCGGTCAAGCTCATCGTTCGTCCGCTGCTGGAGACGGAGGGAGTGCCGGGAGCGATGCCGTCGGGCAAAGGGATCGGACCTAACCCGTTTCACCGACGGTGAGACTGATCAGGATTCAACCGGCAGCACGCATGAATATTACCCCACCTATGGTGGCGAATGAAGCAGCTGATCGCATGGATCAGCTGCTTTTTCTAATCCTATGCCTAGTAACGAATTGTTCATTCGTGCAACAACGAATTCCTTCACAGTTGTCGCAATCGTTCACTTGTCAGGCGTATCCGCATGGGTAAAGATGTAGCTGGAAGCGGTATCCATACGAACGAGGAGCTGCATAGATTGCCGCAAGCATTCGGATTCATGGCCAACCGTTGACTCCGCCTTTGTATGCGCCTCGAATAGAAGCGAGAGGAGGGTTGTACGAGCAAACGTATCGATTGGAAAGGCGATCTCATTATACGTGAGGAGGAAATACGATGATGGCTGGAAGAAGATTGTTGTCGCTGGCACTCACCATGTGTCTTACGATTACGCTCGGGCTGCTGCCGCTGGGCGGGAAAGCAGATGCGGCTCCGCTGAGTCTCCTGAACGGCATTCCATTCAAGAATATGTCAGGCGGCATTATTCAGGCGCATGGCGGCGGCATGATTAAGGTTGGCAGCTACTACTATTGGGTCGGAGAGAACCGTGACGGGACGAATTATGTATCGTTGTATCGCTCGACAGATCTTGTGAACTGGGAGTTCCGCGCTAACATTTTGTCCAAAACGTCAGCAGCCGAGCTTGCTACTGCCAATATCGAGCGGCCGAAAATCCTCTATAATGCGGCAACGCAGAAGTATGTGTTATGGGCGCACAAAGAGAACGGCGTCGATTACGGTGAGGCCCGCGTCGCGGTCGCTACGGCCTCGAATATCGAAGGTCCTTATACGTATCAAGGCAGCTTCCGTCCGCTCGGATATGATTCTCGCGATATGACGGTCTTTAACGATAACGGTACGGCATATCTGATCTCGGCAACGCGCGTCAATGCGGACTTGAACATTTATAAGCTGACGCCAGACTTCCTCGGCGTCGAATCGCTAGTTCAGACATTGTGGGTTGGCTCGTACCGCGAGGCGCCTGCGATGTTCAAGCGCGGCTCGACCTACTTCCTCATCACATCGGGCGCAACCGGATGGGCGCCGAACCAAGCGAAATACGCGACAGCGTCCAGCATTACGGGCGCTTGGAGCGCGCTGACGAACTTCTCGGACGGCACAACGTACGGCTCGCAATCGACTTATGTCATTCCGGTAGAGAGCTCCTCCACGACTTCGTATTTGTATATGGGAGATCGCTGGGCAGGTGCTTGGAGCGGTCCGGTCAACGATTCCAGATACGTGTGGCTGCCGCTGAGCTTCCCAACGTCGACGACAATGTCGATGACCTGGTATCCGAAGCTGACGATCGATGCGGCGACAGGCACGATAACGGGCGTGCCGTTCTCCATTAATACGAATGCGTACTATGAGATCGTAAGCCGGAAGAGCGGCAAGCTGTTGAATATTCGGAGCGGCTCGACGGCTGCAGGGGCAGATGCCGAGCAGAAGAGCGACACGAATGCGACAAGTCAGCAGTGGAAGTTCATTGACGCCGGCAGCGGTTATTACAAAATCCAAAATCGCAACAGCGGCCTCATTCTAGGTCTGACGAACGGCGATACAGCGGACGGCACCATTATCGAGCAATGGACCGACGGCGGCTGGACCAATCAGCATTGGCAGCTGGTCGATGCGGGCGGCGGGTTCTACAAGCTGAAGAACCGGGCTTCAGGGAAGCTGATTGATATCTCATCGGGCTCGCTGGATGATGGCGCCAATGCGATTGAGTGGACCGATAATGGCGGGGCCAATCAGCAGTGGCAAGTTGTCGAGGCTAACTAGCGACGGAGACGAAGTATCGATCGGAGCGTAAGTTTCATTCAAATCCGAAGGCGATCCTCCCTGTAATCGGGCGAGGATCGCCTTTTTTTCAGCTTCGAACCGGCAGGAATACCGCCTTTGTTCATATAGGTCGGAAAAGTTCACATGCCATCCTTGCAATATGGGCAAACATTACGGAATCCTTCACTCCCTTCCGCTCTCCTCTCCCTCTATACTCAGTCTTGCACGGGATGCAATCACACTTGGAGAAGAGGGGATGAAATCATGAAAGCAATGACCAGACTACTGCTGCTGCCTCTATTATCGTCGCTCAGCTTGGCACCCGCGTTGGCAGGGGCAGCGGCCGCCGAGGCTGCTCCAACCGCTGCCGGCTACTCGGCTGAACAGCTTGCCGCACACCAGTACAATCTGTATTACGCCGATGCCGGTGACGGAAGTCCAAGCCAGCCTGATGCAGGTGACGCCCTAGGCTTGCTCCAAAGCGTAACCGATCAAACGTATGGCGCAGATCCTGTTACGGGCAATAAGTGGGGATATGGTGCGAACACGGGTACAAGCACTTCCGGCGATAAGTATTCGTCTGTACGCTATTATTCGGGCAGTACGCACAACGTGAACACGGCGGTCCAATACAGCTTCGGGCTGCCTGAGGCGGGCGATTATTATGTAACGGTTGGCGTCAAGAACCCTTGGAGCGGGCGGAACTTCAGCATCTTGCTGGAAGGCAGTAACGTCTCTGGGGATCTGACTATGCCAGAGGCCTCTCGTGTCGAACGATCCTACAAAGTGCATGTCGCCGACGGTGAATTGAATGTAGCGGTGAAAGCTCCTTCTGCCGGTCCATATGATCAATGGCATGACCCGATGGTTGGCTTAATAACGGTTCAGACGGCTATTCCATTGTCTTATCTGCAATCGCGTATGGCAGATTTGCAGAATGAGATCGCGCGAGTGAATGCGGACGGCACGCATTACTACACATCAAGTACGATCGCGTCGGCGAATGCCGCATTGGCATCGGCGCAAGCTTTTGCAGAAAGCGTGTTGAACGGAGGAGTTGCCATGGATTCGGACGCTGCCCAGATCGGAACAGGCGGAATCAGGGACCAACTGAACAAGCTTGCTGCCGCTCGTGCAGGGCTATTCCATATGGAACCAAGCACGGCCTTCTTGCCTGGGCAAGTGATGCGGGATACGGACGGCAACGTGATCGATGCGCACGGACCTGGCTTCATGTACGATGAGCAATCGGGCAAATATTATTGGTACGGCGAGTACCATAACGGGGTATGGCCAGGCCAAGGGGTCCGCGTCTATTCGTCCACCGACCTGTACAATTGGAAGGACGAAGGCATGGCGCTGACGTTGGTCAAGTCGATGGATGACTTCACGAACGATCCGCTTATCTCTCAGCTGTATGCCGGCAGAACGGATACGTACAACGTCTGGGCGGACATTCGAGTAGGGCGGATTCTCGAGCGTCCGAAAGTGATCTACAATGAGAAGACGCATAAATACGTCATGTGGGCCCACATGGACGGCGATAAGAATGCCGATAACAACGCGCAGAACTATGGCAAAGCGCAGGCAGGCTACGCAATCAGCGATTCACCTACAGGTCCTTTCGTCTATCAGCGCAGCTACCGGATGGACATGGCCCCTGCGGATCAGACGGACTATTTTCCATCGGATAAAGGCATGGCGCGGGATATGAACCTGTTCAAGGATGATGACGGAACCGGCTACCTGATCTATTCCAGCGAAGAGAATCGGACGATCTACATCTCCAAGCTGCTGGATGATTACTCCGACGTCGCAGGCTGGCATAAAGACGGCAATGTGGATGCGAACGGCAATCCGGTTCGGGACACGACGTATAAAGCGGTATATGGTACGGACTATGTACGCGTCTTCCCTGGCGGCGTTCGTGAGGCTCCAGCTATGTTCAAATATAACGGAAAATACTATCTGCTGACGTCGGGAGCGACGGGATGGGCACCGAATGTGAACATGTACAGCGTGGCGGACAGCATATTCGGGCCTTGGTCTACTCTATCTGATCCGTTCGTGCGGACATCGGCTTCGGATCCTGATCCAGCGAAGGCGTTCAACTCTCAGACGTCTTCGGTTATTCCGGTCGACGCGGCGAAGGGCAAGTTCATCTATGTGGGCGATGATTGGAACGGCGGATCGTTCGCAGGCGGCGCGGCGAAGTATGTCTGGCTGCCGATTGAGTTCGGTCAAGGCTCGGAGATGACGATCAAGTGGTACAGCAGCTGGAATAAGGGACTGCTCGACTTGATGGCCGGCGTGCGTACGAGCTTGCAGCTGCCGGAGGTCATTGCAACGGGCTCGTCGCTTACGCTGCCAAGCGATATTCAAGTGACGCCTATCGGCTCGGCGGATGCCGTCGTAACGCCTGTCACTTGGTCGGTCAATTCGCAGCCGGTAACGGCAAGCACGTTCGCGATGCCAGGCACCTATAAGCTGGACGCCAAGCTGCCTGCGTTCAACAACAAAGTGCTGCGGTTCACGATCAGTGCGATTCCGCGCAATACCGTCTACTGGGTGAACAGCGGGGGACTGGCAACAAACGACTATAATCTGATGGCCTCGTACATGCAGCATACTCTGATCAACAAATCCGTTGTGGAGCAGCCTTTAAATCTAAGCGATGCCGCCCCTTGGGGTTATGTGGGGACGCAATCGAACCCGGCTGGCGCTGCGAACGGCGATATTTTCAGCACGCTCCGTTATCTGAACGGCGGCAATGTCACGGGTTCGCCTGCAGGAACGGATCTGACTTACAAGTTCACCGTAGACAACGGTTCCTACACGGTGTACACCGGTTTTAACGATATTTGGAACAATTCATCCCGCAAGGCGGACTTGTACATTAATGGTGCGAAGAGGACTGCAATTACGTACATCTCGAACAAAGTGTATGCGAATACGGTTGACGTGACCGACGGGATGATTGATGTGACGGTGCGTAATACGGCGGCGCAGGATCCGCTGATCAACTGGATCATGATCGTGGATAACGATCTGGTCACGGCTGCCGATCCGCTCAATGGGCTGCAAGTCGTCTCGACAACGACGGATTCGGCTTCCCTTGCTTGGGACAAAACAATCGGTGCGGCGTCCTATACGTTGTATCGATCGACGAGCGCAGAGGGCGATTATGCCCCGGTGTACGCAGGAGCTGCTGTGTCCTATACGGATAACGGCATTGATCCTGCGGTGAAGTATTACTACAAAGTCAGCAGCACCAGCCTCACAGGCGAATCGGCCTTGTCCGGTGCAGTTACCGTTCTGCTGGATCAGACACAGCCGAGCTTCGAACTGTCCGTGAATGGACAGAAGCTCGAAGATGGAGGTACGCTCGAGGATAGTGCGCTAATTACGTTCCGAGTTGCGGACGATCTGTCCGGTGTAGCTGCAGCGCAGATCGTGATCGGTGGCACGGCGTATCCTATCGATCTGAGTCAGGGCATGGAGGCCGTGATTGATCTGGCTGGCAAACCGGGGAGTTACGCTGCGGTTGTTATCGTGGAAGACGCTGCAGGGAACACGCTTCAGCAGACCGTTCAGTTGAAAGTGACGACAAGCATTGATTCGATGAATCAGCTGCTCACGCGTTATGCGGCCAGCTTTAACAATGCGATGAGCCAGCAGCTGCACAATGCGCTGGATCAGGTGCAGCATAAGCTGGAGATGAATCGGCCGGATCAGGCTGCGAAGCATATGCAGGACTTCGTGAAGCACTTGAATAATGATTCGGTGCAGGCTGTAGACAGTCATGTGAAAAGCGTTCTACTCGCAGATGCGGAGGCTTTGATTGCGGAGTGGACCGGGGGTTGATTGAGTAGTTTTGTCGTATATGGCAATGTGTGTTTATAAAATAAATAAGGCAGGCTAACCAATCCGAACTGCACCCCGATTGTTAGACACAACTAGCAATCGGAGGTGCAGTTCAATACTGGCAGCCTGCCTTATTTATTATGAGGAATGTTTTCATTGGGGAAACGCCAGTCCGATTCAGCTTTGGACGCTTACAACTTACCAAGCATAAGCTTCCGGCGTTTCGCCGCCCGGTCCTGGGAAAATGCGATCGAGCTCGCTCAGCGTCGCTTGATCCAGCTTGATCTCGACAACGCGGAGCATGTCCTGCAGCTGCTCTACCGTGCGCGGTCCGATGATCGGCGCCGTCACCGCAGGATGGGCAAGCAGCCAAGCAAGCGCAACATTGGCCGGCTTCTCGCCAAGCTCGCTGCACAAGCGGTCGAACGCTTCCAGCTGATCGCGATGGCGGGCCAGATGCTCCGCGCTCTCTCTGCTTCTGCGCGACTGCTTGTCTGCCGACAAGGCATTGCCGCCCAGCAATCCGCCGGCGAGCGGACTCCATGCGATAACGCCGATGCCTAGATCTTGCGCGGCTGGCAGCACTTCAAGCTCCGGCAAGCGGTTCAGCAGGTTGTACTTATGCTGCTCGCTGACGAGACCGAGGAAGCGGCGGTTCTGAGCCGCGGCCTGCGCTTTCATCATATGCCAGCCGGCGAAGTTACTGGAGCCGATATAATCGATTTTGCCCTGATTGACGAGTCCTTCGAAAGCGCCCCAGATTTCTTCCCAAGTCGTGCGGCGGTCAATATGGTGCATTTGATACAGCTCCACATGATCCGTCTGCAGACGGCGAAGCGAATCCTCAAGATGACGGCGGATTTTGTACGTGGAGAGACCTTTCTCATCGTTAGGGCCATAAAGCGGCTTGTGCAATTTCTCATAAACTTTCGTTGCCAGCACGACGCGCTCTCTGCGATTGTTGCCTTGCGCTAACCAGTTGCCGATGATCGTTTCGGTTGCGCCGGAGTTCTCTCCCCAGCCGTAAATATCTGCCGTATCGAAAAATTGAATGCCCGCATCCAAGGCAGCGTCCATAATGCGAAACGCTTCTGCTTGGTCGGTATCGACGCCGAAGTTCATCGTTCCCAAGCACAGCTTGCTCACGCGAAGTCCGGATCTGCCTAAGTAGTTGTATTCCATTGTTCCATTCTCCTTTATTGGTTAGATGATAGATGAGGTTAGATAAAAGGCCGCCGATCGAGCACCTTCTGCAATACGCGATCGGAATCGATCCGCTCGGGCATGACCGATTGCACAAGCGCTAAAGCGCATGTCGTGCCGCTAAGCTCATGAATATCCTCGAATACATCGCCGTCCGATCCGCCGGACAGTGACTCGACGCTTCTCAGAAGATGGTCGCATATGGCATGAATCATTGCTTGCAGCTCGGCTGCACGATGGTCGGTCAGTGATGCTGCGTGAATCAAAGTGTACAGCACATCCAGTTCAACGAACGACAAGGCATCGACTTTCAATGGAATTTCGTTCGCGTTATGCAGCTGTAAGCAGGTATCGATCCATGCCTTCGAATAGCGCATCTTGCGGTTGCGGTAAGTAAGATTGAATAGGTAGTGGAACGAGCTGGCCAAGTGATGGAATAACGGCGCGCTTGCTGCTTGCTGCATGGCTGCCTTCCGCCACAGACCTGTTGAAGGATCCGTCTCCTCGTGAAGCCAGTTGAAATAGGCTTCCTCCCATGCATCGTCCACTTCACCTGCTAATACCATGGCGGCGTACAAGCCCGCGCCTTTGTGCGATTCCGCCCAAGGCTCGCGGATCCAGTTGAGGTTGTCTAGAAACTCGTAAAGTGTCGTTGGATCCTTGAGATCTTGTAGGTCAATCAAAGGATATAGCGGTTTGCTGTCCAGCAGCTCCAGCGCCGATATCGCGAAAGCCGTTCCGTGGAGCGGATGATGTCCGATTCCGTTGAACAGACCCGTATGAGGGTCCTGGAACTGCTGAAGCGCTGCAACGAAAGCGCGGTGCTCGTCCGTATGTTGAGCCGGAAGTTCATTCAGTGTATATAGCAAAATGACCGCATTTGCCGTTCCGTACAAATCTGCCGTGGTTGACGAATCGGACAGCTTGCGGCGGTATCCGCCGGGTTCGCCCGCTTGATGGGCTGCGATAGATCGACGTATTTTAGCGAGAAATGGCCGTATATCAGTCATAAGGTCGTTGCCTCTTTTCCGATAGGTTGACCTCATTCTAGATCAATTCGGAACAGCCAGCTATATGATAATGGTCAAGAGTATATGGAATAATGTCAGTTGTTTAGGCTGGGGCTTGGTGGTAAGATATCGTCGCAATTGTTTTTAAGTTATGGATTTACGGGAGGCACATGATGAGAAGTCTGTACGTATTAGGGGAAAGCATATCGCGCTGATTAACTTGGACAACCGAACGGCGCTAACGGCGGTGACAGCAGCATGGTGCTGACGTTTCTGTTGGGGGAGCCGTGTAAAGGTGTGCGATATGATCTATTGCTGCTTAACTGCGGATTGCATGATATTAAGAGCGATCCAGCTACGGAAAGCAAGCAAGTTCCGATTCAACAATATCGGGATAATCTCGCACAAATCGTCGCAATTTCCCGGGAAATGTCAACAGAGCTGATCTCGGTTCGTACAACAGGTGCGGTTGAGGAAATTAACAACGTGAAGTCATCTGGACGGACGTTGTGCACGATCAGCTCAAGGGAATTGGTCATCGCGGGTATAAGGCAGATTTTATGGAGAAAGCCGGTCATCCTAGAGGATGTGCCGGCTTTCGTACTTCTTATTAATAACTTGTGGCCTCTTGTTATTTCACAACGATTTCGAGCGCTTCAGTAAGGTGATCATTTGCAAATCGCCAGACTACATCCACGTGCTTACCTGCTGTGATCGCTGAGATGTCAGCCTTCGACTTTTCATCTTTTGTCGTGTTGTAGATGACAGTGTTGGAAGTAATGGAGAAATTCCCTCTATCCATTTCAGACGAATTATTCTCTTGCTGCAGATTGCTAAGTGTGAGGAGATAATCAGTTCTTACACCTTCGATGGTTATGCCTGTTTTGTCAACGGATTGAACTTCACCAGCCGCGGAATAATGCGGCTCACCTTTGTCCTTGCTGCATCCAGTAATAAGTACGAGTAAAGAAACGATTATCGTAACTGCCATCTTCATCTAATCAATCCCCTATTCGATAGAGCTTATGTCATTAGACGCCGATCAACTGGAGCTTGTTGCAGCTAAATCTAGCCGGGGCAATTATTCTGGTTAAGGCTTTCGAATGAAAGTCACGAAGTAACCGGCGAATTCGACAATGGAACGATCCGTATTGAAATCCCTAAGGTGAAGTTGTGGAGCCTTGACGGGCGAACGCAGGCGCGTTGTGCTGACGGCGTATGCGGAGGGCATGCCATCGGCGGAGCTTGTGATTGTGGTGGAATGAGGATAGTGAACAGTTGGGCCAACCGTTAGACGGCGGCTAAAGGACCTCAGAGGTGCTATTTTCATTACTATTACATGACTCGTTATGCTAATGAACCACAGAGGCGCTATTCTATTACTTTGCAGCAATATCGGCACTTGTGAGGACTAATAAGGTCATCGTGGTCCGTTAGCGCGGTGGAGTTCGCAGTATGGGAGATATAGCGTCGCCTCAGTCCATTAGCGCATCGCGCCAGCATAATGACGAAGTCCCACCCATTTCAATGGCTGGCGTCATCTGCCGAATAGGGTACGGTCATTCCCGATGCATCATTATTTAATAGAAGAGAGTTGCCGCGATGGCAACCTTCTACTATTCGAAGCGGTTAGGCATATGATCTCTATTGTTTAAAAAAAGTTCTGCGATATTGCCCAGGCGTGGTGCCTTCAATCCGTTTGAACACGCGGTTGAACGATTGGATGTCGCGATAGCCGACGAGACCGGCAATCGCTTCGAGCTTGTGCTGCGTGCTGCGCAGAAGCTCGCATGCCGTCATGATCCGCTGATGCTGGACGAAGTCGAGGAACGTCTGTCCCGTGTGACGCTGGAACAGGCGCTGGAAGTGTCGTTCGCTTAGCCCGAATCGGGATGCTGCATCCTCTTGCGTCAGTCGGTCCAATGCTCGCTCGCGTACATAGGCGATCGCTTCATCCATGCTTGCGAGGGTGGATGCATTCGGCTCTTTCGCCGTCGACCGCAGCCGCGTCCATTCGATTAGAATTTGGGTCAATAAGGCGGTCAGCATGGCCGATGCACCTGGCCGATCAGCGGCATGCTCCGCGTAGATGCGTTCGAACAATGGCGCCAGCGCAGAACGCGTATCTCGCACGATTCCGCCCTCGATCGATTGTTCGGCGAGCGATTGCCATATGCGGCCCAGCGCAAGCTCCGGTGCTGCGGCTGAGATTTGTTCCAATACAGCAGGTGTGAACACGACATTATAGACGACTAGTCTATTCTTCTTGTCGGTGGAATAGGGACGGAACACATGAGAGGAACCAATCGGCAGCGCGAAGAAATCGCCTCGCGAAGCGGGTAGCGCTTTGTCCCCAAGATATTGAAAGCCGAGCCCTTCGGCTACGTAATTCAACTCGATGAAGTCATGTTCATGGAGATCGGAATCGACGAAGTTCTCTTCGATTCGGTTGACGAACACGTTGAGACCGCTTCGAAACAAGTCAGCCCCTCTTATGGTGTGACGCGCCATTTCGATGCCTCCTTGAGGAGATGGTGAGATGTCCATTTTACCACGTATTTTCGTCCGAATCAGCAATATAACTAACATCCTGGATCCGGTACACTGCTGTCAGAAGCAGCTATTCTATACGTGATAGGAGAATGGACGAATGTCGGAGATCGAAGTATATGGACTGACATGTAATCATAGGATGAATCCAATCGGAATCGGCGACGGATCGCCTGTATTAAGCTGGAAGCTTCGCTCGACGGGACGAGCTTTCCTGCAACAGGGCTATCAGATTCAAGTAGGGCAGCATTCGGACTTCAGCGGGGAGCTTGATTGGGACACGGGAAGACAAAAGAGCGGCCAATCGACGAACATCGGCTATGAAGGAACACCGCTGCAGCCGCGGACAAGATATTACTATCGGGTGAAGGCATGGGGAACGAGCGGGACGGAATCGGCATGGAGCGCGCCAGCTTATTTCGAAACAGGACTATTGTCGAACGAGGCATGGGCAGCAGCTGAGTGGATTTCGTACCCTCGGCCGCGCGACGAAGCAGGGGACGAACCGATCGCTTATTTGCGCAAGCGCTTCCTTCTCGATCGGCCGATTGCTTCCGCCCGCGTCTATGCAACGGCGCTCGGAATGTACCAGCTGTTCGTGAACGGAGAGAAGGCTGACGATACCCGGCTTAATCCCGGCTGGACCAGCTATACCAAACGGCTGCAGTACCAGACTTTTGACGTGACGCAGCTGTTGTCGGCAGGCGAGAACGCGCTTGGCGTCATGCTCGGGAATGGCTGGTATCGCGGTGTGATGGGCTGGGACAAAAAGCAGTATTATGGCGACACAAGGGCCGCGTTGGTTGTTCTGCATGTACGTTACGAGGACGGATCGGAACAAGTCGTTAGCTCGGATAACAGCTGGAAGGGCGGCGAAGGAGCCATTCGCAGCTCCGAAATCTACGATGGCGAGCGGTACGATGCAAGGCAGGAAAGCACCGGCTGGTCGCTTGCAAGTTTTGACGATAAGGAGTGGGGAGCTGTGACTCCTTACGATCACTCGAAGAAGCTTCTCATCGCACAGGAGAATGAGCCGGTTCGGGTCGTGAATACGATCGTCCCCGTGTCGGTATTGACGACGCCAAGCGGCGAAACCTTACTCGATATGGGGCAGAACATGGTGGGCTGGATGCGTTTCAACGTTCAAGCTAAGGCTGGGACGGTGGTGAAGCTCCAACATGCAGAAGTGCTGGACCGTAACGGAAACTTCTATATCGGCAACCTTCGCAAAGCCGAACAGACGATTACGTATATTTGCGCAGGTGACGGCGTTGAGACATTCGAGCCATCCTTTACGTTCCAAGGATTCCGTTATGTCAAAGTGGAAGGCATCTCGCCTGAGCAAATTCCTGGCCGCTTCGTCGGTTGCGTGCTGACGAGCGACCTGCAGGAAGCAGGACGATTCCGCTGTTCGGATCCGCTCATTAATAAGCTGGCGGACAATATCGTCTGGGGCCAAATCGGCAACTTCGTTGACGTGCCGACGGACTGCCCGCAGCGTGACGAACGGTTGGGCTGGACAGGCGATGCGCAAGCTTTCGTACGGGCCGCGGCCTATAATAGGAATGTCATGCCATTCTTCGCGAAGTGGCTGCGGGATCTGGCTGCCGATCAGAGGTCAGACGGAGGCGTTCCGCATGTTGTACCGGACCTATCGTCGTCTGCTGGCGAGAACTCCGCAGCTTGGGGAGATGCGGCGGCGATCGTGCCATGGGTATTGTATGAACGTTATGGTGACGAGCGCGTGCTGCGTGAGCAATACCCGAGCATGAAGGGCTGGGTCGAGTACATTCGCGCGCAGGGAGATAACGAACTGTTGTGGAATACGGGTTTTCACTTCGGCGATTGGCTTGGTCTGGATGCGAAGGAGAACAGCTATGTCGGCGCAACGCCGCGCGATCTCATTGCGACGGCCTTCTATGCGCATTCAACGGGGCTGTTGGCGAAGGCAGCAGCAGTGCTGGGCTATACGGAAGAGGCGGCCAAGTATGCGGATCTTCGCGCGAACATCGAGCAAGCTTTCCGCGATGAGTATGTAACGCCAAGCGGACGGATTGCATCGCCGACGCAGACAGCCTACGCTGTTGCATTAATGTTCGACTTGCTGAAGGAAGAAGATCGCGTTCAGGCAGCGAACCGCCTTGCTAAGCTAGTCGAGGAATCGGGCAACCAACTGACGACGGGCTTCGTCGGCACTCCATATTTGTGTCATGTGCTTACGAGATTCGGTCATGTAGAGCTTGCTTACAAGCTCCTTGAACGGCGCGAATATCCGTCTTGGCTGTACCCGGTAACGAAGGGAGCGACGACGATCTGGGAGCATTGGGACGGCATTAAACCGGACGGCAGTTTCTGGAGCGACGATATGAACTCCTATAACCATTACGCTTACGGAGCGGTAGGCGATTGGCTGTTCGGCACGGTCGCAGGCATAGATGCGGATGAGACTGAGCCAGGGTATCGACGCATTATCATCCGCCCGCTCCCTGGCGGCTCGCTAACCTCCGCTGAAGCAACATTCGAGTCTCCATTTGGCGAGATTCGTTCGGCGTGGTCGCGCCAGAAGGACGGCGGTATCGCGTATGAAGTGACAGTGCCGGCTAACACGTCCGCACGGGTACGGCTTCAAGGAGCGAGCCAGTCGAGCGTGACCGAGTCAGGCCGTGAACTTGCCGCTGCAGAAGGCATCGCCGATATCGTCGAGACGGCTGCGTGGGTGGAGTTCCAAGTCGGCTCAGGAACGTATCAATTCTACGCGCGGCAGCAGTAGGAACAATGGTTTATGGAAGCGACTAGTAGACAAGATTATCGAGTTGATGCGGGTTTTGACCTGCATCAACTTTTTTTTGTTCTCAACGATCTGATGATGTATTCACCAAGGCTGCCTTACGATCGGTCACAGAATAATTATCATTTAATTCCACATATTAGTATGTGACATTACGTTACAGGAGGGGATAAGGATGCCAAACAACAGCTGGTTTACTGCTAATAACAACGGAACCAAACAAACAGCGCAGCCGGCATCCCCTCTATTGGAGAGCCTCAAAGATCGAACGATAAGCAGTTCCCTAGAAGAAACGCTTCAAGTGATTCAAGGGGTGCTACAGAATGAAGATGATTTATTGATTAGACGCTTCCATGTATTCGCCCAATACCCGGCAGTCCTCATTTATTATTCCAGCATGATTAATCAAACGATGGTCAATCAGGACGTCATGAAACCATTGATGAAAGAGATGCCTCGTGCATAGTCGGGGGCTGTTGCGCTAGATCAGCTGCAAGACATCATTCTGAACGACACGTTGTACCACAGTCAGATTAATACAGATGAACAATATACGGCGATCATCGAACAAATTTTGCGCGGCAACTCGGTAATCATTATTGAAGGACTGAATCGGGCTCTTGTCGTCAATACGAGCAGCATTGAGAACCGATCGATTGAGCAGCCTGCGACCGAGCAGGTTATTCGGGGACCTCGTGAAGGTTTCATTGAAATGTTGGATAAAAATATCGCCTTGATCCGTTACCGGCTGTTGACCCCCGAGTTACGAATCAAGACGATGGAGATTGGCCGAAGGAGCAAGTCGAGGGTAGCGGTCTGCTATTTGGAAGATGTAGCAAATACCGACTTGGTGAATGAAGTATATCGCCGATTGTCCGTTATCGATATCGACGCTGTGCTGGATTCGGGCTACTTGGAGCAGCTTATCGAAGATAATCATTATTCGCCTTTTCCTCAAGTGCAGTACACCGAACGGCCGGATAAAGTAGCGGCTAACTTATTGGAGGGAAGAGTGGCCATTCTCGTCAATGGCTCGCCTTTGGCGCTGATCGTTCCTGCTGTGTTTAATCAGTTCTATCAGACGGTTGAGGATTATACGGAACGATTTGTCCTTATGAGTGCGATCCGCATAGCACGGCTGATTGCGCTCGTATTTTCATTGATTTTCCCATCCTTGTATGTGGCGATTATATCATTCAACCCGGAGCTCATTCCGACTGAATTTGCTGTCGCCGTTGCTGGGGGAAGAGCCGGGGTTCCTTTCCCCGCTGTGATTGAAGTGTTAATTATCGAAATTTCGATGGAAGTGCTGCGCGAAGCGACGATACGTCTTCCGCAGCAGGTAGGCGGCGCTCTCTCCATTGTAGGTGTGCTGGTCATCGGACAAGCTGCCGTTGCAGCAGGATTCGCTAGTCCGATCACAGTCGTTATTATCGCGCTTACAACGATCGGATCTTTTGCAACGCCTGCCTATAACGCGGCGCTCGCGCTGCGGCTGCTGCGTTTTCCTTTGATCATTATTTCGGGTATCTTCGGTCTCTATGGCGTCATGATCGGTTTCATCTTGATTGCTAATCATATGCTGGCGCTGAAGTCGTTCGGCTTGCCGTACTTAAGTCCGCTAGTCCCCGGCAACTTTCAGGGGATGAAGGATTTGCTTATTCGTGCGCCGCTGACCTGGATGCCGGAGCGGCCGGTGTTCCTCCTGCCGAAGGATAAGCAAAGGTTAAGCCAGACGACAATCGATGAACTTAAGAAACCGAAGCCTGAAGTCATTGGTCCGGAGAAGATCAAGGAGGAGCACTAAGACATGGATAATATCCGTCAGATTACGACGATCCAATCCGCTGCGATTCAAGTCAGTACGATTATCGGGGTAGGCGTGCTCGCGCTTCCGCTGATTGCGGTACGCGCTGCGGATTCAGGTGCCCCCCTGGTGACTTTGCTCGGGGTAATGGTGGGCTATATCGGTTTAATTTTGATTACGGCGCTTGGCATGCGATTCCCTGATCAATCGATTATCCAATATAGCGAGACCATTATCGGCAAATGGTTGGCTTGGATCGGCAGTATGTCTGCGATTGTATTCTTTGCCATTCTGACCTCGCTTGCCGCGCGAGAATTCGGCGAAGTCGTCGTAACGTCCGTATTGAAGAGCACGCCGGTAGAAGTGACCGTCATTGTCATGCTGCTGCTTGCAGCGATCTCATGCCGCAATAACATTATCACCTTCGCTTATTTTCACCATTTCTATTTCCCTCTGATCTTGTTTCCGGGATTGGGCATTGTCGTGCTGTCCATGAAGAATGCCGATTTGATCAATTTGCAGCCGATCATCGGCAATGATCCGAGCAACATGCTGACAGGCGTTTTGACGGTAGGGGCATTATTTCAAGGTTCTTTCATTATGACATTGGTCATACCCGCTATGCGCAAACCGAAGAAAGCGATGCTCGCCGGTTTCGTCGGGTTACTTATTGTCGGTGGTTTATATGTCGCGATCGTGGTCGCGGCAGTCGGTGTATTCGGGTCGGAAGAGATTAAGAATTTGCTGTGGCCGACGCTGGAATTAGCCAAAGCCACGACGCTGCCCGCGAACGTATTGGAACGGTTGGATGCTGCTTTTCTGGCGGTGTGGGTTACAGCTGTATTCACAACGCTGTTATCCAGTTATTTTCTGACCATTCGAATGACGAGCGAATTGTTCCGACTGAATGATCACAAGGCGATATCGACATTTATATTGCCGATCGTATTCATACTTGCGATGATTCCCCAGAATATTATTCAGCTCTATGCCGTAATCGAAGATGTTGGGCGTATTGGATTATACATTACGGTCGGATACCCCGGATTGCTGTTGATCGTCTCGCTAGTCCGCAAGAAACGAGGGAATCAGCCAAGTGACAACGTTATGGAGCCGGTTCATTAAGCTTTCGATTATATCGCTGCTGGTTTGCCCTTTGCTAACGGGTTGTTGGGATCGCCTGGAGATCGAAGATCGTGCAGTCGTGTTAGGGATCTCCATCGATCAGACGAAGTCCAATCGGGATGAAGATGATGCTGTAACCCATATGAGAGGGGCTATTCCTGCTCCGAAACAGGGATACTACCACGTTGCCGTCCAGATCGCATTGCCTGGAAGAATCCCGCTTGGTCCGGGCGAAGGCGGGGGCGGTGCAGCCAATTCGTCGGCCACCGTCTGGGTGCTGGACACATTCGGCCATACGCTCGATGACGCGTTTATGAGGCTGCAGCAGCAGACTTCCGCCCGTCTCTTTTTTGGTCATCTGAGGGTAATCATCATATCCGAAGCAGTGGCGAGGAAAGGGATGGATAACATCAACGATTTCTTTCGGCGGAACTCCGAAGTTCGTCGAATGGCGTGGATGATGGTTGCCAAAGGCAATGCAATGCGAATGATGAAGGCAGCCCCCAAGCTGGAGCGGATTCCAACCTTGTATTTGATCACGACTTTGGATCAAGGCATTAAGATGGGCAAGTTTCCAAAGGATTATATCGGCACGTTCTGGAGCAATTCGACCAAGAAGGGTCAAGAAGGGTATCTTCCTTATGTGGAGCTGCAGAAAGAACAGAACATCGAGATCAAAGGGCTTGCTTATTTCAAAGGGGCCCATATGGTCGGCAAAACGAAGCCGATTGAAATCGGAGCGTTCTTGGCGGTCAAAGGGGTCAACCCTGCTGGTTATCGTGTTTATGTCACGTTGGATGGATCTTCCAAGATGATTATGACCACCACAACGAATCGTAGTGTGAGTTGGACAGCAAGCATGAAGCAAGGGCACCCGCATTTTGATATCCGAATCATGCTGGAAGTCAATGTGGAAGAGAAGATGGATCAGGACCTCGATATAAATAGCGAAGAGGTTCTTCGTCAGATCGAGGCCGAACAAGCGGAGGGGGCAACGAAGGCCTGCAAAACGCTTATCGCACAGACGCAGGAAGCGGGGAGTGACATCTTCGGCTTCGGCGAATACATCCGAGCCAAGAAGAGACAGTATTGGAATACGAACGTGCAAACCAAAGAAAAGTGGCAGGAGCAATATCAAGACGTAACGTTCGATGTGGAGACTCGCGTTAATGTTAGACGAGTTGGTATGAAGGCCAAGTAATATCAGCAGCAAGGGGGAGCGTTGTGAATCTACTAGTTGGCTATACGGTTAATTTTATCGGCTATGCGATCCCTCTGCTCCTCTTCTCCGGGTTCATGATTCTTCGCGTAGATCGTGTGCAGCTCAAGAAGAACAAGATGACCAAAGAACAAAAGTTCTCGACGGTCCTCGGCGTAACGAATATCGTGCTCGCCTGTTCTTTCTATGTGTTGAAGGTAGTGTTGTTCTGATGATGTTTGACTTGTCCGTGACCAGCCTCTTTGAGGCTGGTTTTCTTTTGTTCCTGCAATGCGCAACTGCGTAATAAAACGACTACATCCTAGAAGAATACACATCGCTGTGAAAGCGATTTCTCACTATGATAGGTTCGAACCAATCGAATCCAAATATTGGGGAGGTCTATTCTTCATGGCACGATTCAGGACATGGCTGGCTTGTCTGATGGCGGTGATGCTGCTGTTAGGTTCACTGACGGCATATGCGGAGAGCAGCACGACAGATGACTCGGCGACGGGCAGCGATGGTGGTGCGGCGATTGCTGCATTGGCTTCGCCTTCAGGATCGGGGCAAACCGAGTTCGTTCGCATTAAGAACAAATGGCAGAGCAACTATTTGTACGAATCATCCGATGGCATCGTTCGATACGGTTTTACGGCAGTTAGCGACCAATCATCGCAGTGGCGAATCGTCGATGAGAACGGCAAGAAGCGGATTCAGAACCGCAAGACGGGACATTATCTGACGATTGCCGAGGTTGCGAAGCGAAGAGACGCGCTGACGAGCCGCGATACTGCAGCGACCACGGCCAGCGATCAATGGTATATCGAGGAGGCAAGCCGCCCCGGCTACGTGCTGATCAAGAGCGCGACGGTCGATTCTTCGGTCAACCTCGTTATCCACGAAGAGGATCAACTGGGGTATGCGGAAGCGAGCAGCGACATCAACGTGACGTTCGAGAGTCCGCAGTGGAAGCTGGAGCAGGTCGCAGCTGTGGAGCCGGTTCGGATCATTAACGAGGAGAGGGCCGGACAAGCGCTGTACGTGAAGAAGAATCCAGACAAGGACCGCGCAGCGGACGTCGTGGCATTCGGCAAGGTGGATGCCAATGATCCTAGCTCGCAATGGTATGTGGAGCCGGGCAGCAAGGGGAACTATCTGCTGAAAAACCGTGCGACGGGACAATATATCGTCCAGTTCGACGGGGGTGATTATTGGCGCGCGATCGAGCTGGGCGATTCTTCCGATCCGCTGAAGCTGGAGTGGAGCATGACGCCTTCCGTCAACCTGGCGGATACGCCGGTTGCCGGCTATGTGACGATCGCGAGTGCATTCAACGGCGCTTACGTATTGAATACGCAGTTCCCGACCGACAGCTATGCGCGTTCGAACGACTGGTCCAATGCCAAGCTTGCGAATGCGCATTGGCGGATCGTTCCTGCTGCCGATACGAAGCCTGTGAGGATCGTTAATTTTACAACGAGCATTGTGGGTACGGATTATCTGTATGAGGAAGGCGGCGTCGTGAAGCATGGCGCGCTGGGCGCGGCTAACGCCGACAACCTCAACTATCAATGGTATGTCGAAGACTATAACGGCACGAAGCGGATTCGCAATGCGGAGACGGGCCATTACGCACTAGCTGGCGATCCGCTCGCGACGGGAGATAGCGCGGCCGCCTCTGCTTCGAGTGGACAATGGCAGATCGCAGCGTCGCTGCAATACGACGACTATGTCTCGATCGGAAGCGCAGCCGGCGGTTATTTGAACGTCGATGCGTCCGTCGATACGGCACGTGCGAGCGCAGTCGATCCGAATTCGGATGGCGCGCAGTGGCTGCTCGAGGATCCGGCGGTCAAGACCGATGGCTCGGTGCAGTACATTCGCATTCAGAATGAATGGCAGCCGTTCGTGCTGTACGAAGATATGCAGGGTAATTTGAAATACGGCAATGCCCGCTTGGATCAACGCGACCAATGGGTGGTCGAGAAGTTCAGCGGCCGCAAACGGATCAAGAACCGTGCGACGGGGCACTACATCAACCTGCAGTCGATGAAGGACGGCCATATTCAAGTGACCGATGTCCAGGACGACTGGCGGAGCGCGATCTGGATCATCGAGACGGTGAGCGGGGGCTCCAAGCTCATTCACAGCGTGAACGATCCGAGCTCCGGCGGGGAGACAGACCGTCTGATCAACCTGCAGAACTTGACCAAATATGCCGAGTACGCGGTCATTAACCGCAACTGGGGCAGTCCGAAGTGGAAGTTCATCAACGTCGTGGACGACCGGCCGACGAACATTCGTCTCGTGAACAAGGCGGGCCAATCGCTGTATGAAGAAGTGTCAGCGAGCGATCCGACGCAGGGCGCGGTGAAATACGGCGACCGCGATGCTTCGGATGATTCTTCCGTTTGGTTCATCGAGGATGCAGGCGACAATGCGATCCGGTTGAAAAATACGGCGACGGGCCACTATGCAGCGATGGAAAACGTCGGCGCCGACGTTTCACTCGACGACCCGCCGCAGCCGCTGCAGACTCTCGAAACGATCTACCCGACGTGGGGAAGCGCGAAGTGGTTCATGGATACGACGCAGGAAGCGGGCTACATCGCCCTGCGCAGCGCTTGGGCCCAGCATTATATTAAGGCTGCCGATCCGGACAGCGTCGCGAAAGTGAGCAAGACGGTGAAGGCGGGTGACGGTACGATAGCCGACTCGGCGTTGTTCAGCGCAGTTCCGGTTACGCCGGCATCGCCGCCGGTTCCGACCGGTTATGTCCGCATCCGCAACGTGTTCAATCAGCAGGTGCTGTACGAAAACCAAGGCGGCGTTGTGCTCTACGGCAATGTGGACGCGTCCAACGGCTACTCGCATTGGCAGCTCGCGCAATTGCAAGACGGCAGCACGCGTCTGGTGAACCGCGTAACGGGTCATGTGATGGCGATGAGCGCCGATTACCGTTACATCGAGGCCGTACCTGCTTCTAGCAGCGCGGATTCGTCGACCTTATGGGCGATCGAACCGACGGCCGACGGAGCGAACGCCCTCATTCGGAGCCTGAACGGAAGCTACGACGACGAGTATATGAATGTGCAAAATAGTGCCGGCTACGCCGAGCGCGGATTGTATCCGTCCAACTTCGGCTCGCTGCAATGGCACTTCGAAACGGCGCCTGACGACTACGACGCGCCGTCCGTCGACGCTGCTCGCAATGATGCGACGAGTACGCCGGCGCTCCCGTCGCGCAATATCGTGCACATTGCCGTTCCGGCGGCGGGTTCGACCGCTGCGCGTTACTTGAGCGAAACGAACGGTGCAATCTCGCTGAGCGAGGACGGCTCTGGTGCGGGTACGCAATGGCGCACGTATGACTACAACGGCCGCCAATTGCTGCAGAACACGGCGAGCGGACATCTGCTGTCGCTTGGTGATAACGGTTCGCTGGCTGTTACAGCCTTCAGTAACGCTGTCGATGTAAACACGCAATGGACGATCGATGAGACGGTCGGTTATAGGACGATTCGCAGCGCTATCGAAGGAAATCCAGTTCTGACGCATACAAGCGGCGATGCGGGGGCGGAGGCGAATGCTGACCTTGACGATGCTCGATGGGTATTCCAGCTGGTTCGCGCAGACATTGCTTATGAAGCAGAGAATGCTTTCTTAGGCGGAGGCGTCCAGCTGTCGCAATCGACTTCAGGTTTTACAGGAACGAGTTATGTTGAAGGTTTATCGGTGGGAGGCGCGAAGCTGGCGTTCGCCATCAACGCACCAGAAGCAGATGCGTATCAGGCAGCGCTTCGCTACAAGGCAAGCGGTGCGAATGCCAAGTTGAACGTTTACGTGAACGGTCTGTTGTCGCAGCCGATCACGCTGCCAGCTTCGGCGGACTGGACGTACGCTGTCTTGAATCTTGAGCTGCGTGCAGGAATTAACAATGTCACCGTACAATTCGATGCCGACAGCAGCAGCGGCAATGCGCTGATCGATTCGCTGACCGTGAAGAACAGCACGGCGCCGAATGACCGAGGCGCAACGGTGCCTTACATCACTTATGAAGCCGAGAATGGCGTGACGAATGGGACGAAGCTCGGACCTTCCCGCGCTTACAAGGATGTCGCGTCGGAGGCATCTGGCCGTGAAGCAGTCCGCCTGGACGCAACCGGACAGTATGTGGAATTCACGACGACGCAAGCAATCAATTCGATCGTCGTTCGGTTCTCGATGCCGGACAGCAGCACGGGTACGGGAATGGATGCAACGCTCGGCTTGTACGTGAACGGCGAATTCCGCCAGAAGCTGAGTCTGAACTCCAACCATGCTTGGGAGTACGGCAGCTATCCTTGGTCCAACGATCCGAACCAAGGCGGCGCTCACCGATTCTTCGATGAGGCGCATGCGCTGATCGGGGATGTGCCGGCTGGCGCGACGATCCGACTGGAGAAGGATGCCGACAGCGCCGCAGACTATTACGTCATCGACCTTGCGGAGCTGGAACAAGTGGCGGCACCGCTTGCAATGCCGGACGGCTTCGTATCGCTAGCCGACTACGGCGCGGTGCCGAATGACGGCGCGGACGATACGTCGGCTTTCCAAGAGGCACTTGCAGCGGCGCAGAAGGACGGCAATGGCCTATGGATTCCGGAAGGCGAATTCGAGCTTCGCGGCGATCAGATCTTGCTCGGAAGTCATGTCACGATTCGCGGAGCAGGCATGTGGTACACCCAATTGACGGGCGCCCGATTCATGGGCAAGGGCAGTGATATTGAGGTGTACGATTTGCTCA
This sequence comes from Paenibacillus sp. CCS19, assembly GCF_033239625.1. Taxonomy (NCBI): domain Bacteria; kingdom Bacillati; phylum Bacillota; class Bacilli; order Caryophanales; family Paenibacillaceae; genus Paenibacillus; species Paenibacillus sp. CCS19. Next base: position 130,491 of record NZ_BTCK01000002.1, read on the forward strand.
TTGACGGTGATCTCAACATTCGCGACGACGAAGCGCATACGCATGCTTTTGAAGGTGCATTCGGTCCAGGTTCCGTCATCCAGAACGTATGGATCGAACATTCCAAGACAGGCTTGTGGCTCACGAAGCTGAAGGACAGCGACGACTACACAGATGGCCTCTATATGGTTGGTCTGCGTATTCGCAACCTGATGGCGGACGGCATCAACTTCTGCGTCGGCACAAGCAACAGCATGATGGAGCAGACCGACATTCGTTATCCGGGCGATGACGGCATCGCGATGTGGTCCGCAGAAGGACGCGCCAGCATCAACAACACCGCGCGTTTCAATACGGTTGCGCTGCCATGGCTGGCGGACAACATCGTCGTCTTCGGCGGAACGGACAATAAGATTCAAGACAACATCGCGAAGGATACGATTACGAACGGTGCGGGCATCGCGGTATCGACGCGGTTCAACCCGGTTCCTTTCGCCGGCACGACGATCGTGGAACGCAATACGCTCATCCGCACTGGCAGCTATGATACGGGGTATCTGACTGATCTCGGTGCGATCTGGGTATTCGCGAGCGAGAAGGACTTGAACGGCAAAGTTATGATTCGGAACAACGTCGCGCTCGACAGCACGTATTTGGGCCTGACGGTACAAGGGATTTACGGCGTTGATAACGTTACGTTGGAGAACTTGGTCATCGATGGGGTCGGCACCAAAGGCGTCGACGTCGCCAGCAGCGTTCGAGGCAAGCTGACAATCGACAATGTCATCGTCCGCAACAGCCGAATCGCGGACGTGGCGAACAACTCGTCCAGCTTCCAGCTGCAAGAAGTGAATGAAGGCTTCGCTTCGATGGTGAAGCCGTTCTCGGTGAAGGCGGCTGATGGTACGACGGGACGCTTCAGCCTGACGGCTGGCACCGCACTGCCGGTTCAAGTATTCAATAGCAGCGGCAACGATGTAACGACGCAGGCGCAGCTAACCATCAGCAACGGCTCGAATGCGGCTGTAATAGCGGGCAGCGGTAAAGCGATTGTAGGGCTTGCGGCAGGCGAAGCGATTGTTACGGTTACTTACAATGGAGCGGTTCGTGCTTATTCAGTCGCTGTTGCACCTTCGACGAATAGCGGCAATGGCGGAGGCGTCATCAGTCCAGGAGGCAACGGCGGTACAGGATCGACGGGCGAAGGAGGCTCGGAAGGTGTCGTTGCCAGCGGCAGCGCGGCTGACAACGATGCAAGACTAGCGGAGATGACAGGCGGCACGATTACGTTCGACGTTGGTTCATCGCATGCAGCGGGTCAAGCGTCGTTTACCGTGAAAGGGCTTCAAGCCGCGATATTAGCCCATCCTGACGGTACGATCATCGTTCAGAACGGCGACATATCCTACAAGCTGCCACTGTCTATCCTTGCAGAGCTATTGAAAGGAAAACCCGTTCCTTCGGACGCAGTCATTACATTCGTCGTCAAACCGCTTGATGAAGCGGCAGCGAAGAAGCTGGCAGAGCAGGCGAAGAAGCAAGGTCTCGATCTCAAGGGAGCGCTGGTCGACTTCGGCATCACGCTCCAAGCGAATGGCAAGACGACAGCTATTTCCAGCTTCGGCAGCACTTATGTCACGCGTATGCTTGTGATAGACGGCACGCTTGATCCGAAGACGGCAACGGCACTCGTCTACAATGAAGCGGCAGGCGCATTCCAATACGTGCCGGCAACCTTCGCGTCGTCCGGCGGCAAGACGACGATGACGATCATGAGCATGGGCAACAGCATCTACGGCGTGGCGGTTCACCCTGTTACCTTCGAGGATGTATCGGCGCACTGGGCGAAAGACTGGATCGAGCCGCTCGCATCCAAATTGATCGTCAAAGGCGTTTCAGCCTCCTCCTTCGCGCCTAATCGCTCTATTACAAGAGCGGAATTCGCCGCGCTGCTTGTCCGCGCGCTTGGCTTGCGGGAGCAATCCGGCGGCGCGAGCTTCTCGGATATAGCCGCGAACGCATGGTACGCGCAAGACGTCCGCACGGCTTCGCAGTTCGGACTTGTGCAAGGGATGACGGACGGCAAGTTCCATCCAGGCGATTCGATAACGCGCGAGCAGATGGCGGTCATGCTTGCCAAGGCGATCGCGATCGTGAAAGGCGAGCAATCGAGTGAAGTTACAGAGGCAGCGCCATCCAGCTTTACGGACGCTTCGAAGATTCACAGCTGGGCGGCAGATGCTGTCGCGTTGACGGTGCAACAGGGCATCATGCAGGGCAACCCTTCCGGCGAGTTTGCGCCTCAGAATCTCGCAACTCGCGCGGAAGCGGCCGTCGTCATTGGCCGGCTTCTTCAATCGGCAGGGCTAATAGATTAGCAACCCTGAACGATCGATTCTATTTAAAGCTAGTACTTTCTTGGGCAGCCGGGCATCCGAATAGGATGCCCGGCTCAGGCTGTAGAGAAACCCCCTGTTTTTTAGAGGGCTGCGAATTACTCGGATTTTTTATTCAAAAAGTTGCTCTCAGATCGTTTTTAATCGATTTTTCATTCACGAGATGAGAGCCACCATATAAAAATAAAAGTGTCGAAAAGTCCGTTGGACTTTCTCGACACTCTGAGCCGGGCATCCGAATAGGATGCCCGGCTCTTTTTGTTACAATGAATCCATTAGCGTGAACGCTTTGGTAGGTTATCGAGAGGGCCCTCCACTTGCAAATGAGTATTGAAAACCTGCGAATGGTTGCGCACTCTGGAGAAAATCCCTTATATTCGAGGGACGGTTGCAGAAAGGCTTATTTGGCTCAAAATGCACCATTCCACGCTGTAAAGGTTGTGCCGGCGCTTATTAGCTCGAATGTGCCTATCAATCGGTCCAATTAACACGAATAGCCTCGCTGGCAAACGTTAGGCGCATGATACAGCCGATTCTCGCGGAATAACGACTGCGGCAACCGTTAGGCGTTAGGCTTGCTAATAGAGAGGGCATCTTGGATTTCTCCAAGATGCCCTTTTGTGCAGCTGCAACTGATTACTTCCCTTGGATACGATAAGCCCGCGGGGTTAGTCCTGTAATTTTCTTGAACGCATCATAGAAGTGCCGCATCCCTTGGAAGCCGCAAGCCAGAGCAATCGTCTCGACATTATCATCGGTCGTTAAGAGCAGCTCTTTGGCAATGATGATCCGTTTGGCATTTACGTATTCGATGACGTTCATGCCCGTTATTTGCTTAAACACTCTGGAGAAGTGACCGGGACTGATCTTGGCCTTCTCGGATAGCTCGGCGAGCCCGCCGCAGCGTACAGGATCATGATCGATGTCACGAAGGGCGTTGTGAATCCACTGGGGGACAAATCCCGATACGGCCGCAGAAGATTCCTTTATAAAAGGATGACGGCTCAAGTCCAGCAGGAGCCGCTGCAACTGCAGCTGCAGCGCATGGCGGTACCCATATTCTTGCGCTTTCAGTTCGCCTGCCATCGTATGAATGACAGCTTCGATCGTCTGCCGCAGGGGATCGGAGAGTTCAATCTTATACTGCTTCTTTCTTCGCGCTATATTGAAGCATCGAAGCGGATCATAGCCGTCGTCCAGCGAGTCGTTCTGGATAAGCGAAGGGGCGAAGAAAATAGCGGTCGAGACAATCGGATCATGCTCGGACGGATAGGCGCGATGCAGCGTGTTGCCTGGAATGATGAACAGATCGTCTTTGCCTTTCTCATACAAGGAGCCGTTGATGAAGAACATCCCGCTGCCCTCGTGTACGTAGACGATCTCATACATGTCGTGAAGATGGTCCGGCAGCTCTTTATCCGAATATCGAACGCCCTTGTAGACGAGCTCGAATGGGAAGTTCGGGTCTAAGTAAAAAGGTTTGCGAAAGGGCTGCACAACGTCCAACTCCTAACGGTATGAATATAGGTTCATTATATCAGAATAGGATACAAAATAATAGAAAACCGACATTTTCATTTCCTATTCCATGCATGAGAATGATAGTAAGAAGGCGCTTACTTTACATTTGGTACAGGGGGATGAAAGGGTGGAAACGAAAGAGACGAAGCTTCAGCAGCTGCGTGCAGATCGGTTGTCAGAAGAGCAGAAGCGGCAGTATGAGGACGTCATTGCAAGCCCGATTACGGTATTGCAGATTGGCGAAGGCAACTTCTTAAGAGGTTTCGCCGACTGGATGCTGCAGGTTAGCAGAGAGCGGGGGTTGTTCCAAGGCAGCGTTGCGGTTACCCAGCCGCGACCTTCCGGCAAACATAACATTGATCAGCTAGCTGCGCAGGATGGACTGTATACGTTAGTCGTTCGAGGGTTGGAAGACGGACAGCCGGTCGAACGTCAACATATCGTATCGGTATTCTCCAAAGTATTCGATCCTTATGAGAACTGGCAGGAATTCACGGCGCTAGCGGGCTGCGAGACATTGCGATTCGTCATCTCGAATACGACCGAAGCAGGGATTGCCTACAAGAAGGAGCCTTTAACGTACGGTCCGATCGCTTCTTATCCAGGCAAAATGGCTTACTTGTTATACGAACGGTATATCAAGTTTCAAGGCGCACTGGATAAAGGCATCATCTTCCTGCCATGCGAGCTGTTAGAGCGGAATGGCGACGCGCTGCGGGACAATATTGTGAGATACAGCCTCGATTGGGGCTACCCGGACGATTTTAGAAGATGGATAGCTTCGAGCTGCCGCTTCTTGAACTCGCTTGTCGATCGCATTGTGACCGGATACCCCGCTGAGGACCAGGCGGCGGAATGGTTCGAACAATGGTCGTATTCGGACCGGATGCTGACGACAGCGGAGCCTTATCATCTGTGGGCGATCGAAGGGGAAGAAGAGCTGGATGATCTGCTGCCGCTTAAGAAAGCGGGTCTGAACGTACACTGGACGAATGATCTGCGGCCTTATCAGCAGCGCAAGGTGCGCATCCTTAACGCCTCCCATACGTGGATGGCTCCACTCGGGATTTTGCACGGAGTCGGACATGTTCGAGAGCTGATCGAGCACCCGATACTTGGTCAACGCGTAAGAGCGATGGTGCGTGAAGAGATTATTCCGGCCATCCCTTATTCACCGGATGAAATGAGCGTGTATGCAGATACGGTGTTCGAGCGTTTCGCTAACCCGTTTATCCGCCATCGGCTAGAAGATATTGCAATGAACAGCTTGTCCAAGTTCAAAGTGCGTTTGCTGCCGACCTTAAACCATTATGCCGAGCTCGGCATGACGATTCCATTTGGGCTCGCGACTGGCTTGGCGGGATTGCTGCGATACTATCGGATTTCGCAGGCGAATGGTCAATACGAAGGGCGAAACTTGCAAGGTGAGCGGTATGTGGTCCGAGATAATGTCGAGCTGCTGCAACAGATCGCTGCAATATGGGCGAATGCCGAGCAGCAGGATCAAGATTTGAATACGACGGTGAAGCAGCTGCTCGCCCTGGAAGCCTTGTGGGAGCAAGATCTATCGAATTGGCCGGGCTTGGCTGATGCCATCTGTCAATGGTGGACGAAGACGGAAGGAGGAGAAGTCTGATGAAGCAGTGGGTACGGTTGGCGCCTAACGATCAAGTCATTATCGCACTCGATTCGTTATCGAGAGGACAAGAGCTGCAACTGGAGAACGGAGAATTGCTCACGTTAACAGAGGATGTTGCCCGCGGGCATAAGATTGCGACGAGCAAAGTGTCCGCTGGCAGCGATGTCCTCAAATTCGGCTATTCGATCGGCAAGGCTCGCGAAGAGATTACGGCAGGTTCATGGGTGCATACGCATAATCTGAGAACGGGCTTGGACGGCATTGTCGAGTATCAATACGAACCGCTGGAAGATTTAAACACTTCTACCCCTCCATCTTCGGTGGATGCGGGACGTACGTTTATGGGCTATGAGCGGCCTAACGGCGAGGTTGGCATTCGCAATGAGATTTGGATCATCAATACGGTAGGCTGCATCAATAAGTCTTGCGAGCTGCTTGCACGCGAAGGCAACCGTCAATATGCAGGGCAGGTGGACGGCATCTACCATTTCGCACATCCATTCGGATGCTCGCAGCTTGGAGATGATTTGGTTTATACGCAGAAGCTGCTGGCATCGCTTGTCCATCATCCGAATGCCGCCGGCGTATTAGTGGTAGGACTCGGCTGCGAGAATAACCAGATTGAATCGTTCAAATCGGTCATTGGAGACTATGATCCGCAGCGGATTAAATTTATGAAATCGCAAGAGACCGAAGACGAACAAGAGGAAGGGCTGGCGTTAATCGGCGAGCTAGTGGCGTACGCGCAGACCTTCACTGCCAAGCCGATCCCTGTGTCGAAGCTGAAGATCGGGTTAAAGTGCGGCGGTTCTGACGGCTTCTCGGGCATTACGGCGAATCCGCTAGTCGGCAGACTATCGGATCGGTTAATTGCTGCTGGGGGAACGTCCATCCTGACAGAAGTGCCCGAGATGTTCGGCGCGGAGACCATTCTGATGAATCGAGCATCCGACGAAGAGGTGTATGGTCAAATCGTCTCGCTCATCAACGATTTCAAGCAGTATTACGTTCGGCATAATCAGGTGATCTACGAGAACCCTTCGCCAGGCAACAAGTCGGGCGGCATCAGCACGCTTGAGGAGAAGTCGCTTGGATGTACGCAGAAGGGCGGCCATGCGGTCGTTACCGATGTGCTCCCTTACGGGGCAAGGGCAAAGAAGCATGGATTGAATTTGCTCGAGGCGCCAGGCAACGACTTGGTTTCGGTTACGGCACTAACGGCTGCTGGAGCGCATATCGTGTTCTTCACGACGGGAAGAGGAACGCCGTTCGGCGGGCCCGTTCCGACGGTTAAGATCGCAACGAATTCCGAACTCGCGCAGCGCAAACGGAACTGGATCGATTTCAATGCCGGCAAGCTGTTGGAAGGAACATCCATGGATGAGCTGGCTGACGAGCTGTGGGAGCATACGATTGCCATCGCATCTGGGGAGAAAGTGACTCATAACGAGAAGAATGGCTACAAAGAAATCGCAATCTTCAAGGATGGCGTCATCTTGTAAGCATACAACAGATGACTTGTATTAACCCTAACTCTGCCGGTTTAAGAGTTAGGGTTATTTCGCTATCTGATGATGTTGGGACAGGAGACGGGTCTTCTTACAGTTGGCCTGCGAAAATATCTGCTTGGATTTAATTGTAAATCCTACATCTTTTATGTATACTGATACCTAGATATCCGATACATAGATAAACGATGGCAAGGAGGGGTCCTAACAACATGAAAATCAACAAAGAACTGATGAAGGGCAGTACGGTTATCCTGATTCTGAAGCTTCTGGACAGCAAAGCCTTGTACGGTTACGAGATGACGAAGCTGATCGAGCAGAAGTCGGAAGGGCTGTTCACCTTCAAGGAAGGGACGCTGTACCCGATACTTCATACGCTTGAAGTGGAGCAGCTTGTCGAGTCCTATTGGGATGAAGAAGGCGGGCGCAAACGCAAATATTACCGGATTACGGACCAAGGGCGCCGAGAGCTTGGCCTCAAGCAGCAGGAATGGTCGCTGTTCAGCTCCACTGTGTCTAGAATCGTCGGGGAGGGTAGCGTATGAACCTGTCCCATGATGTAAACACACATCCTCTCGTTCAGGAATTCCTTGATCGCATCTGTAATAACGTCCGGGCATCGGCGGTGCATGATGACATTCGGTTGGAGATGCTGAATCATCTCGAGGAGCGCATCATCGAGGGAATGGACGCAGGGAAGACGGAGGAAGAAGCGATTGCTGCCGCGGTGGAACAGATGGGCGATCCGAACGTGTTAGGGAAGCAGCTTAATGCAGCGCATCGGCCGAAGCTGGCATGGGATGTTGTCGCTCTATTAGTCGGTATGATGATCATTGGCGGCATCACCTTGCTCTCCTTGTACAGTGCCATGGATGAAGGCAGAATACAGATTATCCGCAAAATAACGTTCGCAGCAGTCGGCATTGCCGCTATGGGTGTGTTGTATTTCGTTGATTATCGAAGGCTGCTGAAGTATTCGGGCCTTCTTTATGTTGGAGCCTTGCTCCTAATGGCCATTACCTTTCGGTATGGCATGGCTATAAACGGAGTGAAATATCTCTCCTTTGCAAGCTTTACTTGGAATGTCTATACAACGGCACCTTATCTATTGATCGTGGCCGCTGCAGGTTTACTATATCAGGAGAAGGCCCGCGCGCCTGTAGGGAATGAAATACAGCAGTTGCGTCAGTTCTGGAAGGATACCCTGATCTATATCATCGTGCCGTCGGGGTTCTTTATCGCGGCGCCTGCGATGGGTTCTCTATTTATTTATCTGATCAGTATTTCGGTTCTCTTGCTTATTAGAGGGAAATGGAAGTTGATCCTAGCAGGGGCCGGTACGATGGGCGGTTTGCTGCTAACTGCACTGCCAATATGGAAGGGAGATAAGCTGTTATTTACACTGGAGCGGCACATGGCATTCATCCACCCTACAGATCGAAATTCATACATGTTGAACCGTTCCATTGAAGCAATCCATGCCGGAGGCTGGTGGGGGCAGGGCTTCGGTGTACCAAGCGAACGATTGATTGGCATTAATAGCGAGATGACCTTCTCGTATTTGGTCTACAGCTTAGGCTGGGTGTTCGGTATAGCTTTGGCACTGCTCGCTTTATTGTTAATCATTCGGATAGCGAGAATGGGCATGCAAGTGAGAGACGGATATGCTAGAACTATCATTATCGGTCTAACCTCCGTATTCGCCGTACAATATGTGTGGACGTTATTAATGTGCATCGGATTGTTGCCGATTTTGGGGATTCAGCTGCCGATCGTTAATTGGTCGAGCTGGACGATATTCGAGCTGGGGGCGCTTGGACTGATGTTAGGTGCCTATCGGCGGAAAGATATGCTTGGATATGCTGTGTTGCTTCCAACGCAACGATCGATCTGAGTAAGCGATGATCGTTTGGCTAACGAACTACAGAGACACTATTTGGTTGAAAATGCACCTATGTTATCTCTAACGAACTCAGGTAACGCTATTGAGCTGGAAATCTCGATTTTGACACATCCAAGTATTGAATAGCGTTCGCTCAGTTCGTTATACGACAGTCTGCTCTCAGTTGATCGAATAGCGACTCTAGCGTTCGTTAGCGCAAAGTTGGCTTCTATACTTTTGTTTACAAGACTGCAGCTATGAAGAGTAGCTGTAGTTTTTTGTGTATGTGGAAGAACGAGAAGGACATTATTTGACGCTCAGTATCCAAGTTAAATTTTAGTCAGTATTAATACTTATGTTAATTATGTAATATATTGTTTAATTCATATTTCGTTGGTATACTGATAGCGTTTGGATATTCGTTGGTTATAAAGGGGCAAAGATCATGCAGATCAATCTAAATGGTAAGCCGTGTTTCCCTTCAATTCCTCGAAATAGTTTTCAGACCTGCACGGACGACATCATTGCCACGATTGCTGAACATGTCGGAAGAGATCACCGATTAATGTTTGCACAAACTTGGACTTTCGATTATGACGCCTCTGACAGCGAGAAGAAGATCGCGGATCGATTCATCTTGTCGGATGCTCAAGCGAAGTGTTTGTACCAGTTGCTCGGGATGCAGATCGTCATGCATAACGGGCTTCAGCAGCATGAATTAATAGAATTGGTCGCAATCAACCTGGAACAGAACCTGCCGATTATCGCTAGGTTTGATTCCTATTATAATCCGTGGGATCAATTGTTCGGCAAGGAGCATAATGATCATTCGTGTTTAATAACCGGAATGGATTTGCAGGCGCGGACTTTTACGATATGCGATCCTTATTTCGGCAAACAGAATGAATGGGTACCAATCGAAGTGATCAAGCAAGCAGCAGACGGGCGTTACGGTAGTGTGATATTGCTGCCGATTGCCGACAATCCGGCTCCGCTGGAGCTTCTGTATACATCAGCCGAACGATTCCTACAAGAAAACGGGATGCTGCAGTTTGTTACGGACATGGAACGCGATTGGACGGACGATCTCTCTTTTATTTGGAGCAAAGTCTCAGAGGGCTTAACCTTCTGGCATACGAATTTCTATCGCGTGATCAAAACCCATATCATTCTGAATCGACACAAGTTCAAACAGTTCGTCCAATACTATATCGATCATGAAGGACATCATTTGGTTCTCCAGAGTATGACGGATCAGCTGGATCTCATTATTACCCATTGGGAAGCCGCGCTGAATACGTTGACCAAAGCGGCCATCACTTCGATGATCAGTCCTCGATTGAAAGATCATTTCATTGCGAAAGTGAAAGATATCGTTCAATTGGAATACAACCTTGCGCATATGATCGTCTCCAAATCGCTTGATACTAGCAGTCAATCGCAAGAAAAAGAAACAGAAACAGCAGCGAAAGCGGGGGAACTAACGGGTCATTGGCAGCACGTACAGCTCGATCTGTCCGAACATCTTAATAATCAGGGGTTTTCCTACGAGCTGTCCGCAGCTTGCGAGGCAGATATAACGGGGACCGGAGAGTATGTGTATGTAAACAGCGGCCAGCTGGAGTCCAGCACCTTCAACATCTCCACGATCGATAGCGATCGAATGGACAACATCTCCTGCATGGGGCAGGTCATTCCGATCGAGCCGACACGCTGCAAGGGAGTTGCGATATTGGGCTGCTCCGAATGGGGCGATAGCAGTGCGTTTCTCACCGTTATTCATCAAGATGGGACGGAAAAGCGGTACCCTTTTATCCTATCTGACATCGTAACTCAGCCGAATTATAACGAATCGATCGAGATGAAGCTGAGCTTGGTCAATAAAAATAAAGGCTTGAACGTAAGCGATGCCTATCTGTTCCGAGTTACGGTGTCCTTCGAGGGGGATGAAGTTGTCGACTCCATTCAATTGCCTATCTGCACGAACATGCATATCATTGCGATGAACATGTTGGTGTAGATTGATTAAAGTGAAATGTACGCATCCAGACGATACGGATCATGTAGATGATGCCAAGGAACCTCAGAGACGCTATTTGTTCGAAAATGCACCAACTGAAGCGCTAAAGAACTCAGTTGGCGCTATTGAGCGGCAAATCACATTTACGAGACGTTCCAGTGACGAATAGCGTTGGCTCAGTTCGTTACACGACTGACTTACCTCTGGAGAACAAATAGCGTTACTACAGTTCATTAGCGAGTACAGGTCAGGTTGAGTATTAGCATACGAGTCGCGAAGAAGCCGTAGTGGATTGCTAAAGGACCAGAGAGTCGCTATTGTGTGTAAAATGAACCATCGGGGCGCTAATGGACTCAGACGACGCTATTAGGCAGCGAATCGACGATTTGAGCCGACGCAGTGCCAAATAGCGACCGCTAAGTCCGTTGTGTGACGGATCGACTATCAAAGAACCAATAGCGTCACTATAGTCCGTTAGCGAAAAAAGAGTTCAGCGTTGGACGAGTGCGGCGATTGAGCAGAAGGTAGCGCACGGATTACAGTAACTCCACATTATGAGCTCTCCCCATCGGGAGAGTTTTTTTTCTGCTGCCCTCTTCCATTCCCACCCTCTCCGCCATCTCCCCAGCAACAAGTCAAATTTGTCGCATAAGAGATCAAAATACCGTCATCGGGCATACCCGCCCGTTCCCTATAATGAAATCAACTTACTCAATTGAATTCGAGGTGTTCGTTATGGAGACTCCAACCCAGGTTGCCGTGAAGGGTGGGCTTGAGAGGCGCAAGAAAGGATGGTCGCTGTCCAGCGGCGAGAACCTGTCCGGCTGGCTGTTCGTCAGTCCGATGCTGATCGGCGTGTGCGTGCTCGTCCTGCTGCCGATTATAGCTACGATCGTGCTGAGCTTCGCCGATTGGAATTTTGTACAGGGCTGGGATGGGATCGACTGGGTCGGCATCGGCAACTTCAAGAAGCTGCTCCACGATGACCAATTCCTCCGCTCGGTTCGCAACAACTTCCTGTTCCTGCTGACCGTGCCGATCTATATGATCATCTCGATGGTGCTGGCGGTGCTGATCGACCGTCATGTGTACTTGAAGAGCTACTTTAAAGTCGCTTACTTCATGCCTTACATCTCGAGCATCGTAGCCGTTGCGGTCGTATGGCAGGTGTTGTTCCAGCCATCGTATGGCCCGATCAACGAAATGCTGAAAGCAATCGGCATCAGCAAACCGCCGATGTGGATCGCCGATCCCAACTATGCGCTCATCTCGATCATGATGATCGTCGTCTGGACTTCGATCGGCTTTAACATGATCATCTACATTGCCGGTCTTCAGTCGATTCCGAGGGATCTGTATGAAGCGGCCGACATCGACGGGGCCGATGGCTGGACCAAATTCCGCCGCATTACGTTCCCGCTGCTATCGCCGACATCGTTCTTCCTGCTCGTTACAGGTGTGATCGCTACGTTCAAAGTATTCGACATCATCGCCGTTATGACGCAAGGCGGGCCGATCGGCTCCACTTCGCTGATGGTCTGGTATTTGTACGATACGGCGTTCGTCAACCTGAAGGTCGGTTATGCCTCCTCCATCGCCGCTGTCCTGTTCCTGTTCGTGCTGCTCATTACGTTCGGACAATGGCTCGCGCAGAAACGATGGGTCAACTATTAATCCCAAATTGCCGAAGAAAGGAGCGAAAGCGGCCGTATGCCTACAACTATCGATAGGATCAGCTGGCGCAAGCTTATTCTGACCCTGCTCATGTTCGCCGTCAGTATTGTATTCCTGCTGCCATTCTTCTGGATGTTAGTCAGTTCCTTCAAGGTCGAGAAAGACGTATTCGTCTACCCGATCCAATGGATTCCGAAGGAATGGAACGCGATCGCCAACTACAAGGAAGTATGGTCAGGCGATTATCCGTTCTGGAAATACTATCTCAATTCGATCAAGGTCAGCGTGACGACAACCGTCATCTCAGCGCTCGTATCCGCACTTGCGGCCTACGGTTTCTCGAAGATCAACTTTAAAGGCCGCAATTACGTATTCCTGATCGTCCTCGCGACCTACATGGTGCCGAGCCAAGCGATTCTCATTCCTCAGTTCATCCTGTACCGTCAGATCGGCTTGTTCGACAGCCATCTAGGCCTTATTCTATTAGGAAGCTTCAGCGTGCTCGGCACGTTCATGCTGCGCCAGTTCTTCATGGGGGTGCATCAGGAATTCATCGAGTCTGCCAAAATGGACGGAGCGAATCACTTCCGCATCTTCTGGAGCATCGGCCTGCCGCTCGTGAAGCCAGCCGTTGCGACGTATGCGATTCTGCGATTCATCTGGACATGGAACGACTACCAGAATCCGCTTATCTTCATTCGCAGCGATAAGCTGTTCACGATTCCGCTCGCGGTGCAGAAGTTCACGTCGCTGAGCGGAGAATTCTACTCGCTGATCATGGCGGCAGCGGTATCGGCGATTCTGCCGCTGCTCATTATCTTCATCATCGGACAGAAGAGCGTCATCGAAGGCATCGCACTCGGCGGCGTCAAAGGTTAAATTCCACAAAACACTAAAAAGTCGAATTATTTGCAAATAAGTAAAAATACTTGCATCACGCGATGCGAGATGCTCCCTATAATCAAACCCGTAAGCGCTTATGAGTTAACAAACATAACCATGCGAAACATTTTACAATCGCAAAAAAACTTTAAGGGGGCTCACAAGATGAAGAAGATTTGGACGGCAGGCCTGGCAAGCGTCATGGTAGTAGGGTTGCTCGCAGGATGCGGCAGCGACAAAACCGACGATACGAAGACGACGACGGATACGAATGCCAGCACAGACGCGACCAGCAACACGAGCACAACGGACGACACGAAGAAAAACGATCCGGTCAATCTCAGGCTCTATACGTACGGCACCGAAGAAGCGTACAACTGGAAGAAGACGCTCGCGGCTTATCAAGATTCGCATCCAGGCGTGACGATCGAGCTCGTACAGCTCAGCGAAAAGGGCGATACGCAGGAAGCAACGAAGAAGCTTGATCTTGCTGCTGCCTCCTCCGAGCAGATCGACGTTCTCATGTTCAGTGACGCGGCTGCTTACGCACAACGCGTAGCACTCGGCATGGCGGCGCCGCTGGACGAATATATCGCCAAGGACGGCTACAAGGTTGAAGAAGATTACAAGGTAGACACGCACCTGAACGGCAAAGTGTATGCGCTGCCAGGCAAGTTTAATCCATGGTACGTTCTGCTGAACAAAGACCATCTGGATGAAGCGGGACTCGCAGTTCCAACGGATTGGACATGGGACGAGTACGCGGACTATGCGAAGAAGTTGACGAAGGGCGAAGGCGCAAGCAAGCGTTACGGCACTTACTTCCACGGCCCTCAGAATGGCGGATGGATGGAGTACTTGAAGCTGAAGATGGAGAACCAGCCGCAAGGCTCGGAATTCCTAAAGGCGGACGGCTCCTCCAACTTAGCGGATCCGAACTTCAAGGCAACGTTGGAGCTGCGGGTGAAGATGGAGAAGGAAGACAAGTCTTCCGTGCCTTACACGGATATGATTTCGCAGAAGCTTGCTTACCGCAACCAGTTCTTCAACCAATCGGCAAGCATGCTGACGATCGGTTCCTGGATGAACACGGAGATCGGCGGTACGGATAAAGTACCTCTTACGTTCCATGTGGCTGTAGCGCCGTTCCCTAAGAATAACGCGAGCGACCCGACGGGCCTGACGCCGGTAACGACAGATTATGTAGCCGTGTCGGATACGTCGAAGCATAAGGAAGAAGCCTACCAATTCGTTCGCTGGTACACAACGGAAGGTCAAGTGGTGCAAGGCAAGAACATTCCAGCGTGGAACGGCGTGAAGTCGGACCAAGTGGCAAGCATTATCGATACGATTCTGAGCGGTACGAAGAATCCGGAGCTCGTCGATAAAGCTTCACTCGTGGATACACTTGTCAAATCCAAAGCATCGCAGATTATCGCTCCTGCATCGTATCAAGCCGAAGTGTATAAAGCGATCAACGAGGAATATGAGAAGCTCATCCTCGAGAAGCAGGATATCGATACGACGGTTGCCAATTCGATTAAACGCGTTGACGAAATTATTGCCGCCAACAAAAAATAATCCGATATAATGGGTCAAAAGGGGACGGTACGCTAGTCCCCCTTTTGTTTTCTACAAGACGAGGGGGATGAAACATGTACCGGCAGCTCAGCGGTTCAACCTTCAAGACGGTACGTGCGAAGCTGTCGCTGGCTTCGATCGTCTGCATTCTCGTGCCGGCTCTGCTTACGATGCTGATCTATAACGGATTGACGAGGGACGCAGTCGAACAGCAGGCACGATCGAACAGCACGGACGCCATGCAGCTTGTCAGAGGATCGGTCAACAATCTGCTGCAAGGGATGCTCAATCTAGCGAACTATATTCAAGTCAACACCGATATCAACGGCACGCTGAAACGAATCGCAGACGGCTCGGAGTCTACCGCTGACCCGTACAACCGTTTTACGGCGACGAGCCGCATCATGCAGCAGTTGGAAGGGCTTACCTACATCGGAGAGAAAAGTTATATTACAATCATTCTGACGAACGGCACGACGTTCACGAATTATTCCAAGGATGAATTCGATCCGCTGCGATTCAAGCAGGAACCGTGGTTCCAACAGCTGGAAGGGTTAGCCGGCTTGCGTTCGTATTGGGTGGGGGCGACGCCCACGATATTCCCTTACGATCGATTCGATAATCCGTATCAGATCTCGGTTGCACGCACGTTGCGGCTCGAGAGCTCGAAGATTTATGGCTATGTCATCGTCACGATGATGGAGAGCAAGATCAGCAAGATTTTCCAAGGGCTGACAAGCGGGCAGGATGTTATGCTGGTGGATGGTCAAGGAACCATCATCTCCTCGTCAGATGGCGAGCGCATTAATACATTGTACCAATACCGCGATCTGCTCAGTCAAGACAGCTTAACGCCAGCCTCCCAGATTGTGCGGGACGGGAAGCGGAAGCTGCTCGTCACGACGTCGAAGCTGACGTTCAACGATTGGCATCTGGTTGCGGTGCAGCCTTATCAGAATGCGATTTTGAATATTAGCTCCATCTTCAGCCGGGTATTCACGTTCCAGATCGTATCCTTCTTCATTTTCCTTATCCTGCTATTAGTGCTTATGAGAGCGTTTACGAAGCCGTTAATTCGTCTAGGTCGAGTGGCATCAAGCGTGCAGCGGGGCAACTTGGAAGTTCGCTCCGGCGTGCGCGGACAGGATGAGATCGGAAGGCTTGGCTTCCTGTTCGACCAGATGTTGGACCGGATTAAAGATATGATTACCGAAGTATCCGTTACGCAGGCGCGCAAGCGCAAGGCGGAGCTGGCGATGCTGCAAGCGCAAATTAATCCGCATTTTCTGTTCAATGTGCTCAATTCGATTCGGATGAAAGTGATGCGCGGCGGCGACTCGGACAGCGCGAAGATGATCGCCTCCTTATCCAAGCTGCTGCGAATGACGATCAGCCGGGATGAGGACGCCATCACGCTGCATGAAGAGATCGAGCTGCTGACGCATTACGTGGACCTGATGAATTTGCGGCAAAAGGAGGAGGTTCGGCTTCAGCTCGAGGTGGATGCTTCAGCGTTCCATATCGAGGTGCCGAGATTCATTCTTCAGCCGCTCGTCGAGAACGCGCTCATTCACGGCTTGAATCGGAGCGCAGGCACGATTGTCGTGCGCACCGTTATGAAGGAGCGATTCCTAGAGTTGTCTGTAGAGGACAACGGGATTGGCATGGAGCCGGATGTACTGGCGAAGCTGTCATCGCAGCTTGCTGCCGCTTCGATCGTGATGGAGACGAAGGGGGAGCGGCCGAAGGGCGGCATGTCGGGCATCGGCGTTGTGAACGTAGCCGAGCGCATGCGCATTATGTTCGGCGATGCATTCGATATGACGGCAGCCAGCAGTCTTAATGAAGGAACGCGAATCATTATGCACATTCCGCTGCGGGAGGAGAGTAGACATCATGTATAAAGTCATGCTCGTAGATGATGATTACCCGGTATTGGAGCTGTTGTCCGAAGCCGTTGATTGGGCGTCCTTGGGCCTTACGCTCTGCAGCAAGCATGAGAACGGACTTGCCGCTTGGGAGCAGGCGCAGTCGGAGCCGCCCGATATTCTCGTCACCGATATCGGGATGCCGAAGATGGATGGGCTTACGCTGTCCGCTCATATGAAGGAGCTTAATCCATCCGTACGGATCGCGATCTTATCGTGTCACAGCGAGTTTCAATACGCGCAGCAGGCGATGCGGCTGAACGTTCAGGATTATCTGCTCAAGGATCTGCTGGAGCCCGAAGATCTGGAGAAATTGCTGGCGAAATTCAAGTCAGGTCTTGACGGCGAACGGCAATTGCAGCAAGAGCAGGTGCAGATGAAGCATCTCGTCAATGAAACGAGGGAGCTGCGCAAGGAGAAGTCGTTCCGCGACTTTATTCAGCAGCCGCTGCTGTCGACCGCCGATTGGCAGAAGACGTTCGGCGCATATGGCTTGTTCAGCCCCGGCGAACAGGTGCTTCCGGTCATCGGCTTCCTCGACAACTACGGTACGATTAAGCACCGGTTCGACTCGGATCAGACGCTGCATTTTGCCCTAAGCAATGTAATGGAAGAGATGATGGGCAGCCTGCCGCTGCGTACGGTGCATATCGGGTATACGAGCCGCCAGTCGCTGCTGCTGTTCGCGTTCAAGCCGGGCATTAAAACGAATGTGCACGATCAAGTGCAGCAAAGTCTGCGAATGATTAGCCGGACGCTCGAGCAGGTGTTGAAAATCAAGATGGCGTTCCTGATCGGCAGCGGCTGCGAGCATCCGGAGAAGCTGAAGCCGATGTTATGCGGATTGCTTGGCGCAGTGGAGCAGCGCTTCTATCTGTCGCCGGGCGAGATCGCTAGATGGCAGCCGATGCAGGTAAAGGGTGCAGGGCTGTTCACGTTATACGATCAAGCGAGCGCCGACATTCGCGAGCCGTTGATCGAGAAGGATGAGGCTAAGATGGTGGCGATCGCTTCCTCTTGGGAGAAGCGGATGCAGGAAGCGCGGTACCCATCGGAAGAAGTGCGGGATTGGGTGCTGAAGCTGCTCATCGACTTGCGGCTGAAGCTGCATGCGCTGTTGTACCAGCCTTCATCCTCATCGGCGGAGACGCTGCATAAAGAAATTGCCCAATTCGATACGCTGCTGGAGCTGTTCCAATGGCTGAAGGGGCAATTGCGTTCTTTCCTTCACACGCGGGAAGAGCTGGCGCCGGTAAGCAGACGCCGCGAAATAACGGAAGCGTATCAATACGTATCACTTAATCTCGGACAGCGCATCTCGCTGGAGGAAGTATCGGCGCATCTGCATATGAATCCGAGCTATTTCAGCCGCTTCTTCAAGAAGGAAACCGGGTATACGTTTATTGAATACGTCACCTGCAAGAAGATCGAGCGGGCGAAAGAGCTGCTCGACCAGACGAATCGCCCAGTCAACGAGATCTGCGAGATGCTGGGCTACGACAACCAGAGCTATTTCATCAAGACCTTCAAGAATCAAGTTGGCGTGACGCCGACGGAATATCGTGGTTGACACCGAATCTTGCCGTGATGTGAGATACGGCAAGATTCGGTAATGCTTCGGTGTCCCGTAATAAGTGATGCGGGATGCTTCGGTAATGCTGCGGAGTTTCGTGATATGAGATACGGCAAGATTCGGTAAGGCCGCAAAATTACCGTAGTTCGTGCAGTGGTCCACGACTGGAAACAAGCGGTATGATGGAATGGAGGCAAGGAAACGAAGATGCGATTTCACTGGGAGAAGGAGCTGCTGCAGAGCTGGCTGAAGGATCATTCGCTGCAGGATGAAGCGCTCTACTGGATCGGAGGGAAGCTCGTCGATTGGGCGGTGCTCTCGGCTTCTCCGCCGTATGCGGACCTCATCGGCGAGATTCGGGAAGAAGCCGATCGGCTGCTGGAGCGGCCTGAACCGGAACTGACGCAGGAGCTGTATGAACGATTCGAGAAGACAGGCAATCGGCTGGCGTACGAAGACAAATATTTTGAACGGCGCAGAAGGCTTACGTCTTTCACATTAATGAGCCTGCTTGAACCGGATAAACGGGATTACAAGCAGGCGTTGATCGGCACGATCGGAGCGATATTGGAGGAGCCGACTTGGTGTCTTCCAGCGCATATGCGCGGCCAAGAGATCGACCGCAATATCGATCTTTTCTCGGCTGAGACGGGTTTTGCGCTTAGCGAGATTATAGTTCTGCTGGGAGCAAGACTGCCCGATCCGCTCCGCGAAGCGATGCTCGGCCATATCGACCGCCGCTTGTTCGTGCCCTATTTATCTTATGGCCCTTACGGCTGGGAAACGGCGGAGCATAACTGGGCGGCCGTATGCGCAGGCTCGATCGGAGCGGCGGCGCTGCTCGTCGAGCAGAGCGCAGCGCGCAAGTCGGCCATGCTCGTCAAAGCGGTCGAGACGATGAATCATTACTTGGACGGCTTCGGCGAGGATGGCGCTTGCTTGGAGGGGCCGGGCTATTGGAATTACGGTTTCGGCTACTTCGTTTATTTTGCCGATCTGCTGGGCAAGGCGACTGATGGAAAGGCTGACCTATTCGCTTCAGACAAAGTGAAAGCGGTAGCATTGTTTCAACAACGTTGTTACCTCGCAGGGGATCGGCCCGCCAACTTCTCGGATGCGATGCCGCATGTCAGCGTTCATATTGGTCTGTCGGACTATCTTGCCGATCGATTCGAAGAGGTTGAGCATCCATCGCTGCAGCTGCGTTCACGGTTTACGGACGATCATTGCGCACGATTCGCCCCAGCGCTGCGCAACGTGCTTTGGTTCCAGCCGAAGGCAGGACGCGAGGCGAATTGGCAGCCGGGCAGCTGGTATTTGCCCGATGCGCAGTGGTTCATCTCGCGCAGCGCAAGCAGCGCCGGAAGCTTCGGCTTCGCGGCGAAGGGCGGATCGAATAACGAGCCGCACAACCATATCGACGTCGGCCATTTCATCCTGCTGGCAGGCGATGACCCTGCGGTTGCAGCGGATTTGGGCAGCGGCGAATATACGGCGGATTACTTCGGCGACGGGCGCTATACCTACGACTGCAATGGAGCGCAGGGTCACTCGCTGCCGATGGTGAGCGGCCATCAGCAGCAGGTTGGCGGGACGAGCAAGGCAGAGGTGATCGAAGCGGTTACGGGCGATCAGGAGGATCGATTCGCATTGGAGCTGGCGGACTGTTATCCTTCGGAGAGCGGGCTGCAGTCTTTCCAGCGAAGCTTCGTCCTTCGCAAGGATGAGAAGCCTTCGCTTACCGTTACCGATACCTTCGCATTCGGAGAAGGCGGCGGTCAGGTATCGGAAGTGATCGTTACTCGCTGCCAGCCGAGCTTAGCGGAGGATGGGCGCATTGTTTTGGCCGGAGGCCTCCATACTGCTGAGCTTTCCTATGGGGTTGGACGGTTTCGAGCGGCCATTGTAGAGAGGCCGTTCGTGAACCATTTTGGACAAGAAGAGAGCTATTATCGCATTCATCTGATCGCTGAGCACAGTGCCGAGCGGTCGCAGCAATTCGCACTTGATTTCGAATTCAAGTAGAGGGTAGGTCAGGATGACAATGACGATGTGGACACAGGAAGCTTGGGAGAAGACGGTTGCCAAAGTGAAGCGGACGAGCGAGCGGATCGGGGCGAATTTCCCGCATGCGAGCCAAGGCGGGACCTATGGATTGGAGGAGCCGGGCTGGTGGACGGCCGGCTTCTGGCCGGGGCAGCTCTGGCTGCTGCATGACGGCAGCGGCGAAGAGAAGTTCCGTGCGATCGCGGAGCAGTGCGAAGAGAAGCTGGATGAAGTGCTGGACGGTTATTACCGTCTGGATCACGATATCGGTTTCATGTGGACGATGACGAGTGTCGCGAACTACAAACGTACAGGAAACGTGGAGTCCCGCAGACGCGCGTTCAAGGCGGCGAACTATCTGGTAGGCCGATTCAACCTGCAAGGAAATTATATCCGCGCCTGGAATCCATGGAGCGAAGGCGACGATAACGCAGGTCTTGCGATCATCGACTGCGCGATGAACGTGCCGCTGCTGTACTGGGCGTCGCGCGAGAGCGGCGATCCGCGATACAAGCATATTGCGGAAGCGCATATGGGAACGGTGCTGCGTCATTTTATACGGGAAGATGGTTCGGTTCGTCATATCGTTCGCTTCGATCCGCACACAGGCGAAGTGGCTGAATATATCGGCGGTCAAGGGTATGCGCCAGAGTCGGCATGGTCGCGCGGTACGTCTTGGGCGATTTATGGTCTCGCATTGGCGGCTCATCATACGGGACGTCAAGATTATCTGGATGCTGCGAAACGTGTGGCACATTTCTTCGTGTCGCAGCTGGAAGAGGACTTCGTTCCGGCATGGGATTTCCGTGCGCCGGAGGATACGAAGTGGCTGCGCGATTCGTCGGCAGGCGCTTGCGCGGCATGCGGCTTGCTGAAGATTGCCGAATTGGTATCGGAGCCGGAGGCGAAGAGCTACCGCCAAGCTGGGGAACGGATTCTCGAATCGTTGTACCGGAATTACGGAGCGTTTGAGGATGAGAACGAAGAAGGGTTGATTTTGCACGGCACGAGTCATTATCCGGAACGCAGAAATATGGACGTACCGCTCATCTACGGCGATTACTATTTCGTCGAGGGACTCGCTAAGCTGAGGGGAGGCCACACCATTCCATGGGAGTGATCAAGCATCCGATCGCTAGCAACCCTTTGCGCACGAAGGCGGATTTGGCGCTGGCCTTCCAGCAGTTGGTGAAGCCCCTCCTGCCTCGCTATTCAGAGGGGAGGGCTCGCTTGCAACTGACGGGATCAGGTGCGGGGTATTCGTCTGATGTCGCGGAGATGGAAGGCTTCTCCCGTATTCTGTGGGGGCTCGTTCCATTCCTGGCTGGCGGCGGAGAGGACGAGTCGTTCACGCAGCTTATCGTGCAAGGGATCGATAACGGCACGAATCCGGAGCATTCCGAGTATTGGGGCAAGGTGAACGATTATGATCAGCGGCTCGTCGAGATGGCGTCGATGGGTTTCTCGCTGGCGCTTGTGCCAGAGCAGATCTGGGGGCGGCTGTCGGACGAGTCGCAGCAGCGGTTCTATGCATGGCTGAGCCAGATTAATCGTCATCCCGCGTACGACTGCAATTGGCTGTTCTTCCAAGTGCTCGTCAACATTGGATTCCGCAAGCTGGGCTTGCCGGTCGACGAGGCACGGACGGAAGCGAATCTGCAGCGAATCGAGCAGTTCTACCTCGAGGAGGGCTGGTATGCGGATGGAATCGGCGGACACAGCGATTACTACGTGCCGTTCGCGATCCAATATTATGCGCTGCTGTATGCGAAGCTGATGAAGGCGGAGGATCCACAGCGTGCGGAGCGATTCCAGGAGCGGGCGGGTCAGTTCGCCGAGCAGTTCATCCATTGGTTCGCCGGCGAAGGTCAAGCGATCCCGTATGGCCGAAGCATGGCGTACCGCTATTCGCAAGGTGCGTTCTGGGGCGCGATGGCTTGGGCAGAAGATGGAACATACTCCTACGGCGTGCTGAAGGGATTGTTCCTGCGCCATCTGCGCTGGTGGTTCCAGCAGCCGATCTTTGCCAGCGATGGCATTATGACAGTTGGTTATGCGTACCCGAATCTGATCATGGCCGAGAATTATAACGCGCCGGGCTCCGTCTATTGGGCGATGAAAGCGTTCCTGCCGCTCGCGCTGCCGGATGATCATCCGTTCTGGCAGGCGGAGGAGGAAGCGTTGCCTGCGCTGCCTTGGGTGTCGGTGCAGCGGGCGCCGCATATGGTCGTTGTTCATTCTGCTGCGACCGGTCATACTGCTGCGTTCAACACCGGGCACCTTGGCTCGAATGAACACACGCATACTTCAGCGAAGTATGAGAAGTTCGCCTACTCGGCGTCATTCGGCTTCAGCGTGCCTCGTGCCGAATGGGGGCTGTCGCAAGGCGCATTCGATTCGATGCTTGCGCTCAGCGAAGGGGACAATATATACCGCGTGCGCCGCAAGAACGAGGAAACTTCGATCCTAGTTGGCGGCGTGCTGAAGTCCACATGGCATCCTTGGCGCGATGTGAAGGTGACGACATGGATCGTGCCAGGACTCCCATGGCATCTGCGTGTTCATCACGTGGAGACAGCGCGTGAGCTGGATGCGGCGGAAGGCGGCTTCGCGCTGCCGATCGATGCGTCGCTTGTGGAGCTTCGCGGTGAGGCGGCGGAATGCGGCAATGAGGCTGCTGCGATTGCGAGTGGCAGCGAGACAACTACTGCAATCGGCGGCCGATCCGGCTTTGGCGTTTGCAGTGTTGTAGGTCTTGCGGGTTACTCGGAGGCAGCGCTCATCTATGCCCAAGCCAACACGAACCTGATGCATCCGCGCACAGCGATTCCGACGCTGAAGGCGAAGCTGACGGCAGGCGAGCATTGGCTCGTGTCAGCCATTTATGGGGAGACAGGCGCTGTGGATGGCGGGTTCGAGCTTGCGAGCTGGCAGGGGAGCTTCAAGGTGGAGATCGAGCCTAGTGTGATTCGAATTGAAGGACCGCATGGTGTAGGCGTGACGATAGAACGGTAGATTCGGAGGCTGTCCCCCGTGGTTAGTTGGTTGGGGACAGCTTTTTTTGCTGCCTGCCCCTTTGCTTCTCCTGTGCAGTATTGATCCCATATCGATCACAGCGACAGCCTGTCTGAAGTTGGTCCGGCTATAGCCGAATAACGATTGTAGCATCCGTTAGACCTGCCTGTAGGTAGTTAGGTCTTCATTATTTTCGCTGTAGGTCATTCCATTGTGTGTTAGGGATGACTCGTTCGATCAGGGCAGATCGATTTTGTTAGTAGAAGCATTTTTCCTCGCTTGCAGTGTAAGGATGAGACTCGGAACGCCAGCAAGCATACTCACCATAAAGCTCCACATCCCATATCGCCATTCACCCGTCACGATGGATACGCCAACGAATAAGGCGAGTTGTCCTACTAATGTAAACCATACTGCAATCCACGCCAGTTTCAAATTTTCCTTCATGATGGACACCAACCTCCCCTTCCTATCAGTCATCTAATTAAGTAAATACTGGCAATTTATAGTTTACCATAGGGTAGACATATTAGGAATGTGATAGGTGTACTTGATAGAGCTTGTGAGATAGTGATAGGGAGGGCGAAGGTTCCATCGGGGAGAGAGGCTGAAAGGCTTACACGCATTCGATGCATTCGAAGCCTGCATGAAATACAGGCTTCCCAACGCAGACGTATGCAGATTCCCCCAGAATGTCGAAGCATACGCCACGATTAAAGCAGAAAACTAATACAGCATGTCCGGCGTAAAGAGCGAGACAAGCTCCGGGGGGCGGCCAGACTCCCCATACGGTAACAGGTTTTATTATTTCACCTGTATACCGTATGGGGAGAATACCAGATTACGGCACGCCTTTAGATTTTGACCACTGAATTGTTCAGATTGAACGAGCTTCCATCAGGTGGTTTTTATTTGCCGCTTATCATGTCGATCGTAGGATTGCAAGAATTCCAGATACTGCCTCGATGCGAGGGACAAGTATCGCCTGTCGTTCCAGGCGATGGAGAATTCGCGTTCACAGACCGGTGATTGAATCTGCAGCAGCTTAACATTGGGATCCTCATTCGTATTGTGCGGTACAAAAGCGACGCCAAGTCCAGCTTGGACAAGGCTCCATAACGCAGAGGGTTCATCTACCTCGCAAATAATCGTTCTGGAGATGCCCGCCTCTTCGCAGAAAGCTTCGTTAATCTGACGGAATGGATGCCCCGCATGATATTCGATATAAGCCTCATTCTCTGTTTCGATCAAAGTAATCGTGTCTCGGCTTGCTAGCGGGTTGGTGACGGGTACGGCGAGATAGACTTCTGTTTTCCATACGATTTGCTCTTTAATCCAGGATTGATTGAGCGGTGCAGCAATGAAACAGAGGTCTACATCTCCCCGCTCCAGCAATCCGATCATGTCGCTCGACGAGGCCGGCGGGATCTGGGTCACGCGAAAAACAATTTCCGGATTCTCTTTGCGAAATTCGCTTATGGTGGAGGAGAGACGACTAAGCGTTGGGGTGGCCAGCCTTATGGTTCCTTGCTCTGTGCCTAGCATATCCGCCAATTCTCGCCGTCCTTCGTCCAGCGCTCCGAGCGCGATCTCAACCTGCTGCAGAAATGCTCGGCCATAGCGATTTAACCGGATTTGCCGATTATTGCGATCAAATAGAGGAACACCAACGTCCTCTTCGAGACGTGATATGGTCTTGCTAAGCGCAGGCTGAGCAATGCGAAGCGCCTCGGCCGCTTTGGTCATATGCTCGTATTTGGCAACCGTACGAAAATAATGAAGCTGCAGCAGTTCCATGAAGTAAACCTCCCCGTCCTGTTCCATTGTTTCCATATACCTGAGTATATAATAACATGTATTAATATATATTATCATTTATTGATTGTGAGGGGTATATTGGTAAATATAAAGCGAAGCAGGAGGGAACTCACAATGCCAATAGAACAACCGGATGCCGCACAACCGGCTATAGGAAACGTACTCATTAAGCTTCTTGCGTTCACCCTGATTGTCTCTTCCATGAGCGCAACGATGTTCAATATTGTTCTTCCCGAGATTCGGGCCGACTTTGACCTCTCCGTCGCGCAAGTCAGCTGGGTGTCGACTGCCTACTTACTGATCTATGCCGTTGGTTCCGTTATATACGGAAAGCTGCTTGATCGTTATCAGGCCCGTAATCTGATTACCTTCGGACTTCTCGTATTTGCTTCAGGTTCATTATTAGGGCTGCTCGCGGGATCGTTTCCCGTCGTGCTGATAGCCAGAATTTTGCAAGCGGTGGGCGCATCCGTTATTCCCGCATTAGCGATGTTAATTCCAGTTCGCTATTTTCCGCCGGAAAGAAGAGGGCATGCGCTAGGCATTTCGGCAACCGGATTAGCGCTCGGCAATGCGATTGGACCCATTGTTTCTTCACTCTTGGTGTCGTTTGTCCATTGGAGATGGTTGTTTGCCATTCCGCTGCTTATTCTGATCACGCTGCCTTTCTACCGTAAACATCTGAGCTCGGAAATTCGAGAAGGCGGGCATATAGATTGGCTTGGTGGAGGACTTCTGACGGGGACGGTAGCTCTGCTGCTTCTTGCGATTACGCAAGGGAACTTGTGGCTTGGTGCCGGAAGCGCGTTGATGGTTATCGGTTTCTTGTGGCGTATTCGCAAAGCGGCTGATCCGTTTATGTCCAGGACGCTTCTGCAGGACCGTATTTATCTAATGGGATTGATGATTGCGGCAGTTGTGATGAGCATCAGTTATGCACTGCCGTTTCTAACGCCTCAATTGCTGTCGGACATCAATCGCTTGGAGCCAGGTGTAATTGGTTTTGTTATGGTACCGGGAGCGTGTTTGTCTGCTTATCTCGGTCGTAAAGCAGGGAAATTGGCGGACTCCAAAGGCAATTCCTTCGTTTATCACATGGCATCCTTATTATTATTCGGCTGTTTTATTCTGTTATCGTTTTTTGTTGGGAGTCCGGCCGTTCTGATTGGATTGATTTTCATGATCGGCAATGTTGGTCAGATGTTTATGCAAATCGTATTGTCCAATACGATCTCGCGAAGTATTCCTAAGGATCAGATTGGCGTCGGAATGGGAATGTTGACGCTGTGCAATTTCCTTTCCGGTGCGGTTGCTACGGGGATTTACGGCAAAGTGATGGACCATGGCGCACAATCGAGCTGGCTGCCTTGGCATTCCAATGAAGCTTCCTATGTATTCAGCAATCTCTATCTTGTGCTGGCTCTTATGTATATTGGCCTGCTTCTTCTGTATCGCAGCGTATATGCCGGCAGGACGAAGGCGAAGACGGCGGGGCAAATGGCTTAAGTCGAAGTGATAGGTTTTATAAACAATTTGAGTCAATGAGATTAAGGAAATTGTTGAAGAAGTAAAATCATTATTTTAAAACAGGTATTAAGGTTCTCTTTGTAATTAATATTTTGCGGTAAAGAACCTGCAACATACATGTGTTGGAGGCTTCTTTAGCATATCCTCGGTTTATTCTGTTGATAGATTCTTGTCAGACAGTCACAGATTCCAATCTGCCTCTATACCAACAAATGTGGCTTACATAGCCAAAAAGGTACATATATCAACATAGTTAGGATATACATAGTTTCTCGATGAAGAAAGTTTGTGGAAAATTTAAATACAAGTATGTAGTTATATATTAGAATTGGTTTGATAGTTGATGTTAATAAGTGGAATTCGTCTGGGAGATAAGGGAGGGAATCGGTGTGTATAAAAAGATAATGACGGTCATGCTTCTCATGAGTTTGTTGGTAACGATGTTTATCGTACCACCGAACCAGCAGCGAGTAGAGGCAGCTACAACAGTTCAAACAAAAGTAAGACCTATTCTTTTTGTTCACGGTAGAACGGGCGGAACAGATACATTTGCTTCGTTCAAAGAGAAATATGAACAAGAGTTTGGTTCGAAAGGCGAAATTCAAATCAACAAAAACGGCACCATCACAACATTGGTACCAGTGCAGGTCATTGATTCTATCACGGATGGACCTGGTGGAAGAAGAGTAGCGCAAATGCCCATCGTTATTAGTATCGTATTCGAGGACAACATTGGAACGATAGCGAAACAAGCGGAATGGCTTAAAATCGCCATTACAGCGATAAAAAAGCAATTAAATGTCCCCCAGGTTGATATTTGGGCGCATAGTATGGGTGGATTAGCCGCAACTAAATACATTTTGGATAATGGCGGAGCAGATATCAATACGTTGATTACGTTTGATAGTCCGATTTTGGGTTCAGATAATGCGTTTTATCTCAACGAGATAAAAAACCCGATACGGCCTCTCTATACAAATGACCCAACGCTTGTTGATTTGGTGCCAGGCTCAAAAGCCCTCACAAGTTTAAAAGATGCCGGTTTCATGACGAAAGGGAACAAATTCAATAAAAACATCAAAGTAATAAGCTGGGAAGCTACAGAGCTAGATGTCGTTTATAAAGCAACAATTGAATATCCGGCAGGTATCAAAGTTAATATAAACCCTCTTGCTGGTCCGGTAACGGTTGGTCTCGTGACGAAATCGAAAACACAAACCATAAAAGCGGAGATTGTCTCACGAGACAGCGCTTGTGGTCTGTCTTTGTTTACAACAAACATCCATTGTTATCCGATTGACACAGACCATTCGGGAATGCTCAGAATTTTGCCGACCTTGAAAGATTACTATGTAGAACAGTATCCTGAATTGGATTACTATCAAACGGTTCAGGTTCAAATCAATGGCAAAGGATACGGTATCGGTCCGGTCATTAATGGCAGTGTTTATCTTCCATTTATTGCAGTAGATGCATTAAAAGCTAGAGGAACAACCTCGGTTACAATTGATGGAAAGCAGTTTTACAAATGGGATGAATTAAGTGTCAAACTAAACTATCAGAAATTGAACGACCAGACCTATAATTTCACTGTTCAACCCGCTCCAGTACAGAAGAAAGAAATTGATTCATATCGCACATTGAATGTGCAAATTAACGGGGTAAGTTACGGCGTTGGTGTTGTTGTAAACAATGATACTTATATCCCTCAAGCAGCACTTAATGCACTGAAGGCAACAGGTGGTACAAAGATTTCGGTAGATGGTGCATACTACTACAAGTGGAATGACCTTAGTGTAAAAGTGACGGCTATAGCACTGGATGGAGGCTACAACTTCGTTCCGATAGCTACATCTACACCAACTGTTACTTACTCGAGTGTTACGGTTAAACTGAATGGCGTAGCTTATGAGGATGGTATCCGAGTTGGTTCGGACACGTATTTGCCGCAAACAGCTCTTAACGCTATATACGCAACAAACCCGACCTATGTGGACTACAAAGGCAAACGTTACTATAAGTGGACGGATTTCTCAGTACCACTAATCGCAGAACCCATTACAGGCGGATACAATTTTAAGACGTATTATCAAGTCGTCCGCACCCAAGTGAATGGGAAAGACTTCTTGCCTGGTTATATGGTCAATGGCAGTACGTATTTGCACTCTTCTGTGTTAACGCTGCTGGGTGTAAAGTACACAGGCAAAGAAACGATTGTTGTTAAGGGTGTAACATATATTAAGTGGACAGAACTGCCGCTTTCGTATTCGTACATCACTGGCGGATATAACTTTACTAAAAAATAATCAAGTAAAAGGACGTTGCTCATATGGGTAACGTCCTTTTTGGTAGTTTGAATCAAATACGATTTGAGTTAGAAGTGGGTAATCGAAGTGAAAATAGCGCTACTGAAAAAAACAATAATGGTAGGTTTTGAAACCCGAGTGGTACTATTTTTACGTCTTATTTCATTGACCCCAAGCGCTTGAAAATATGGTTAGATGTTGCATAAAAATAGAACAGGTTATTCTATTTGAGTTTGTAAAAGAAATTCTTCTGCCGAATTTGATAATCTGTTTATTAATAACAGCAGTATACTCCTGTCGGAGATTGACATTGATTGGCCTCAACAAACTTCCTCCTCATGCGCGATTCTACTCTCTGTTTGGACGCTAATCATTGAATTCATAAAATATAACCGCCCGTGGGGCGGAGGCTCTTTCTCACTTGTCCAATCGGGCTTTAAACCCGAGCTCCTGCCTCATTATAGACAGTCTTCTGCGGCACAGTCTCTTCATTGCAGCGGTAGTCGGGATGGTTCTCAATCAATTCTTTGATCGAGACGCCATTAATCATTAAGCCGTCAATCATGCAGTTCTCGAACGTTACATTGACGAGATGCGAGTTGGAAACTGTCGCGTCTTCCAAGGTGCCGGCATCAAACTTCATTCCATATACGTCACACTTGTTCATACGCATGTCCCACCATGCATTGCCTTCCACATTCATAGCGGACAAGTTGGATGCCCGAACGGTAGTGCCCCTTAAGTCAACGTGAATGAGTTGAGCGTTTTGCATGTTTGCATATCTGATGATTGTTTCGTTCAAGTTTGCATTTTCGATCGTCGAGTTGGTTAGATCACCTGTATAAAATTTTCCGTTTGTTTCGTTCATATCGAGATCCTCCATAATATGGAATACTGTTCTATTCCATTCATTCGCTTGAGGATACAATAATCCTGCATGCGCGAGTCTGAAAACTTTCCTGCATGTTATTATAAATCAACGAACGGTATGGCTGTCTTGGCTCATCTTCTGTACAATAAATAGTTGATGCCATAGGATTTGAGAGATTTAAATGAGAGGAGCTTACTACTTATGTTGGACCAATTAGCGATTAATCAATTGAAAGCCGTGCTGCGTGCAGGCATTGATAACAACGAAGTTGCTGGCGCGAATATGATGGTGATTCATAAAGGCGAGGAGATTTTCTATCACGAGGATGGTTTGGCGGATATCGAAGCGGGTAAGCCGATCAAACGGGATTCGATCTTCCGTCTGTATTCGATGACGAAGCCGGTGACGGCAACGGCGGTCATGATGCTGCTGGAGCGCGGGGAGATCGACCTGTTCGATCCGGTTAGCAAGTTCCTGCCAGGCTTCAAGGGGCAAAAGGTTGTCGAAGGGGACAAGCTCGTCCCTGCGAAACGCGAGGTTAACCTGCAGGACCTGCTCAACATGACCTCCGGCTTGGTATATCCGGGCCTTGGCAATCAGGCAGAGCGCGAGACGGATGAGCTGTTCAAAGAGCTCGATCGCCGCTTGTTCAGCGATTCTCCGATGACGACGATTGAACTGGCCAATCGACTTGGTCAAGCGCCGCTTGCGTTCCAACCAGGCTCTGCTTGGCAGTATGGCACGAATACCGATGTACTCGGCGCTGTCGTTGAGGTTGTTAGCGGCGTGAGCTTCGGAGAGTTCCTGAAGCAGCAAATCTTCGAACCGCTGGGCATGAATGATACGGCCTTTTGGGTACCAGAAGAGAAGCGCTCGCGCCTTGCGAGGACGTACGGCGATGACGGCAAAGGCGGCTTGGAGCTGTACCTGGGCAACAATCTGGGCATTAACCATCAGCTCGACCGTGCGCCTGGATTCGAATCGGGCGGCGCCGGACTGGCTTCCACGATCGATGACAGCGCGAAGTTTACGACGATGCTCATGAACGAGGGCAGCTTGAATGGCGTACAGATTTTGCGTCCGAGAACGGTTCGCTACTTCCGTTCCTCTACGCTGACGGATGAGCAGCAGCAGAACTTCAATGGCTGGCAAACGCTGCGCGGCCACAGCTACGGCAACATGATGCGCGTCATCACAGACTTCGGCAAAGCTGGTGTTATCGGCAGCACAGGCGAATACGGCTGGGACGGCTGGCTCGGCGCTTTCTTCACTAACTGCCCAGCGGACGACCTTACATTCCTGTATATGATCCAAAAGAAAGACGCAGGCACCATGCCTCTCACCCGCAAACTGCGCAATATTGTGGTTAGCTCGTTCTAGCAAATCGAATACTCGATCCCTATCGTAATGGTAGGGATCTTTTTCTATATTGTATTAAGCATCCATTATTTACTTATGGTTGAGTACACAACCTTTTGCGACAATGAAACCAACATTTAGCATAGAAGGTGAACGGTATGAAGAAGGTTATTGCGGCGTTTGCCGTAATCGGCATGATTTGTTGTAGTTCGATTGCCGCAGCGGACGAGAGAATCAGTATTGTGGTAAAAAATAAACAGCTGCAATCAGACAGCGACCCGATTGTCGTTCAGGGCAGGGTGCTGCTTCCGCTTCGTGCCGTCTCCGAATCGCTCGGTGCGTCAGTCGAGTGGAATCAACGACAGAAAACCGCTATCGTATCCAAATGGTCCAAAATAGCTTCGCTGACTGTCGGTAAGAAGACAGCATGGGTGGACAATTTCGCAGCTCCTGAATTGTCAGCAGACACATTACTGGACGTTTCGGTCACATTGAT
Source organism: Paenibacillus sp. CCS19 (assembly GCF_033239625.1). Classification (NCBI taxonomy): domain Bacteria; kingdom Bacillati; phylum Bacillota; class Bacilli; order Caryophanales; family Paenibacillaceae; genus Paenibacillus; species Paenibacillus sp. CCS19. The sequence continues at coordinate 162,512 of NZ_BTCK01000002.1, forward strand.
CAATAACCGCGTATATGTACCTTTGCGGTTCATTTCTGAGCAGCTCGGCTATATGGTAGATTATAAAAACAATACCGTTTCGATCCGATCGCCATATGCAGGTCTGCCCAATGAGAATTCTCGCGCTCAGATCCTCTCCGGTGACTTGGAGAGAAGCAGATCGTACTTGGTTGGAAACATGAGCGCATACGGTTTACGCAATTATGAGCACCGGCCATTGAAAACGAATCAACCTGCTGCCAGCGCGGCCTACCTGTTTCCTGAAGGAGAAGCGCTTCGGTTTTTCATGATCGAGAACAATTCGACCATCACCTTCTTTGAGTATAAGGATGATTTCTTCGTGGCAACTTGGCAGGCTTACGTGGAAGATGCAGAGGGCAGCGCCATTCAACAATTATTCGCGGATCGGCTTAAGGGCCGCACAGGACATACGCCCCTGATCAACAAGCGGTTCGCTTATTTCTACTATCAAGACTACATGGGGCCGATCCATCGAAGCGGCTATATCGATACCGATGGAACGTATACCGAAACGGCTTACGATAACATTCTATACGATGCGGCCAATTCCTACGGAACGTTGTCGTTCGTACTTCCGAATGAGGTTCGAAAGGAAACCGTAACCGTAACGCAAACTAGTCTGAAGATCCCTTGATCGGAAAGCAAACGGACGGGCAGGATAACGAAATTAACTTCTTTACTTCGGTAAATATTCTAACTATAATCACAGTAAACATTTGGTAAGTGTGACTGGCGTAAACGTGGAGACACACGAGGAGCACATATTGTCATAGCCGTACGCCTGGTCAGAGGTAAGGGAGAGGTATCCCTTACCTCTGTGTGTTTTAGGAGGTTAGCATGAGTGTCCAGAGAGAATGCGCTCGATCTGATTTTTAACAAGTCGAAATAGATGTGTGCTGGATTACCAATCAGATTCATTCAGGGAGGAAATAACATGATATACGAGTTGCGAATCTATACGATTTACGAAAGTCGAATGGATGCCATTCAAGACAGATTTAAGGAGCATACGTTTAGAATTTTTACAAGACTGGGAATGAAGGTCGTGAATTTCTGGATAGATGCAACAGGACAAAATAAACTATATTATGTGATGGAATTTAAGGACATGGCGCAGCGTCAAAGACTATGGGAGCAGTTTAAGAAAGACAACGAATGGATTCAAGTAAAACGCAGCTCGGAAGAAAACGGAGGGCTTATAGTCGAAAAAATTGATGAATATTTTATGAATCAAGCTGAATTTTTTAAATTGGAAAATTAAACCAAATGGATACCATACTTCATTAATACAGCCTGCCGGAGTGATCCAGCAGGCTGTTCAACTATACCAGCTAATAGCTTGTCAACATTACCAGCAAAGCAACTGGAGGACTTGTGTTATATTGATTAATAAGCATGCCAAACAGCCCTCCAATTTGAGTTGTATTGGAAGGTTATACCATCATTGTTTTGTTATGCTGGACGGAACGATTTCTTACTTTTTAAAATGGCATACAACCAATGAACTAACTTATTTGCACAAGCCACTAGAGCCACTTTGTGAGGTTTTCCTTCAGCTCTTTTGCGTTCGTAGAACTCTTTAAAACGAGTGTTGCGAGAGCGGATCAAGCCACACTGTACCGCTATAACTAGTGCATATCTAAGCTGCCTGGAACCACGTTTGGTGATTCGATTACGTGTAGCTGTAAACTTGCCTGAAGCAAAAACGCTGGGGTCTATTCCTGCAAAGGCAACCAGTTTCTTTGGATGATCAAACCTGTCGACTTCACCAATTTCCGCTAAAATTGTTGCAGCAATTTTTGGGCCAATACCGGGGATCGACAGGATTAAATCATACTCTTCAATCTCAGTAGCCAGGGCATCTATGGTCTGTTCCAATGTAGAAAGATGCTCTTGGTACTGAAGGATAAGGCTGATCAAGATCTTAAGATTAATTAAGTGGCTCTCATACATCGTTTGCTGAAATGGGTTTCGTTTTGCAGCTTCCATCAGCCGTTGAACTCGTTCATTAATCCACTTCTCTGATCGTCCACGTTTTGAAGATAGAAGATCACTGATTGTGATGTTAAGAGTCTCTTCACTGACTTGTAGAACAGAGGATGAAGTCGGAAACTCAAGTAAGAAGCGAAGGGACACGTTAGAATACATAGCCCCGAAAACACCTTTGTACGCCGGAAAAACCTGATCCAGAACGGCTTGGAATTGTAGCTTCGTCTGCACGCACATCTTAGAGAAGGACTCGTGTTGTCGCGTCAGATAACGCATATTAAGCAGTTTTACACCTCTTGTTTTGAATGGTTCGAATTCCTCCCTATAGTAAAGCTCGCCCAGAAGATAAGCGTCAGCAGCATCCGTTTTTACTTTACGAAGATTGGTTTTTCGAAGCCGATTAGAAATGAGCGGATCGATAACGATAAATAAATAATGATGCTCCTCTAGAAATTGAACAACAGGGCTTTGATAGTGCCCGGTTGCTTCGAGGATCATTGTAGGTCGATGCCCTGATTCATGTTCAATGTCATGAATCACTTGAAGCAATATCTCGAGACCATCCCGTGTATGTTCGAAATGGAATACCCCTCGGTATGGTTTTCCTTGATATAAGAAAGCTTGTCCATGGCTTTCTTCTTTAGAAATGTCTAGCCCTATAACAGGGTTCATTTTATCTCTCCTCGAAATAGATTTACCGGTAGCCCATATGAACCTCCTTGTCGCTCCACAGCATCGCATGTGATACGGGATCTATGTCCCAACCAGCCTCAATCATGGTCATGACAAGTAGGGGTGAACATAATAGCGCTCGGGATCAAGTCCCACGGGCAGGTACGTTCGACCCGGCTACCCTAATCCTCGAAGCTAATGCAAAAAGGATCAACCAGAAAGAAATGGTTGATCTCATAATACGAACGGGCAGGTTAGTTATAAAAAGCTAACAATTATTTTGTATTCACTCTAGAAGATACTTATATGTGGTTACGTGAGTATGATTAATCAATTTAACCTTGGGTCCAGAGGAGATTTCATAGGTCATTCTGTCCTTTCCAATGGAGACCCAATGCCCACCATCCGTAGGTTCAATTTCAAATGTAATTTCCAAAATAAAGCCACGGAAACCATTTACCCTTCTTGTTTCAATCACATTAATTTTCCACGGAGCAACAATAGGTGAGAAAGCACTAAATATCTTTGGGTAATAGTAGTTGTGCAAATCCTTTTCAATATAAGGTGTAAGCAGGTTCATAAGCATATCCTGTAACCTAAGCTCTTCAGAGTCTTGAGTTGGTTTATTTGATGCAAAGGTTGTTGTTTGAAAACAGCTACTAACAAGGGATAGGATAAAAGTGAATAGCACTCTTCTCATTTTCTTTATACACCTCTCGAATGACTTTATCCAAACATAGATATTGTTACCTTTGCCAAATAAGTTATGTGTATTTCGAACTAAACAATCCTGTAGAGCTTAAGAAATGAGCTTTGTAAAAAAAGGAGCTCCTCGGTATGATGGGTTTGTCGAGAACACATCAGGGAGGAGCTCTTACTATGAAGTTTAAGGAAATAGACGCACAAAATCAACGGGTTGAACAAATTACTACCTCGCATCTTGTAATAGGGATCGATATGGCGAAAGAAATACATGTCGCACAAGCTACAAATTTCCGCGGGATAGTGGTTTCAAAACGCCATCTATCATTTTCCAATAGTATTGAAGGGTTTGAAAAACTGAACCGCTGGATGAGTGAATTACAGCAGAAACATCGATTGAATAAGCTCATCATCGGCATGGAACCAACCGGTCATTACTGGTTTAACATGGCCAACTGGCTAGCAGATAAAAGCGTGCATGTGGTCATGGTTAATCCAGCAACGACGAAGAGAAATAAAGAAAACCGTGATAATAGCCCGTCAAAGAATGACCCAAAAGATGCACTGACTATTGCAGATTCCGTCAGCCGAGGTTTCTACTACGAGTACACGCGTCAGTCACATGAGTTTCAGCGCTTGAAGACCTTGATGAGTGACCGAGAATTTTGGGTGACGAATAGTGTACGTTTGCAGAATCGAATTGTACGCTGGCTGGACATCCGTTTCCACTCTCAAGACCTTCCCTTGTCCACAGGATCTTGAGAAGTATACTGTATCGGATGTCCTTAGTGCATGGCGAGTCCATATGCAGCGTGCTGGAGGCACTACGGGAACTGAAAAGGCCGCGCAACTGATCGCACAAGCAAAACGAAGTGTTGGAGAACGGGTTGCTGTTGACGAAGCGAAAGCAGATTTAAAACGGCTCATTGAAGAGTTTGAGCGTGTAACCTCCATGCTAGAACAGATCGAAAAGGATATCGAAGCGTTGCTTTTGGAGATTCCAATGGCGCAGCAACTTCGCACCATAAAAGGGCTCGGAAAGATCTTCACCGCAGCCATATTGGCTGGTACAGGGGATTTAAGGCACTATGCACACGGACGCCAGGTTTTACGGAAGGCTGGCCTTAATCTGGCTCAAAGTAAGTCTGGAAAACGTAAAGGACAAATTGTTCTTTCGAAACGTGGAGACTCTGCCTTGCGAAAATATCTCTATCTCGCGACAGTTCAACTTGTTTGGAATAACCCCGTTTTTCGCCATCTGCATGAACATAATTTGCAGGAAAAGAAGATGAAAAAGCAGCAGTCCATCTTTAAGCTAATTGGAAAACTAGCGCGGATCTTAGTTGGTATTGTTCAAAGAGGAGAAGAGTTTACGCCAGAGAAAACGGTTTTGAACTGGACTGAAGCAGCTTAGGTTTTATGAAGAAACATCACGTATATTGACTCGTTCGCGGGATTTCACAAAGAAAGCACGGAGGACCGAGTTCGTCTCCCTTAAGGGCTATGACCCATCCGCTAAACGCGATCGGTCTCCACACCTTGGACAAGTATAACGAAGGATTGTAAGGGCAATGACCCGTTGAGTTATGGAAGGGTGAACGCCAAGGGATTAGTGGAGTATGTGCAGTAGAAAATTAATTGGGTAATATTTCCTAATGATCCTCTATTTCCGCATGCCCAGCCCACCACCTCAATGGGGTTCATCAGTTCTCTATCCTAAGATTGATCTGATCTAAGGTGTTGAAATCCTGCGAATGAGTGAGTATATGTGAGATAAATCCTTAAAACCGAGGGAGGGAGACGTTTGTTCAATAAATTAATGGAGCAGTTCAGATAATAGAAGAAGCCCCACTTAATGAAACAGAGGTGGGTGGAATTAAAGAAATCTATAGTCAGGGTGTAAAAAACCGCCCATATTATCTTGGGCGGTTGGTTGAGCTATCGTTTCCCTTTAACTTAATAAGATAGTCCTTAACTCTTTATTTTGTTTCCTCTGTTCCATTTCCATTGCGAACATTTAAATATCCCTCGATACGATTGCTAATGTTCTGACTCGAAAGGTCTGATATAAAACCTTTTACTATTTTATTTGCCATACTCATACTTTTTATTTGGGTTGCTCCCTTGCCCACAACCCCAATAATTTTCCCAATTTTAAATACATCAATAGTATCAATAATCTCTTTTGCTAAATCTATCAGTAAATCAGAATAAGGTTTAGTATGTCCAATATTCGCATCGTAATATTTCTTATATTGACCCGTAGAAATCAAATCTGTTATTTGTTTTGCATTATTTTTGTCAATAAAATATGCGAAGAAACGCCTTATAGAATTGTCATCTGATTCCATAAGCTGTTTGCGTTTTTCTGGTATAATAATGAAATCAGCAATCAAACACTTGTTATTCAATATCGCATTTAAGTCTAAAGACAATTCTTTTTTTTCACTCATTATCATAACCCCCGAGATGTATTTCGACTACTACTTTTATCATAGTTGTTTTCAAATGACAAGTTTTGTCACCTAAACAACTCAAATTGTAGTATATCACAATATTCCGTATTCTCCCTTTTGAAACGAGAGAATTTTAGACGAATGGCAAGGTCAGGAAATCCCATTCAGCAACATCTTTTCAACCCATAAACTCCGAGAGCTCGGCGTATCTGACGTATTCCTCCCTGATGCTTGACGATTAGGAAACTATAATGTCGGTTCTACGTATAAATTTGGAAGAATATTTATACGGGGGTATATTGATGATGGTGTGGGATGCAGTGATTTCAAGCACATCGGGACTAATAGGAGCGGCTGTGGGATACTTCGGGGCGGTCTCAGCAGCAAAAGCACAGATAAGAGAAGAAAGAAAAAAAGAAATGAATTTAGAGGTTGAAAAAAGAAAGCGCTTGGGTCGTTCAATCCAATTATTCCTGACCCATGAAATTGAAACTAATATGTCAAGGGTTCATTGCAAAGAACTTACACAGCTGCTACAAACTAATGAAAAGCCGTTTTCTTACAAGATTCCTGATAGCGTTTTCCTTTTTAATTTTTCGGAATACGATCGTGTAAAGTATGAACTAATTATGCTTGATGATGAAGAAGGTAATAGTATCAATCTGGCATACAACTTGTTTTACTATCTTAGACAGCTCACAGACATCAACGAGTTATCAGAACAAGAGTACGAAAGGGTTCGAGTGGGTTACTTTAGCACTTTGGATTTCATATATAAAGCCAAAGGGGTTAGGCTTTAACAGTCTCAGAAAGTACACATTTCGATACGTGCTGATACCCACCCATTATTGAGTTTCAATAAGTCATTATCTCACTGAAACATGTTCCAAAAGTGGATGTTGACTATTTGAAACACTCCATAGTAGAGTTCAGACAAATATTGGTATGGGGGTTGGGGCGGTTGAAGATCGGGTACGTCAGGGTATCAAGCGTAGACTAAAACGAGGAACGACAGGTTGTTGCACTAACAGTGCAAGGCGTTGAGAAGTTCTTTACTGAAAAGGTCAGTGGCAAGAACATGAACCGTCCGAAGCTGAACGAGATGATGGACTTCGTGCGCGAGGGCGACACAATCTACATAGAATCCATATCAAGATTAGCGCGGAACACGTTCGACTTCTTGAGCATCGTGAAGGAATTGAGCGAGAAAGGCGTTAAGGTCGTCAGCCTGAAAGAAATGATCGACACCAGTACGCCGCAAGGTCAATTTATGTTGATGGTATTCGGTGCGTTATATCAATTGGAACGTGACAGCATCAAGCAACGGCAAGCGGAAGGTATCGCAGTAGCTATGGAACGGGGCGTATCGTTCGGTAGACCGAAGATTGAAGCCGATGATCGGTTCGTGGAAGCGTACACCCAATGGAAACAGGGAAAATTGACCGCCAGAGCAACGATGAAGCTGTTAGGCATGACAAAGCCGACATTCTATCGTCGCGTCAAGGAGCATGAAACAGGTCGTGAAAATGCCTAATGCCGCCGCCGAGCGGCTTTTTTTACTTTGTTATGGTTTAAAAACGTCGTTAAATGCGATTAGATTCATTTGAACAAATTAATTAGGAGGAGATATAAATGGCGGTTACGGTTCATCAACAAGTATATCAAAAAAACTTGTCTTTGATAAGGAAACGGGCAATATCAAGAGTGTTTTTAAATGGATGCTCGATGATGTGAACATCGGTGAATGGGATCGTATGGGCGGAATGGAAATCGAAATGGATAATCTACGCAATGAAATTAATGATTTTATTAAAAGGAAAAATAATACTGTAAAAATTTTAAAGGAAATAAATCATCATATGATTAAAATTCAGGAATATCAAGGCATTTGGCTGAGTCGGTCGATGCCCTAATTGCTTTAGAGAAGAAGTTATTTGAATAGACCGGGACTGACCCCCGTCTCTGAGACAGAGATCAAAACACCTTATTTAATTAAGCAATTGCGTTCGGCGCGGAAAAATGCGGGCACAGGAACATGCTGATCGAGGATGATATTCTCGAACAAGTCAAACTTGAGATCAAACGACTACGTACAGAAGACCTGATCGGACTCTTTGAACTTTACATCAGGATCAAGTTCTCGTTCGACATCAGCAGCAACAGGCAAGCCGAGATTGAGCGACTGCTTCAAAAGCTGACCTTAAGCAAGGACAAAGAAATTGATATATATAAGGAAGCGTTAATTAGCAAGGACGACTTCGTTCGACGTACTCGGCGCATCGACAAGGACATTCAAGCCCTTACCTTGGAACTTGATCGAATCGTGAACTATGACCGCCAGGATGTTTGACTAAAACGTCCTGTTATAGAAGCATAGAATTGGAAATAATAAAAAAATGAGCCCTTATAGGGGCTCAATATTGTTCAAATGTTGCGTCGAATGTTGGGTCGAATGAAACGTCATATGGTGGGTCGAATGATGATTCGAGTGTCGGATATTCAGCGTGTTGCTCACTACCCGACCTCTTTCTAAATTCTTCGTAAGCCGCTCTCATGAATGGTATTTCAGAAACCGAGTACCATTTCTTGATGTCGTAAAGTCCGTCTGTATTCATTATCATCTACCTCCCTTAGGTGACAGATGAGAATATGCGGACAGTTGGTAAAGTATGATTTTGGAGGCAACACAGTGTATAGAAGAATGGCACACTCTCAAAATGATGGACTAAGTATGAAAGAATTGGAAAAAATTCATCCTGAGCTACGTGGGGTTCTTAGCAAAGCAGGACGGCAAGACTTTAATATATATAGGCAGCTACCTAAGAAGCTTGACGTTAATGCTATCGTCCCTTGGTATAAAGACAGGCTTCAACAGAATAAGGGCTCGATAAATTTTGATAATTCGATTATCCCATACGATCAAATCTATAGTTATTGTAGAGAGATCGGGGTAGAGGATTCTCACCTAATTGATTTAAGTGCTCATTTGCCAGCATTGCACGATATCGTATCGTCTGTCTTTGGGGAATCCTTAACAACTTGGGTTGAATTTCAAGAAGAGGTTGACAGACAGATGGCATTGGAAAAAGTTAATCCCAGTAACTTCATTGCCAATAGTGAAGGTTGGGAAGAACTATATAAATCCATGGGATGTCCCAGCGTTGACCCTCAAATAAAATTTGGATTGTGTATTATGTTACGAAAGTATCGTGGCTACAACGGATTTGTAAAAGAATTGATTACAACAGATTTGTTGTTAGCTCTTTCTATCCAAGGTGAATTATTTGATGTTTACCGAAGTGACGCTAATGGAGACATGAACGGGAAAGTTGATTTATTTATTTATGAAGAGAGTACAGACCGATGGGCAGGAATTTCTATTACAGGAAGTAGTGGCATCGAGAACGACATCGTACTGGAGGTAGGTAGTAGCTTCCTAAAAAACTCCCAAAAGGTTTTTGCTTCTGTTTACGCACCGAAGATTGAGTACTTAGAGAAGAAAATTAACACATGGTTAAATGGACCACAGCAGAACCAAATAGAAAATGTATCGAGTTGACGACTTAAATCACTGGGACCAAAACCACCACCCCATAAGTGAACGTTTCAGATGGTATGGTAACAAACGGGGTAGAGGGTACTTCCCCGATTGATACGCGCTGAATGACTGCGTTCGATTGAGCAAGGATCGGCTGATGCCCAGCTTGCCGGCGACGCTGTAGATTTTGGTTGCTTCGAGCGCCTCTTCATCGGATAGAGGTGAAAGAGCCCTCGGCAAATCTATGAAAAGCATACCCACCATAGCCAAATATCTTCGTACATAGCCGTGTTTGAATGATCGGTCAGACCATTGAGCTAATGGAGACGATAGTTGCATAAGGATACCGCGGCAGCCGACCAGACAATCCCTGACGTTTCATTAAACTCCCTCGAAATGATTCGGTTTCCTCACTCAGACTCATGAATTCGCAGGATATCATCCTGTAGTAAATAGAAGAAAAGGATGATCGGGGAGACGGTGGCTGGGAGATGGAAAATTGGACATGCGGAAATAAAGGTGTATAAGGATCACCCATAATGTTCCACTATACGCACGTCTCCACTTCGCCCTAGCGATTCTCTTGAATCCAGCGTCCGAACAGATTGAACCCTTCACGATGGTTACCGAACTCGAGAGGAGTTCCCAGAGCAATCCCGCGGAAGCTGACAGCGCGGGCCACATGAACTTCTTGGGCGATATCTACGCCAATGACTAGGTGAGAAACGGTAATGTTTTCAATGAGTTGATTTTGCTTGTCCTGTGACTTAAACTTCATAGTAGAGCGACCTCCTGATGGGCTTTTTAAGGCTTTTGACCTCGTGCGTAACTCCATCGTACAGAGGCGCTCGTTTTTGTTCAAACGCCAAATTATTCGTGTTACAGGAATTCTAACGGAAAACGATAGTTCAGAAATAACCGCCTATTGAGCGGTTTTTTCTTTTTGGTCAACTATCAACAATCAAGGATAACTAAATCCAAATTAAAACGTTCGAGCCATATTGCGAGACCGTTCACCCATTCCCCACCGCCACAACTGTTAAGTCAACGTAGTGGACGAATGATTCTGGAGAAGCGCTTGTCGCCAAGAACGAAGTGAACAAATGATTCTGGAGAAGCAAAGCGTATGCTTCCGATGCGGCTTTTCTACGAAAAGCTTTAAGCGTTCGCCTTTGTGTCCGGTTTGTTACACTTTCTGATCTACTCTAATCAGAACAATCTGGACACAACAGCGATCGGAGGAACATTTGCTCACGAAGTGGTATAAAGCGACAGCTCATTGATCGGAAGAATATTCGTCAACGTAGTACCCGAACAGTTACTCGACTTTACAGTCTCCCACCTGAATATTTTAAACATTCCAGTTAAATATTTCGATTGTTATGTTGCACATTATCCTTCACAATAGATGCACGATAATTGAAGCAACACCAAAGGAGAACGATCCCCGCATGTTCAACCGGATCCGGATGAAAATCTTCCTTGCGCTCATGCTGACGACCGCGATGCCGCTCGCGATTACGTCGGGCATTATTTTGTACCAAGTCTCGCAGGATATGAAGAAGGACAGCGACTTGGCCAGAAGCCGCATCGAGCTTGATCTGAAGCAGCGCATCAATGAATATTCGCTGGCCTTAAATGAAACCGCTTACCAAATTTACTCCAATTCGGATCTTATTGAAAGCATCGCACTGAATAAGGAATTTCTAAGCGACAGCCGGACGTACGATACCGTTCGCGATATCCATGAATATTTCTTATCCGTTTACAACCAATCGCGCGTCAAAGACATCCTCGGGATGTATCTCATCCGCTCCGACGAAGAGGTGCTCGGCAACTTCTTCCCGAAGTTGTACCCCGACATGGATTCCGCTTATTATCGCTCGCTGCTGCTTCTGTCTAAGCAGGCGGGCGACAAGCCGAAGACGGTTATTCGCTACACGAGCCTATACAATGAACCGATTATTCAATATCTATACCCTGTCCGCTATCGGGGCAAGCCGTCCGGGCTGCTCGTCATCGATATGAAGGAGCAGAGCTTCCGCAATATCGTCGAGACGTACAACTTCCTGTACAAAGGTGAGTTTGTCGTAACAGACGCTGCCGGCTATGCTGTCTACCATACCGATCCCGAGAAAGCCGGGGTCAAATCTAACATGCCGACAGGGGCGCGCAGCCAGAGCAGCAAACAAGTCACGACCGAGCTGGGCGATTCGGACTGGAAACTCTCCTACTCGTTCGAGCGAAATCCGCAGCAGATGCTTTATCGGAATGTCGCGATCCTTACGATCATCGGCACAGCGATTCTCGCGATCGCCATCTCGTTATGGCTCAGCTACAGCATGACGAAACCGATCGTTCATATGCATCGCAAAATGGTTCGCATCCAAATCGGCGACTATGATGCGCGGGTTGACGTGATGACCGATGACGAGATCGGCTATCTCGGCCACCAATTCAATCGAATGGCCGAGCAGATTCAGCAGCTTATCGAACATGATCTGAAGCTGCAATTGACGAATCAGGAGACGCAGATCAAGGCGCTGCAAGCGCAGATCTCGCCGCATTTTCTATTCAATACGCTGCAGATGATGGCGGGCATTGCCGAGGTGAAGAACGTTCCCGACCTTAAGCTGATCTGTCGATCGCTCAGCAATATGTACCGCTACAACATGAATATCCAGAATGAATGGGTGTCCGTGCGCGACGAGATTATGCATATTCGCAACTATCTCGTTATTATCAACAAACGGTTCCAAGGTAACATTCATACACGAATTGTGATCCCGCCGGAAATAGCGAACATTCAGATACCGAAGCTGATTCTTCAACCGATCGTGGAGAACGCCGTCGAGCATGGCCTCATTCCAAGTCATAATGAACGCCAGCTGCTGAAGCTGTCAGCACGGATCGACCGAGAGGAAGGCGCGCTCTATATCTATGTACTCGATAACGGCGTAGGGATGGGCGAGTTGGAGAAACGCGGCTTACAAGACCTGCTTGGACCACAAGCCCAACTGCCGCTGCAACAGCAGCAGTCACATAACGATCGCCGAGAAGGCTCCATCGGGCTCGTCAATGTCCATTCCCGTATTAGACTGATCTGCGGCGAGGATTATGGCATTCGTATTCGAAGCAAGAAAGGTACGGGAACATGCGTCATATTCCGTTTGCCGTGGAAGGAGGCACAATAATATGCGATTCCTTATTGTCGATGATGAGCGGACTGTACATGAACAGCTGACTGCATTAATCCCATGGGAGCAGCTTGGCTGGGAAATTGTTGGCCATGCTTATAATGGTGAAGAAGCGAGAAGGCTGGCGGAGCAGCTGATGCCGAACATTATTGTAACGGATATTCGGATGCCGATGATGGATGGGCTCGGGCTGCTCGAGTGGCTGCAACAGATGAACCATCCGGCCAAAGTGATCGTGCTCAGCGGTTATGGCGATTTTGACTATACACGTACGGCCTTCAAGCGGGATGCTTACGATTACTTGCTCAAGCCGATTAAGGAAGCGGAGCTGCTGTCGGTGTTAGGCCGCGCCGTTGATGAGCTTCGCCAAGAGCATCAGTCCCAGTCGGACCGGATTAATGAGAAGGCGGTGCTGAATCAGGGGCTCGTGCTGATGCACGACGAGCTGTTCATGCAGGCTGCCGTTACAGGTCAGCTCGATGAGAACGAGCTGCATGTCCGTGCCGAGCAGCTTATGATTGCATTGCCAGAGGGACGTTTCACAACCATCGTTGTCAAAATAACAGAGGCAGACGAGCATATCCAGCGGCGATTCGGCGGCGATCGGAATACGTTCCTATTCGCTGCGCGGAACATGATCCAAGAAACGGTCGGCAAGCAGACGCTTGTCTTCCGCAACCTGCAGAAGGCGGCAGAGTTCGTCGTTCTGCTCTCGCACTCAGAGCGGCCGGTCGACTGGCTGCCATCCGACCTCGATAAGCTGCGAAGCGCGGCGGAACGTTACCTTCGCGTCCGGCTGCGAATCGGCGCAAGTGCGCCGAAGCAGCGCATCAGCAAGTTGGCCGCAGCTTACGCGGAAGCTGTTCAAGCGCTGGAATCGCTGCGGCTTGGCGGCGATGAGAGCATCGCAATCTACGGCCAAGCTACTACAGCAGCAGCTAATCATGTGAAGCCGGTCGAGAGCTGGCAGGAAGTGAACATGCTGCTCGATATGTTTCTAGGTACGGGGGCGCTCCGCGATAAAGCGCTTCTGCTTGATAAGCTCAATGAGGCATTCAGTGCAGCCATGCTGGCGAAGATGAGCGCGACCGAATGGAAGAAGGCCGCTTCCGAGCTGTTGGCGAAGCTGGAATTTGCCGGCGGTCACGACGAGGCTGCGCTTCAGCAATTGGGCGAAGCAAGAGCCGGCATCCAAGAGGTGCGTACGGAACAAGCGCAGCAAGCGATCAGTACGCTCATTCAAGATCGGCTGACGAAGGCGTTATCGACAACGAAGCTGAAGAACGGCCGTCAGTTGATGGAGGTCGTGAAGCAGTATATCGATCTCAACTATCGCGACGTGACGCTGGATGATATCGCTCAGAAGTTCTATATGAACAAAAACTACTTCTGCTCGTTGTTCAAGAATACGATCGGCGAGAACTTCGTCGAATATCTTACCGCGCTTCGGATGGAGCACTCGAAGCAGCTGCTCGAGCAGAGCGAGCTTAAAACCTACGAGATCGCCGACTATGTCGGCTACTCGGATCAGCGGTATTTCAGCCAAGTATTCCGCAAGCATACCGGGATGAAACCGACCGAATATCGGCAGTTCGCTAGACAACAAGCCGAATAGTCTACTTATTAACACTGGTGGGGCCTGTGTATCTGAATAGGCTCCACCTTTTATATTGTTGCGAACAGGGTAACCTGAATATTTTCGACATTCACATGAATTTGGCGGCATACCGAGGCTCGCAGGAGCGTCCTATAATGAGCAATGTAAGCACAATACGTAACACGGAGGGGTTCATATGAAAGCTACAAAGAGAATCAGTACCCTAACTGCTGCTGTACTATTGACCACCGCGCTTTCAGCATGCGGCAGCAGTGACGACAGCACGAACAAAGACAACACATCGACAGAAGGTTCACAGGCGACGACCAGCAATGAAAAGGTTACGCTCGATTTCTGGGCAGCGCTTGATCCGAGCACGGACGAAGGCAAGAATATCCAAGCGAAGGTCAAAGAGTTCGATGACGCTCACGCGGATATCGACGTGAATCTGCAAGTCATTTCATATGATGTTATGCATGACAAGCTGGTAGCTGCAATCAATGCCGGCGATACGCCAGACCTGAGTTGGGGCCTGTCCGAATGGTTCGGCGAGCTCAACAATATGGACGCGCTGGCTGACCTGACGCCTTATGTGGACAAATGGGCGGACAAAGGCAATATCTTCCCGAACGTTATGGAAGCACTGACGATCGATGGCAAAGTGAAAGCACTGCCGAACTACTTGGGCATTCGCGCACTGCTCTACCACGAAGATATTCTGAAGGCAGCGGGCCTGACGGCACCGCCTAAGACGTGGGATGAACTGATCGCAGCTGGCGCGACGATCAAGGAGAAGACAGGCAAAGAGGCATTCGGCATCGCCGGAGCAGGCGTACGTTCGCCGCAGGAATTGATCATGTACCTGGCTCAGAACGGTCTTACCCTTGCGGATAAGCAAGCGGACGGCAAATACAAGAATACGTGGCAGGACAATCCGGATCAACTGGCTAAGGCTGCTGAAGTGTTCAAGTTTTATCAAAATCTGCTGTCCTCGAAGACGATCAAAGCCGATGCGAAGACATGGGGCTGGGAAGAGGAAGACCAGAACTTCGTACTGGCGCAATACGCGATGGTTGTTGACGGCATGTGGATCGAAGGACGCAGCTCCGAGAATCCAGAAGGCATGAAAGACGTGAAGGTCGCAGCACCTCCTTCCGCAGCAACACCAGCTACGTTCATGGAGATCGCGCCGCTGTACGTCTACAAATCGGAGCATCCGGATCAAGCTTGGGAGCTTGCATCGTTCCTGCTGGGTGCTGACTATCAGCAAGTGGTTAACCCAGGCAAGAGCGCACGCAGCGACCAACAAGTCGACAGCGGCTGGGGCAAAGACTTCATGGCACTTGCAGAGCAAGGCGTCGTATTCCCGGCTGTATCGCTAGGCGGCATCACGAAGGCGATGGAAGATTCGCTCGCTCGCGCGCTGCTGAAGAACGATTCGGCTGAGGAAGTTGCGAAGTGGTTGTCCGGCGCAATCAATGACAGCTTGAAGAAAACAGGTGAGCTAAGCGCAAGCTAATTTCAAATGATTTCGCACGAGCAAGCATGGGCTTGTCAGCAGGTTGAGAGCATCGAAGCCCATGCTTGTTTTTTGTTCCACATAAGAATTTATTAGCTCCCAGTCTGCAGGAGAAACAAATTCTTATTGGCGACAAAACCTACCTCTACACGCGGTCGCTCATCCTTGTATAGGCAGCGATAGAGGTTTTTTCATACCCCCGGAAATGGAGTGAGAATGATAGATGACACAACTAGAGCTGGAGCGTCCGACTAAAATCAAACGCAAGTTCGGCATGACGCTTAGAGAGAAGAGAATAAAGAGAGTCGCTTATCTATTCGTACTCCCTGCCGTATTGTTCTTCCTTGCGATGAATGCTTATCCGCTCGTAACGGTGCTGTGGGACAGCTTCCAATACAAGAACCTGATGAACAAGGCGCTTAGCGGTTGGGCTGGTCTAGCGAACTATTCGGAAGTCATCCATAACGAATATTTCCGCAAAGCGCTGTGGAATACGGTCGTGTGGACAGTGCTCTCGGTTGCAGGCGAGTATGTGCTGGGACTAATCTCGGCTTTTGCATTGAATCAGAAAATTAAAGGCAGAACGGCTTTCCGCGCCATTATTATCGTGCCTTGGGTCGTTCCGATCGTGGTCGCAGGTCTGACGTGGACGTGGATGCTGACGCCGGACTACGGCATTATCAACCTATGGCTTGTGAAATTGCACATTCTCGATGAACCGGTATACTGGCTCGGCGAACTTGACACGGCACTGCTGACGGTCGTCTTCGTCAACATCTGGCGGAGCTTCCCGTTCTTCACGATCAGCTTGCTCGCTGGTCTGCAATCGGTGTCCCGTGACATTATCGAGGCGGCGGCAATCGACGGCGCAGGCGTGCGGAAAAGGTTTTTCTACATCGTGCTGCCGCAGTTGAAGACGGTATCGCTTACGATGATTTTCATCCATGTCATCTGGACGGCCATTAACTTCGACTTCATCTGGGTTATGACCGAAGGCGGTCCGCTTTACTCTTCGGAGACGCTGCCGATTATGATCTACCGCTATGCAATGCAGGATTACAACTTCGGTAACGCATCCGCACTCGCGTCGCTCATGCTTGGCTTCATGATGGCTTGCTTCGTGATCTACTACATGATGACTGTTAAGAAAAATAGGGGGTGACACCATGCTGATCAGCCGCGGCAAACAACGTTTTCTAACGATTCTAACCTATGTCGTCCTGCTTGGATTCTCGGTATACTGCTTGTTCCCGTTCCTATGGATGGTCGTAACATCGCTCAAACCGGATGCGGAGATCCGCACGGTCGATCCATCCTTCTGGATTTCTTCGCCGACGTTCAAGCACTTCGACAACGTACTCAACAACTCGAAGTTCCTAACCTTTTTCAAAAATAGTTTAATGATCGCTACGATCACAACGGTCGCATCGCTGCTTATCTCGATCTTCACCGGTTATGCGCTTAGCCGATACGGCCGCTTCAAGGGCGTTAAGCTGTTCAGCGTCGCGATGCTGCTGTCGCAGATGATTCCAGGCGTACTGCTGCTGATTCCTTTGTACTTGGTTATGAAGAACCTGGGTCTTATCAATTCCTATGCGTCCTTGATTCTGGCTTACACGACCTTCACGGTACCGCTGTGCACGTTCATGATGAAGAGCTTCTTCGATTCCATTCCGGTCGAGATGGAGGAATCGGCAGAGATCGATGGCTGCACGCGAGTGGGCATCATCTTCCGTATTCTGCTTCCGGTGTCGCTGCCGAGCCTTGTGGCAACGTCGTTGTTCGCATTCCTTAACGCATGGAATGAATTCATGTTCGGCTTCGTCTTCATCAACGATGAGGCGCATCGGACGCTTACGCCGGGCATCAGCTTGTTCAAGGGGCTGTATCAGACGGATTGGGGCAGCTTGATGGCATCCTCTGTACTGAGCGTTCTGCCGATCGTCATCTTGTTTGTATTCTTGCAAAAATTCCTGGTAGAAGGCATGACTGCCGGAGCAGTAAAGGGGTAACGTGCAATGAGCGAATGGATTCGAATACAAGAGAATGGCCTGCATCTGTTGTTCGAGATTACGGAAACTGGCGACGTCCGGTTTTTATATATGGGCTTGGCTGAGGCTGGGGCCGAGTATGAAGAGTGGCCGGAGAAGAAGAGGGCCAAGTATCGTTTGGTCGAGGTGCATGCGAGCGGTGAGAACCATAACGACCATCACGGCTCCAAGCATACCGGCACAACGCCGGGCAAGCGGCTGCGGCTGGTGAAGCTCGTGGATCTCGCTTCCTCTTCGGTGGCCGGTGAAGTCGGTCGGCGATTGGTGTGGCACTTGGTCGACGATGTAACGGGGCTTGAGGTTCGCAGCGTGATGCAATTCTATAACGGGCTGTCGGTCGTTCGGACGTGGACGGAGCTGGAGAATAAGGGTGCTGCTCCTATCGGCCTCGAGTATGTCTCTTCCTTTGCGTTGACGGGCATCGACAGCGGTGGGCTCGGCACGCGGGAAGAGAAGATTCGACTCAGCATTCCGCATAATACGTGGTACGGCGAAGCGCAGTGGCACACGTACCGTCTGTCCGAGCTTGGCTTCCATGAGGTGAACGAATTCTCGATGAAGCGTCTGTCATATGGTTCGACGGGCACTTGGTCGACGTCGCAGTATGCGCCGATGGGCTATGCGGCGAACGTGGAGACTGGCGTGGGACACGTCTGGCAGATTGAGCATAACGGCTCGTGGCATTGGGAAATCAGCGACATGACCGGGCAGCTGTATGTCCAGCTGAGCGGGCCGACGGATGCGGAGCATGGCTGGTGGAAGGAGCTTCAGCCAGGCGAGGTATTCGAGTCTGTGACAGCTTGCGTTGGTGTAGTAGCAGGGGGACTGGATAACGCGGCGGTGCTGATGAATGCGTATCGCCGTCGCATTCGCAGCTTCCATGCGGACAACGTGAAGCTTCCGGTTATTTTCAACGACTATATGAACTGTCTGTTCGGCGATCCGACGACGGAGAAGCTGCTGCCGCTCATTGATGCCGCGGCTGCTGCCGGCTGTGAGATCTACTGCATCGACTGCGGCTGGTATTCGGATGGCGAGTGGTGGGATGGCGTCGGCGAATGGCTGCCGTCTGCGGCTCGATTCCCTGGCGGAATCGAGGAAGTGCTGGACTATATCCGTTCAAAGGGCATGGTTCCAGGGCTGTGGCTCGAGATCGAGGTGATGGGCATCAATTGTCGCCTTGCGGACAAGCTGCCGGACGACTGGTTCTTCATGCGGCATGGGAAGCGAGTCATCGATCATGGTCGGTACCAGCTGGACTTCCGCAATCCGGAAGCTCGGGCGTATGCGGACTCAGTCATGGACCGCGTAGTCGGGGAGTATGGTGCTGGCTATATCAAGATGGACTACAACATCAATGCGGGCATCGGTACGGAGGTTGGTGCTGACAGCTTCGGTGACGGACTGCTCGAGCATAACCGCGCTTACTTGGATTGGCTTGATGCAGTGTTCGCTCGGCATGAAGGGCTTATCATCGAGAACTGCGGCAGCGGCGGCATGCGTCTCGACTATGCCCTGCTCAGCCGTCACAGCATTCAGTCGAGCAGCGACCAGACAGACTATGTGAAGAACGGCGTTATCGCGGCAGCATCTTCATCGCTCGTCACACCGGAGCAGTGCGCGGTCTGGTCGTACCCGATGCAGAATGGGGATCGTGAAGAAGTCATCTTCAACATGGTCAACAGCATGCTGCTGCGCATTCACCAGAGCGGGCATCTTGCGGAGATAGCGGAGGAGAGCTTTAAGTTGGTTGCTGAAGGCATCGCGGCGTATAAGACGTATCGGGAGCGCATCCCATTCGCTCGTCCCGTATGGCCGCTCGGCATGCCGCGCTTCAACAACGGCTGGATGTCGTTCGGCTTGGCCGACGACGAAGGACTGCTCCTCGCCGTATGGAGGCTCGAGGGCGAATCGCCTACGTGCGTACTTCCGCTGCCGGCGGAGTGGAAGCAAGTCGACGCTGAGGTGTCGCTGCTGTACCCATCCGAAGGACCAGCCCAGTGGGGCTGGAACCGCGAGGACGGCTCGCTGTCCGTCCAGCTGCATGAGCGCAAGACGGCTCGGATTTTTGAAGTGAGAAAGAAGCAGTAGAATGTGAATTGCGCGGTGTCGCGATGACGCTGCCGTGGAGCCGCCCCCTCAGCACGTAAGGTGCTGAGGGGGCGGTTTTATTTGTTGTGACTCTCTGGCTCATACCCGTCAGTCGCTGCTCATCCCGTACAAGTAACTATATTGTTCTTCGGTAGGGCGCGTGTACCGTTGCGTTGGACGCCTAGCAAGCCTGCGAAATGTACATCTTTTTCGAGCGAAAAGGTGCTTAACAGTACTCAAACATGCAGAATGTGCAGGCATTTTGCCCCGAGACCACCGGGATTAGCAAATTTGCCGGAAAAGCATGCCTTAAATGCAGGCTTACCCAACTTAGTAATGTGTGAGTCTGAAAAGCCTATACAAAATGCAGGCATCGTGTCGTCCGCTACCGTATGAGAGAGTTCTTCGGATGAAATAGTCTTTCTAGGTCATTCCAAATGGAAGTATTATAGTTAAAATAATACATAATGCTTGTGGTAACTGGTTGCTAGATCGTCGTATTGGAGGTTGGAGTTTGGGTGGAAGCAGATTTGGCGTTATTGAGTCGTTTTAATTTGTCTCGTGCGAGATGGTTCATGGTACTTGTTGTACTTATTTCTTCTATACTCAGCGGCTGCAGCGCAACAGACACGGTAGAGACAGAGGCGGTCATTCCTAAGATTCCCGCGATTGATGCCATACAAATCGATGAGGTACAAATGAGAGATATTTCGTTCGTGGATGATCAGACGACATTCAGAGGTATACAATATGATGTCATTCTGAATACAGCTTTGTCGGACAAACAATTGAAGGAGATCGGTGTAGGGCTGCAATTTAGTGGAGAGGCTCAGCAGGTTTGGGGGAGGAGTGAATCGGGATATTCTAACGGTTATTCGATCCTAGAGCGAACTGATGCGGGCATGAAAGTACTAGTAAGTATCGATCTTCTGAAGGACGCCGTAACGGATGAGGAATTGAACAAGTTGAAGAGTGAGGAATCCTTAACGGATATGGAAATCAAACTATTCTACCAGGGTGCGGCTTATACGACCTTGCTAGTTAACAATTTATGAAATGGTACTAACTTATTCGGAGGTGCTCTGATGAGTCAACTTGAATATTTTTTTGAACATTTAAAGCAAATCAAGGACGAATGGGTGGAGGCAGCAACGAAACGATTAGATCCTACGTTTGATTTAATTTTGACCGAACATGAGGATGCAATTAAAACTTTACAGCAAACAATTCAAACTGTTGATGCTATTGAGGCATTTAGAAAAAATCAAGATGAAATTATTGAAGGCGTTATACACTCCATACTTGTTATGTTTGATCATGGAAGTGCACTAGTTGATAAAATGAAACTCGATATCGTTGATCTGGACACAAGAATTCCTTTAAATGAAAACGAAATCGCACTACATGAGGAATTCATAACATATATGAATGATCATAAAGATTAGAGCAACGTTGTGACGACCGATCAGACGTGTTCGAACAACTGCGATGAAGCACGGCATCTCCTATAAAACAAGCAAGCCCTCCTGTAGAGGGCTTGCTTGTTTTATAGGCTAACACACTAACAAGAGTGTTAGTTCAACGTAATACTATCCAACTCCGCGTACCCCGTAGCACCTTTCGCCAGACGGATAATGTTGTCCCCCGCGGTCAGATTGACGTTCACGTTGACCGTTCCGAATTGGCCCCATCCTGCGGTGGCCGGATAGGTGACCGTCCCCCAAGCGCCGTTGTTGTACGCGATGCCATGCGTCGAATTGGCCCCCGTGCCGTTCGCATAGCGAATCGTCATTGTGTACGTCTTCGTCGTAGGCACCTTCACGTAGAAGTCCACGTAGCTGTCGCTATAGTCCATCTGTGCGACGTATTTGCCCCCGGAAGCGCTCGTGCCGGACGCGATATTCGCGTGGCTGACCACGGCATTCTCTGCCTCATATACATTCGTTGCCTGACCGTAAGGCGTAATATAGATTCGGTAGCCGTCATTGTTGTACAAGCCGCTCATCGAGACGGTGATCTGGTTGTTCGAGATTGTATAATCGCCTTCAAGAAGTGTATTCGTGGCGTTCACCGCCGTGGACCGGTTGACGAATGGCGTCCAGTCGACGCGTACATGCACCTTGCTGCCATTCGTTCCGAAGAACGACGGGAAGTTCTTGATAACGGCATTAACCGTTCCATCAGTGACTCCCCCGAACAAAACGCTCGCATATTGGCGCGAAGAATCCACATTGGCGAAGCCATCCAAAGCTGTCGCGCTGTTCACGTTCGGCGGCGTAACGGACACCATGTTGCCCGTCATATCGCCGTACCACTTGTAGAACCACCAGCCGCCGTTGCGCTGCGTGGAGCTTGCTAATAAACTACCCAGCCGTCCCGGATTCGGCACGTCCCAGTAGCTTTGCATCGCAGTATCAACCCTCAGCCGCTCGAACTTCGCGATCAGCGGAGCGACAGCGCCTGGCTTGCCTTCATCATTAATCCATGAGGCGCCGCTGTACTCATTAATCGAGATCGGTCTTGCCGATATACCTAGTGAGCTCTCGATCGCGCGATAGTCGTTGAAGTTGGCCGTGAAATTCTCGCCGCCGAGCTGATGCCAGCCGCTAATGTCGGGTACCGTATTCTGCGACTTCTGATACGTCATGAAATCGAGCATCGCATTGTGGCTGTAGCCTGCGTATTCAGGTCCAATCGCTCTTGCTGTCGAGTCCAGCTGCTTCAGCTTCTTATACGACTGGCTGAAAAACTCGCGAAACGTCAAGTTGCCGCTCGCATTCGAGGATGCGTAGCCGGAGTTGTAAACGGTTGCATGATTAACCGTTGCATTCTCGGCTTCATAGCGTCCCTGACTAGCGCCGGCGATATCGATATAGTCGATCTCGGCATAGCCGGTTGAACCCTTGGTCAAACGAATGGTGTTATTGCCAGCATTCAGATTAACGTTTACATCGACCTGCGACGCGCTGCCGCTAACGAAATACCCGCCCGAATTCGCGTATGTAACGGTCGATGCGCTGCCGCCATTAACGCTCAAGCTGTGCGTGGAGCTGGCACCGGAACCGTTCGCATAACGGATTGTCATCGTGTAAGCCTTCGAAGTAGGCACATTTACCGTAAACTGAACATAGCTGTCGCTGTAGTCGAGGCCGCCGACATATTTGCCTTTCCACGTGCCGTCCGGTTCGTTCCACAGCTCGTAACCGTACACATTCGTAAGACCGGCGGACTTCACGGCATTGACCGTCGTCGTCATCTTATTGAACCAGTCATTCAAGTTGGTGTAGTCGTACCAGCCCGTGAACCAGTCGGCGAGGCGGATCGATACTTGGCTACCTGTACCTGCAAGCTTCTGAGCGACCGGAATCGCTGCGCCCCATGGCTGTTGATAGCCGCTTACCGCCGGGTTGTTATAGGCTCGGGCATGCAGCGGCAGAATCAGGTTGTTGTCCGGTTGATTCTCGATGACGCCATAGAGCGATCCTGCTGCGCTATGCGTAACGGGACCGATAACACTCGATAGATCAACCGTCAGCGAAGTTGCAGCATAGGCAGGGGAGACGCCTGCGAGGCTTGCGCCAAGCGCCGTCAACATCCCGAACAGCAGGGGTTTCTTCATTTTTGCACCTAACTTGATCGAACTCATTATTCAACCTCCAATTGTTGTGATTGCATCATGTCATCATGTTCATGTGCAGCATCTGTCCGCTTTCTCTTGAAAGCGCGTTCAATTCAAATCTCCTCCTTTCAGCCAATACGCTAACTGGTATTGGATTTAAGTTCCACTCTAATCTTTTGCGATAAGTGGAAAATATTAAATGTTCCTTATATTTGTCTACTTTTCTATAAAATTTCCACCTTAAAAACGCTTTCATAACAACCGTGCTATCGTATGATTAGTACATATAGACGCATAAGAAAGGGAAGAGATCGGATGGATAAGCCGTTCAAGAAAGGCATCAGCTTCCGTAACAAATTGCTCGTCACGTTCCTGCTCGTCAGCCTCCTCCCCATACTCGCGGTTGAGATGATGTCGTACTACACGTCGACTGTAGCCATGAAGAAGAATATGAACGATCTCATTAATGTGAATCTGCTGCAAACCTCGAAGAATCTGGACACTTCGCTGCAAAATTACGAGGATCTTCTCTTCCAAGTGTTCACCGACGATAACGTCATGAGTTTAGTCAAAGAAATCAACGACCCTGCTGCGGACTCGCTAGAGTTCAGCAGGCGCAAGCTCATTAACATATTGTCGCGATACTCCTATGCGAAGGAAGGCATTCGCAGCATTGCGATATTTACATCGAATAATACGCTCATCACGTACGACCGGCAGACCGGCTCTCCCTACGATAATTTGTGGTCCAGCGAGAAGGACCTTATCCATCTGCCGATCTACCAGCAGGCATTGGAAGGGAAAGGGCGGTCCGTCATTACGCCGCCTCTGAAGATCGATACGATCAACAACAACGAGCAATATGGCTTCCATCTCGCCAGACAATTAAGCGATCTCAATGTTGCCAGCCTAGAACCCATTGGCGTGGCCGTCATTACGGTGTACGAGTCCGTGCTCACGGAAGCGATCAATCTCGAAGAGTCGAGCGCCGCTGCGGGTTCGCCCCGGCTGAACAAGCGGAATTTTCTAACGGATGGGTCAGGCACCATCGTCTCCTCTCCAGACAAGTCTCAGATCGGTATGAATGTAAGTAATATCGTGACCGATTCTACCATTTTGAACACGTACTATAACCCTACCAGCCATCTATGGGTGAACAATCTCGTCGATCAGAATCAATTGTTCCGCGAGATGTATGCGATGCAGACCATTACGCTTTATTCCGGGCTAGCAGCAGCGGTACTGACGATTGTTCTGATCACGATATTCTCAGGAAGGCTTACCCGTTCGATCAGGCGCATTTTGAAGGCGATGCGGACCGCTCAGCATGGGACGTTGGACGTTCAGGTAGAAGGTACGGCGCATGATGACTTATCCGTCATTGCGCTCAGCTTCAATAAGATGATGCTTCGGGTCAGCGAGCTGATGAATGAATCAAAGCGTGCCGTCGAGAAGCAGAAGGAAGCGGAGATTCGGGCGTTGGAGGCGCAGATCAATCCGCATTTTCTATACAATACGCTGGATTCTATTAACTGGATGGCGATCGAGAAAGAAGAGTACCAGATCAGTCAGATGCTGAAGGAGCTGGCGCAAATTCTTCGGTACAGCGTGAAGGACAGCAACAAGCGCGTGACGCTGCGCGAAGAGCTGAAGTGGATGAACTCGTATGTATTTCTGCAGCAGCATCGATTCCGCTCGTCCTTCAATTGTGAGGTCGAATGTCCGGAGGCGCTCTATCGCTATCAGGTGCATAAGCTGACGCTTCAGCCTTTCATTGAGAATGCAATCATCCACGGCTTCTATGGCGTGAACAGCGGCGGACTGATTCGGATCGTCGTGAAGGAGCTGGATACGAACCAGCTGATGATTCGAATCGAAGATAACGGTCTTGGCATGTCGGAGTCGAAGAGGAAGTCGCTCATCTCGGAGGATCGACAGGAGGACGAAGCGGCTGGCAGCGGACTAGGCGTCCGCAATGTCGCCGATCGTATTCGCAGCTATTACGGAAGCAGGGGCCATCTCGATATTCAGAGCGAGTTGGGCCAAGGAACGATCGTCACCATTACGCTGCCTATCGATACGGAAGGAGAAGATGAATATGCGAATCGTCGTAGTTGAGGATGAACATAACTCCAGAGAGGGACTGATTCGTCTCATCGGGAGGCTGGACCTAGGCGATGAGGTGGTAGGCGAGGCCGCTAACGGAATCGATGGACTGGCTGTAATCGAGCAGACGAGACCGGATCTGGTCATTACCGATATTAATATGCCGGGCATGTCAGGCTTGGATATGTTGAGTCAACTAAGGGGCCGAGGCCTCCGGCACAAAATGATTATTCTAACGGGGTATTCCGAGTTCGAATATGCGCAGAAGGCGCTGAAGATGAGCGTGAGCGACTATTTGGAGAAGCCGATCACGGTGCCGGATCTGCGCGAAGCGCTCGATAATGTGCGGGCGGACCTGCAGCAGCAGGTGCGAGCGGCGGTGGAAGAGGAGCCGGGAACGATCGATTTCATGTTTCTGCGATTAATGGACTCGACGGGTGATGAAGCGGTCCAGCAGGAATCACGCATTCGTGCGAAGCTTGGTTTCCGGGACGATCTGCCTTGTCATCTATCAGTTATTGCTTATGGCGAATCAACAGACAAACAGCCATCGAATATGCGAGCGCTGCTGGAATCGGAATGGCGAACGATCGGTAGTTGTGCCGTATTCGGTGTTGCTTCACGCGGCATCTTGGTTGGCGTTGCACAGGCCCGTGACGCAGGTTTCGAAGCTTCTCAGCTCGTGGAGGAGCGTCTTCTTCCTGCAATCGGCAAAACGGGCTGCGAGGTGCAATACTGCCTTGGCGAAGTAGAGCGGCTTGTCCCATCTGAAGCGGGATATGGAAGAGCTGCTGGAGCTGGCGAAGTGGTCTATGGTGCTCGGCAATAAGCGCCCGATCCGCCGAGAGGACGTGAGCCGGCTCGCTTTAAGAGAGCTGCCGTATCCGCTGCTGCTGGAGGGCAAGTGCTCTCGTGCGGTCGTGACCGCAAGCCGCCAAGAGATCGAGAAGCAGTTCGCTCATTGGGTGAACGAGTTCAAGGACGTGAAGTACGGACCCGTATTGACGATCGAATACAGCATCCGATTCGTTTCTTATATGCTGAAGCTGGCAGGCGATGTGCATGGATTCATGCTGCCGGAGCCGCTCCAGAGCGAATGGCAGCGGTCGCTGCGAGACATCCGCTCCATCGGACAATATGAGCAGGCGATGAACCGGATCGTAGAGGCATTGTGTGCAATAGAGTCGCCGGCAGATGCACCTCAGTACAGTCTGCTCATTCAGAAAGCGGTTCGGATCGTCCAGGAGCAGTATGCCGAAGGCATTACGCTCGATGAGATTGCGGATAACCTTCATGTGACGATGGCTTATCTAAGCGGTCAATTCAACAAGGAGGTCGGACGGCCTTTCTCCGTGTACATAAGAGAGCTAAGGCTTCGCAAAGCGAAGGAGCTGCTGCTCGGAAGCGAGCTCCGCACGTTCGAGATTGCGCAACAGGTTGGGTACCCGGACCCCAAATATTTTTCTCGCGTGTTCAAGGAAGCGACTGGGATGACGCCAGGTGAGTATCAGAAACTAAATGCGAGATAGAGGTTGGCATGTAAATAGATAGAAAGTCACATGAAATATGTCCACCTTTCGGATGATTATGAAATTTTCGAAGCGCTTTCAATTCGATACACTGAACATGCAAGCACAAACAATGATCACTTAGGGGGTTCAAACATGAAAAAGATGGCGGCTGGCCTCATCGCGGCAGCGCTCGTAACGGGGCTAGCAGGTTGTGGTTCTTCCGATAAGGACAACGAGACTTCCCAGACGACAACGAAGACGGAAACGGAATCGTCTGCTCCAACGACTGACTCCACAGCGAAGACCGAAGAAACGGCAGAGAAAACGAAGCTTACCCTTTGGTTCTATTTTGAAGGCAAAGAGCGCTTCGACAAAATCAAGGCGCTGACGGATGGCTATACGGCCAAAAATCCGAACGTCGAAATCGAACCGGTATTCATTCCATTCGCTGATTTCAAGAAGAAACTCTCGGTTGGTCTTGCTGCTTCCGATCTGCCGGATATCGTCGTCATCGACAACCCGGATACGGCTGCATATGCGGCGATGGGCCTGTTCGCGGATATTACGGATAAAGTCAACGCTTGGGCGGACAAAGATCAATTCTTCCCTGGTCCATGGTCCTCGACGATTCTGGACGGCAAGCAATACGCAATTCCGCTGGGCAGCAACAACTTGGCTTTGTTCTACAACGAGAAGATGCTGTCCGATGCAGGAGTGAAGCCTCCAACGACGTGGGATGAACTTCGTACGACGGCGAAAGCGCTCACGAAGGACGGCGTAACCGGTATCGGCATCGCAGCTCCGGCGAACGAAGAAGGCACGTTCCAATTCCTTCCTTGGCTGCTGTCGGCAGGCGCGACGTTCGATAACGTCGGCGGTGCAGAAGGTGCGAAAGCATACGATTTCTTGGGTAACCTGGTCAAAGACGGATCGATGAGCAAGGATGTAATCAACTGGACGCAGGCAGACGTCATGAAACAATTCGCTTCCGGCAAAATCGCCATGATGATCAACGGCCCATGGCAGCTGCCGGAGCTCGCAACGAACGCGCCTGACCTGAAGTACGGCATCGCGCTTGTACCGAAAGACCAACAGTACTCCTCCGTACTCGGCGGGGAGAATCTAGGCATCGTTAACGGGAAGCATGTGGACGAGGCAGTTGACTTCGCTATGTATGTGGAATCGCCGGAAGTTCTCAAAGGCTTCGCGCAAGGCTTCGGCTACTTCCCGGCTCGCAAAGACGTAGCGGCAGATCCGTATTGGGCAGATAACGAGCAGTTGAAAGTGTTCGCGGACAACATGAACTATGCACAGCCGCGCGGCCCGCATCCGAAGTGGCCTGAAATCTCCAATGCCTTGTCCGAAGCGCTCGACAAGTCGCTGCTCGGCAGCGGCACGGCGGCAGACAATGCTGCGGAAGCGCAAGCGAAGATCGATAAGATTCTTGGTAAGTAATAGATAGAGGTGCGATTGGAGTATGGGGCCGTCGCCCCGTACTCCAAATGCTATCAATAGGGTGGTGAGGGGCCTTTGCTGAGCAGACATCAGAAAATAACGGGTTATGTGCTAGTGCTGCCCGCTTTAATTTATATGCTATTCTTCGTCGGCTATCCGATTATTGATAACATCAGGCTCAGCCTGCTGGATGTGAACGTCATGAACGTCTCGCATGGGGAGCAGCCATACGTCGGGCTTCAGAATTATAAGGATTTGTTCGAGGAAGGGGTTCTCGTAAAGTCGATCGTCAACACGCTGATCTACACCGTGGCTTGTATCGTATTGCAATTCATTATCGGCTTGGCATTCGCGCTCCTCTTCTCCAAGAGCTTCCGGTTCGCGCAGCGGCTGCGCGGTTTCATTATGATCAGCTGGTTGCTGCCGGCGACGATTACCGCCATGATGTACAAGTTCATGTTCAGCGGCGACGGAGTCGTGAACGAACTGATCCAACAGCTGCATCTCGGGTCACATGTTGATTGGCTCGTGACGCCTGTTCCCGCGATGATTACGCTTATTATCGCCAATACGTGGATCGGCATTCCGTTCAATATGATTCTGCTTACGACAGGGTTGACGACTATTCCGAAGGATATTTACGAGAGTGCGTCCATTGATGGTGCTAATGCAGGACAGAAGTTTGTAAGACTGACATTACCATTGCTGAAGCCCGCCATCTATTCGCTGCTCGTTCTAGGTTTCATATATACGTTCAAGGTGTTCGAGCTTGTCCTCATCGCGACGCATGGCGGTCCCGTGAATGCAACGCAGATGATGTCGACCTACGCCTACAAGCTGTCGTTCGAGATGTTCAAGTTCAGCCAAGGCGCAGCCGCAGCTAACGTGATGTTCGTTATTCTATTCCTTGTCGGCGTTCTGTATCTGTGGATGGTTAGGAAAGAAGAGGTGAGCAGTTCATGAAGAAACGTTACTCCGCGTGGCTGCTCCCTATCTTCGCAATTGCGGTAACGATCGTGTTTTTGTTCCCGCTGTATTGGATGATCGTCACTTCGCTCAAGCCAGAGGGCGAGATTTTCCGGTCGCCTATCACTTGGTACCCGCACACGATTGATATCAAATCGTATACGGAGCAGCTGTCGGGCTCCTCGTATAACATCTGGAGCGGCTTCAAGAACAGCGCCATTATTGCGCTTGGTTCGCTCGTCATCGCTACGGTGCTGGCGATCCCGGCTTCGTATGGGCTTGGGCGTTATAAGTTCCCGGGAAGCCGCATCTTCCTGCTGCTGTTCCTCGTGACGCAGATGCTGCCGTCATCGCTTATTCTGACGCCGTTGTTCATCTTGTTCAAGCATCTAGGTCTCATCGGCCCTACCTACTGGAGTACGATTCTCGCGAACGCAACGATCGGCATTCCGTTCTCGGTCGTTACGCTGCGCAGCTATTTCGCCGGACTGCCGAAGGAACTCGAAGAGTCGGCGAAGATCGATGGCTGCGGGACGGTTCGAACGTTCTTCCGCATCATGCTGCCGATCGCGATGCCTGGCGTCGTCGTTGTCATGGTCTTCTCGTTCCTATTCGCATGGGGCGATCTCATCTATGGCATGACGTTCATAAGCAAGGAGAGCATGCGTCCGATTACGGCGGGCATCTATACGTTCCTCGGCTTCCAGAGCACGTCATGGAACAATACGATGGCTTTCGGCACGGTCAGCATCATCCCGGTCGTGCTCATCTTCATCTTCGTTCAGCGCTACATCGTAAGCGGACTGACGAATGGTGCGGTGAAGGGGTAACGTAGGGTCCGGTTATAGGTAAAAGGTTGAGCAGATGTGCTGCTCAACCTTTTTGTCATGACCCCATTAGCCAGCCTCTACAACCTTCGGCTGCATATACCAGAACAATGCCATGTCAGTCATCGTCGATGCATGACCGAGTTGACGGAGCATCGTCGTAATGTTGCCTCTGTGATAGGTGCCGTGATTGATGACATGGAGCATGATTTCCGATAGCCGCGTTTGACGTACGCCTGCATAAGGATTGTCTAACGTAATGGTTTGCTCCAGATCCGCTTGGCTGCTCAGCCATTGGTTGAATTGTTCCGACACCTCGGCGAATTTATCTTCGTATTCCTCAAGTTGGTCCAGCGCACTCCTGTTCATCGTCGTCGTTGCGGCCAGTGCGTCCCGCATGCTCATGCCTGTTAGTACGAGGTGCCACATCGAATCAACCGCATAGATATGGCTGAACGCATGGGCGATCGTCTTGAAGGAACCGATGTTGAAATCTTGATGTAGGACGGTGGATGGAAGTGTCTTCATATGCCCGAGCAGCGTCTGATTAGCCCAAGTGTGATAATTGAACATCTCTGCAATATGGTTTGTCATTCTTAATCTCTCCTCTATTTGCTCGTATTGAATTCGTTCTTGGTCTCATTATAGAAAAGGAAGTATGACAACAAGCTGTCATACTTCCTCATAAAATTTAAGCGATTGGATAAGCTGTTCTTTTAGGATGCTTCGAAGCGTTCGCGGTTCCAGCACTTCGGCGCCGCTGCCGAAGCTGAGCAGGATGGCCCACAGCCATCGTGCTTCTAGCGGCTGATGGACCGGAATGCGCATCGTCATGCTGCCGTCGGGGTGAAACTGTTTGTCGGCGAGGTGGAAGTGATCCATCGCGCTCGCCAATGCTGCCGGACCGACTCGGATCACGACATCCTCCACCGATCCAGACCAGCCGCTGTCTATAGAAGCCGTCGTATCCATAATCTCGTGCGGCTTAAAGAACCGATCGGTTGCGCAGGCATCCAACATTCGCGAAAGCCTGAACTCTCGATAATCATGTCGCGCGAGACAATAACCGTAGACATACCAGTTTCTATATTTGTAATGAAGCCGGAGCGGTTCCATCTCGCGAGTCGATCGTTCGTTCTTCGCATTAATGTAATCGAAGCGGATGACATTACGATCCGCTATGGCTTTACGAAGCAGAGGAAGCGCCGCAGGATTGGTCGTATTGGACGCTAGATTAACGGCGAGACTGGGATGGGTATGCTCCGCTCCAATCGTCTTGAGACGTTCGATCGTATTCTGCGCACGATCATCCTCGAATATAGTGGAGAGGCTGTGAAGGACGGTGATCAGCGAGCTGACATCGTAGGAGCCGAGCAGGCTTTTATCCATTTTGTAACCGTCCATAATGCCATATCCGCCTTTCATTCCCTGATACGATACGACCGGGATGCCGGCAGCGCAGATGATATCGATGTCTCGGTAGATGGTTCGCTGGGACACTTGGAATTCGTCTGCAAGCATGGAGGCGGACAAGACGTCATGGTTAAGCAGCTTGTAAATGATGGAGATTAATCGTTCTAGCTTCATAAAGCACCTCGTTCGAGTAGATCATAAACGTAAGCTTGATTATAATCTATATTTTGATAGGTGATCATATATAAATTGCCTGATTGCTAAAACTTTATTTAACCGTTAAACTTACTGTATAGTATCAATGATATATATTTTGACTGGAGGCCGATCTCGCAATGTCCAACGCACCAAAACCGAACCAGCCGATTGTTACGCATATTTACACAGCTGACCCATCCGCTCATGTATTCGATGGCAAAATATACATTTACCCGTCGCATGACCTCGACCACGATGGCCCAGACAACGATAACGGCGATCAATATGCGATGGAGGACTACCACATTCTGTCGCTCGATAACTTCGAATCGCCGGTAGTCGACCATGGCGAAGCGCTTCATGTACGTGATGTGCCTTGGGCTTCCAAGCAAATGTGGGCGCCAGACGCAGCATTCAAGAATAACACGTATTACTTGTTCTTCCCAGCGCGCGACCATGACGGCATCTTCCGTATCGGCGTAGCGACAAGCGACTCGCCAGCAGGTCCATTCAAGCCGGAAGAGAACTACATGGAAGGCAGCTACAGCATCGACCCTGCGGTGCTCGTTGATGAAGATAACGAAGCTTACATGTACTTCGGCGGCCTGTGGGGCGGCCAACTGGAGAAATGGCAAACAGGCACTTTCAAGCCTGAGGTTACGGAAGGTCCAGCGGCAGACGCACCAGCAATCGGTCCACGCGTCGTGCGCCTGAGCGAAGACATGAAGTCGTTCGCGTCGGAAATTCATGAAATCTCGATCGTTGACGAGGACGGCAATCCGATCGTCGCTGGCGACGAAGACCGTCGTTATTTCGAAGGCCCATGGATGCATAAGTACAACGGCTTGTACTACCTGTCGTACTCGACGGGTACGACGCATAAGCTTGTCTATGCAGTCGGCACGAATCCGATGGGACCGTTTACGTTCAAAGGTACGATCCTGACGCCGGTTATCGGCTGGACGACTCACCACTCCATCGTCGAGTTCGAGAACAAATGGTACCTGTTCTACCACGACTGCGAACTGTCGGAAGGCGTGAACCATAAGCGCTCTGTGAAATACACGGAGCTGAAGTACAATGAGGATGGTACGATCCAGACGATCGATCCTTATAAAGCGTAACTGTTAGACCAGAGCCCGATTCCATTACGGAATCGGGCTTTTTTTGTTGTGGGCAATGAATGTATTACGTCTTAGTAAGGGAATGGAAGTGCTAGATTTAGAAGGGTTTTCTATATTGTGGTCATTTTAGTACGTTTAATGTAAATATTTCAAGTGATTGCGATTGTGTTGAAGGAGGAGGAGTCGTGAGGTGTAGAGCGTACATAGCGAGCCGAAGAAGTGGGCGATTCTGGCAGCGATTTATTTATTCGATAATCACGGGAATCAGGCCAATTATTTAGTGAGTCGACCTTTGGCGTTCATGCAGATTAGGAATCGGCAGCCTGCTCGAGAGGCGCTGACGCAATATGCCGAGATGCTTGATACAGATTTCCAGACGTTTAGCCACGACTCGGATGCGTATGATTCGTGTATACGTCCATGGAACGTTTATTCGGATACTTGTGTGCAATAAGCGTGAAGAGACATGCAATTGCGATCGGCAAGAGTAAACATGAATGGGAGAGGAGTTTACTGGTGAGGAGCATCCATAGACTGATGGCAATCGTAATCATTATGATGTTGACCGGTTGCATGTCGTCGTCTTCGGCGGTGGATTACGATGATGCAGCTAACGGAGAGACAGAGAAGCAGCAGCTCTCCATCAAGCTCGTTTCCAGATGGAAGAGTGAACTGTTGACCCAGAAAATACAACGTTTTGCAGAAGAGCATCCGAATGTGGAGATAAAGATTGAGTGGGTTTACTCTTATATTGACCCATTAAATAAGTTTTGGGTTTTGTTTGCTCCATGGGCTCGGATCGAAAAGCCTTCCGAGCTATATGAGAACGCTAAGAATGTACCGGATATCGTGGAACTGGTCCCTTATCAAATGAGAGAGCTGTACCGTAAGGGAGTCATTGAACCGTTAAATATGAATGAAACAGACCTTGAAGAGTACACGATTAAGTCGGATGACGGTTACGTATTAGGAATCCGAAGCGAAATTAACCCGATGATTCTCTACTACAACAAGGATATATTCGCATCTCTCGGAATCGAAGCGCCAAACAACGAGTGGGATATGAATCGTCTGAACGACGCAATTATGCGGCTGAAGGCCGCAGGTGAAACGGTGTATATCCCACTATCACCTTTCACGCTGGAATGGGCAACAGGGATATATGGAGGACGCATTGTTGGTGTGGATGGCAGGACGTTTGAAGGCTACATTGATAGTGAAGAGGCGACCAAAGCAGCCAAGTGGATTACCGATATTGGAACGAAGATGGACTATGGTTCGACGGATATAGCGGATATTCGCCCGCCTATGCCTTATGATTTAGCGGCCGGGAAGATTGCGCTTGCTGTCGATTTTGCATACGGCTTTAATATATCCAATAAAAATAGCTACGAGGAGCTCGCGCAAGAAAACAACGGGCTCGGAATAGCAGCCTTGCCGGGCGAGAAGGAAGGTATTAATCCGGCACTTATATCAGGATTGTCGCTGACCTCGAATTCGCCTCATAAGGATGTGGCGATGCAGCTTATTCGCTATTTGATGAAGGATCGGGATTCATTGTATAGGGACATCGCCACGTATTCGCTTCAGGCAGCGACCAGATCGTTGAGCGAGCCAGTGGATGCTGCTAGAGAAGCGATTGTTATGCAAGCGATGTCAAAAGCCGTCCCAGCTGCGTTGTATCGGCATGAAGCAAATATTAATTTCTACGGCGTCATTCAAATTTCCCTTCCGCAACCGCTTCTCGATATTAGAAATGGGCAGGACGCAAGCGAGGCATTGAAGAGATACGCTTCTCAATTGGATGAGGAATTCGGATCCTTGGCTGATCACTAGCGATTACAATCGTGGTGAGAATGCTACAGTTGACAGTGAGATGCAAGGGTTGAACAACTAGAATATGACAGGCTTCATCCGTAACTATTGGGATATACAATACAGCTGGTAGGGGTTCGGATTGTAGAGGAGGTACCAAAATGTATCGTTTAATAAGAAGAAGGATCGTTACATTATCGATAGTCTTGGTTCTGCTGCTGCCTGCATCTGCATGCAGTAGACAATCAGATTTGATGGTGGATGAAGAGCATCTGTCAGGGAAACTGCGGATTGCAATCGACACAGGTGCGTCGAAGGGACAAGTACATCCGCTTGATCATTCCGTGACGGGGCCGATTTATGATCGCTTAATCGATTTTCAGGCTAAGCATCCCGATCTCGATATTGAAATGATCGATATTAGCTTTTTGACGAGTCAGGCCTCTACAATTCCTCAAGATCCACTGCCTGATATCATGGAGGTAGTGCCTTATCAGATTCGGTGGGTGGCCAATCCGAATGAGTTAGAAAACCTCGACACATTAATCCAAAATCTAGGTCTAGCAACACCCTATGAGCAGTTGATTGATAAGACGAGAGTGAATGGATCAGCTTGGATGCTTCCGATTAGTAACGAGCCGGTAATTGTCTATTACGATGAACAGGTGTTCGGTCAATTAGGTATTCCGTTGCCGGATGACAATTGGACATGGGATGATTTCATCTCTGCGTCGCGGCGGCTGGCTGAAGAAAACTACATGACTGATATTCCAGATTTTCCAGATGGTGGTTTCGGTGTAGTTGAGCCCATCATACAGGGGTTAGGAGGTACGTATGCATCGAATGATGGGATGCACTTCTCCGGATATCTGGACAGTGAATCAACAGTTTCGGCATTCAATCGTTATGTCTCGGATATAAGAGAGCAGCGATCCAAACGTATGAGTGTGATTGGCAAGAGTTCTTACTTTAATTTTGATCAAGTGGCACTTGGAATGGGCAGACCTTCTGAACTATACAACTTGCTTAACGACAATATGAACCTGCGAATTACCCGAATGCCGTTGTTTGCGGATGGGAAACGGCATAATACAACCTATATATCCGGGTTGGCGATATTTAGTCAGTCAAAGAACAAGGCAGCGGCAGAGGCGCTCCTGAAAGAATTAGCAGGTAACGGTGAAGACGCTGTGAACTTCGCTAACTATAATGCGCTGGGGAATAGGGACCATAGATTCAGCGACAGTCCTCTTGTACAGCAGGAAGAACTGATGCGAGTGATGGATTTGGAAACGATGGTTGCTACACCTTCAACCTTCCAGCTTAATCCAGGCTTTCTTGGTAATTATGGTATCCTGTATTTGCCTCCTGCTAATATTACAGACGCTATCAAGGAGTTGTTCGAGCCTGATTCAATCGAGCCTGTCCTCCAAAATCTTACTCACGCCGTCGAGTCGAAGTTTCCAGACCAAAGAGGTAAATGGTAGCAAGAAAGCAGCATTACAAGCGTGAATAATTCAATCTATAGAGCCCGATTCCATTACGGAATCGGGCTTTTATTTCGTACAGAGAGCAATCAAGTTTTATATATGCGAAGTTCTAGAATCCGACGGGTTTTCTATAAAGTGGATGATTTAGTAAGTTTAATGTAATCGCTAACGAGAAAACGAGGGCCGACGATATGCGTGACACCATTGATATGTTGAAGAGATACGCTGCTCAGTCGGAAGAATTCAGCATCTTGGCTCTCGTTAGCGTGGGGAACGAGATTCAAGCATTTTTACAAAGGGTGGTTATGATGCGGCAATGCTTCGTTGGCATTCTCTTATTTATTGTTATTCTGATATCCGGTTGTACAAGCCTGAACGCTCAGAAGGATATTCTGCAGCCTGCAGACGACGAGAAACAATTACTTACGATCCAATTAATCTCTTGGAACACCATACTGCCGAAAGAACACCTATTGGCGCATAAAATCGAGCTGTTCCAGCAAGAACATCCTAATGTGGAGATCAAGATCGACTGGCATCAAGGTTATGGTAATGGGCGAAAGGCATCATGGTTCAAAACAACAGATCCGTCCTATCTGTATGACGACGATGCGCAGAAAACACCGGATATCGTTGAACTTGTGCCTAATCAAGTGAAAGATTTGTATCGACTTGGCAGGATCGAACCTTTAAACATGAATGAATCCGTGCTTGATGAATACGTGGTTACTTCTAATGATGGTTATGTTCTCGGCATCAAGAGCAAAGTCAATCCGCTGCTTCTCTACTATAACAAGGAAATATTCGAATCATTAGGTATTGATCCACCTTCGGAGCAGTGGGGGATTAGTGAGCTTAATAAGGCAATTGGCATTCTGAAAGCTGCGGGTTATGAGGTTTACATCCCGTTGTCACCGTACACATTGGAGTGGGCAGCCAGTCTGTTTGGCAGTCGAATTGTGGGGGCTGACGGTACAACATTCACGGGCTACTTGGACAGTGAAGAGACGTTAAAGGCCGCCAGATGGATCTCAAGCATTGGTACGAAGATAGAATTTCCAGAAGGTTCTAATACAGAAAATATGTTTCCTTATATTTTGATGGAAGGGAAGACCGCGCTGGCAATCGAGTATGCATACGGTTTTTTACCATCAAGTGTGAACAGCTATGAGGAAATCGCACAGCGTAACGAACAGGTTCATATAGCTGGAGTACCAAGAGGAGAGAACGGCATTAATCCGGCCCAAATATCTGCGCTATCGTTAACCTCGAGATCCAAATCCAAAGACTTGGCTATGCAATTACTACGGTATCTAACCAAGGATAGAAGCACACTTAATTCAAATATTGCAACGCATACGTTAAACGCTTTTATGAAGGAGCTTAATATGCCCGTGAGCGAAGAACGAAAATCCACAATTTTGGAAGAAATGAAGCGCTCAGTGCCGGCAACGCTTTACATGCATGAGAACACTAGAGCGGTGATTCATACCTACTATAAAACAGCCATACCTAATCCGCTTATAGCGATCAGAGATGGTCAAGGCGGGATTGATCAACTGAAGCAATATATCGTTCAATTGCAGCAATGAGAAGAAATAAAATCAATTTTACTCCATACCTCGCCACAAGGGGGGACATTCGTGAAAAAAGCCTTCCTCGGTATTCTACTGTTGATGAGCTTGTGCTTAACAGGCTGTGCATCGTCGCAAGGCGATCAATATAGGATGGCAAATACAATTCCAGAGAAACAGAAGTTAACGGTGGAGCTTGTGTCCTGGTTTAGAGGGAACGATCGGCATTGGCTCGCCCGCAGAATCGAACAATTCGGCAGCGAGCATCCGAATGTAGAAATTAAGATTCATTGGAACCCTCATGATGTACTAAAGGCATCGTGGGATAAAAGTAAAGAGCCCGCTTATTTGTACGAGGAAGCACCCAGCGTTGAAGTTCCGGATCTCGTCGAGCTGGCGCCAGATCAGATGCGAGAACTCTATCGCCTAGGGAAGCTTGAGCCATTGAATATGAACAGCACCTCGCTTAAAGATTTCGTTATCTCATCAACAGATGGTTATGTGATCGGTGTTATTAGCAAGATAAACCCGCTGCTCATCTACTATAACCAATCAGTCTTTGAGGTGCTTGATCTTGATCCCCCTACGGAGGAGTGGGGAGTCAAGGAACTGAACGAAGTGATACACAAGCTAAAGGCAGCTGGGGAAGGGGTATTCATCCCGATGTCACCATATACATTCGAATGGGCAACCAGTCTATTCGGGGGACGAATTGTAGCGAGTGATGGCATGACATACTTGAGCTATATTGACAGCAATGAGGCTGTTCAAGGGGCGGAATGGCTTGCAGGTATCGGGACGGATGTCAAATTCGTGGATATTACGAAGGAACCAGTGCCAATGCCGTATTGGTTAATTAACGGGAAGTAGGCGTTCGCAGTAGAGTATGCGTATGGTTATAATCCTGGAAATACGAACAGCTACGAGGAGATCATTCAGCAGAACGATCAAGTTGCAATAGCAGATTTGCCTAAAGGATTGAATGGTATAAATCCTGCTCAAGTCTCAGGCTTGTCACTAACGTCACAGTCAACACACAAAGCGTTGGCGATGGAATTGCTCCGTTACTTGACTGCAGATCCAGATTCATTCTACAAAGGTGTTGCACGGAATACGCTGCAGGCGAATGCGAAGAGCAGCGATATCGCAATCAACCCGGATAGGCTTGCTATCGTGACAAGAGAGATGGAGCATTCCGTACCGGCAGCCTTTTATTTGAATCTGGTTACCGGCAATCTTACCTATACGAATTTGTATTCTGGAGTTCCCGCTTTAACGGCAATTCGTGATGGACAGCCTGCTGATGCGGAACTCAAGAAATATGCAATGATGCTCGAACGACAATGATAAGGCGTTATGCGTATTGATGTTGCAATTCCGTTAGTTCACGCCATACTGAACGGCGATTCAAGAGCAAACATGGTGAGGAAAGGAATGTGTTAATGAGGAACATCCATAGATTTATGGCAATTGTAATCTGCCTGACGTTGACCGGTTGTATGTCGTCGTCGCCAACGATGGAATATGATCATAACTCTGCCGGGGAGGCAGGTAAGCAGCAACTCTCCATTACACTCGTTTCCAGATGGAAAAGTCAATTATTAGTTCAGAAGCTCCAACGTTTTACAGAAGAGCATCCGGATGTGGAGATTAAGATCGAGTGGGCCAACTCCTATAATGACCTGGTTAGCGATCAATATGTTATGTTCGCTCCTTGGACTCGAATCGAACATCCTTCTGAGCTGTATAAGGACGCGAAGAATGTACCAGATATCGTGGAGTTGGTCCCTAACCAAATGAGAGAGCTGTATCACAGGGGAATCATTGAGCCGTTGAACATCAATGAAACGGACCTAGACGAGTACACGATCAAGTCGGATGACGGTTACGTATTAGGCACTCGAAGCAAGATTAACCCGATGATTCTCTATTATAACAAGGATATATTCGCAATGTATGGCATCGAAGCGCCAAACGACGGGTGGGATATAAATAGTCTGAACGATGCGATTGTCAAGTTGAAAGCTGCGGGTGAAACGGTGTATATCCCGCTATCGCCTTTTACACTGGAATGGGCAACAGGGCTATATGGAGGACGCATTGTTGGAGTGGATGGCAGGACGTTTGAAGGCTACATGGATAGCGAAGAGGCGACCAAGGCAGCCAAGTGGATTACCGATATTGGTACGAAGATGGACTATCATGCTCACATTGTTACGGATATGCAACCTCCTATGCCCTATGATTTAGCGGCCGGGAAGATTGCGCTTGCTGTCGATTTTGCGTATGGCTTCAATCTATCTACTTCGATGAAAAATAGTTACGAGGAGATCGCACAAGAAAACAACGGAATCGGAATTGCGGCCTTGCCTGGCGTGAAGGATGGTATCAATCCCGCATTCATATCAGGATTGTCGCTGACCTCGAAGTCACCTCATAAGGGTATGGCGATGCAACTGATAAGCTATTTAATGAAGGATCGGGATTCGTTATATAAGGATATCGCCACGTATACACTTCAAGCAGCGACCAGTTCGTTGAATGAGTCAGTGGATGCAGCTAGGGAAGCGATTCTCATACAATCGATGGCTAGAGCTGTTCCAGCGACTTTGTATTGGCATGAAGCCCATACGAATTTTTACGATGCCATTCAATTATCGCTGCCGCAACAGCTGCTTGCGATCAGAAACGGACAGGAGGCAAGTGAGGAGTTGAAGAGGTACGCTTCTCAATTGGAAGACGAGTTCGGACGCCTGGCTGATTAGTGAGTAGAAACTAAATGTAACTGACTTAGAAATGAGAGGTGAAAGACTGGAATATGAGGGGTTTATATTTGTGGTATATATAGTAATTTATAGTTATTAATGTAACTGTAATAGTAGATGGTGACTTAATGAGATGCCACACACATTGATGTTCTAACGTATCGCTGGTGATGATGTCTGTGCGCAGAGATAGAAAGCAGAAACAACAAACAACAAACCATGGAGGAGGAAGGGAACAAGTAAAGGGTGATTGATGTGAAATATATCTTAAAGGTCATACTTTTAGTCTTGCTCATTTGCCTCTCTGGCTGCTCATCAACTAGCAGCACTGCAGAGCAGACGCTCGATGAAACAGAGAAGCAGACGCTGACGATTGAACTGTTGTCCATAAATGCCTCTGCGGGTAACGGCCATCATTTGCTGGGGCAGAAGATTAAGCGTTGGGCTGAGGCACACCCGAATGTAAGCGTAACGATTCGATGGAAGATGAATGATTTTGACAGAATCCCCAAACCCTCCTGGGAACGAATGGAAGTGCCGTCTGCTCTGTACAAGGACGCTGCGGATGTGCCGGATATCGTAGAGTTGGTTCCGAATCAAATGCGAGATTTATATAACTTGGGAAAGATCGAGCCCCTGAATATAAAAGAATCTGCGCTAGACGATTTCGTTATTACGTCAAGCGACGGCCATGTGCTTGGTGTGAAGAGCAAGATCAATCCGATGGTTGTCTATTATAATCAGGAAGTGTTTCATCAGCTGGGGCTTGAATCGCCTACGAAGCTATGGGATGCAGCACAGCTGGGCGATGCTGTTACGAGACTCAAATCCGCTGGTTATGACGTATACATTCCGGTTTCTCCTTATACTTTGGAGTGGGCGGTCAGCCTGTTCGGGGGACGTATGATTGCTGCTGATGGGGCAACCTTCACCGGCTATTTGGATAGTGATGATGCCGTCAAGGGAGCCCAGTGGTTGGCTAACTTCGACACGAATATGGATCGAGAATGGAAGGGGGAAACGCTCGCCCCTATGCCTTATGATTTGTTGGATGGCAAATATGCTCTGGCCGTAGAGTATGCCTATGGCTTCAATGCCGGCGCCACGGATAGCTATGAAGCTATCGTACAGGCGAATGGGCAGATAGGGGTTGCTGCCCTCCCTGCAGGAACGAATGGAATCAATCCTGCTCTAGTGTCCGGCCTCTCGATTACTTCCAAGTCCACTCACCAAGCATTGGCGATGCAGCTGCTGCGAGATTTGACATCGGATAAGGAATCGCTGTATTCCGATATTGCTATGCATACGATGGAAGCAAACGAGGACAAGCTGGATGAACCGGCTGATGAAGAGAGGAAAGCTCTTATCCTTGACGAAACCAAGCGCTCTGTTCCAGCTACCTTGTATATGCATGAATTCAATGCGGCAGTGTCCTTCACTTTGATTTGGGGTGGGAATCCCAGCCCATTGAAGGATATTCGGAACCATCTGCCAATTCGTGATGCGTTGAAGCGATACGCGAGTCAGATGGAAGAGTCGCGAGGCACCTCTTAATTGTGCAATAGGGAGATTGATCTGATGGAAATAAAGAATTCTAACGATCCGCCTGATCGAGTTCATCCTCGTGTCGGTTTGTTGAGAATAACGGTGCTCGGCATGCTTGTGTCGATGCTCGTTCTACTATCTGGTTGCAGAATGGCGGCATCGGATAGAGAAGCAGGTGGTTACGTCGATGAAAATGCCGCAGATGAATCCTTAACGGTCCAACTTGTTGCGGCGAATGGCGCCATGTACGGCATCGAGCATCATCGTATGGCTCAGCGCATCCAGGGATTCCGCCAACTGTTTCCGAATACCGACATTACGATCCGCTGGGTGCAAGACTATAACATCATGGATGCGAGCCATCAATCCAAGAGGACGAGTTGGATCCGGAGCGATACGCCGACCGATCTATTTACAGCTGCGAAGGACGTTCCGGATATAGTCGAGCTTGTGCCGAA
This sequence comes from Paenibacillus sp. CCS19, assembly GCF_033239625.1. Taxonomy (NCBI): domain Bacteria; kingdom Bacillati; phylum Bacillota; class Bacilli; order Caryophanales; family Paenibacillaceae; genus Paenibacillus; species Paenibacillus sp. CCS19. The sequence continues at coordinate 205,211 of NZ_BTCK01000002.1, forward strand.
CCAGATGAAGGAGTTATATCGGCTTGACAGAATCGAAGCTTTGAATTTGAATCGAACAGCTGTTAAAGACGATGTAATCGCTTCTAATGACGGTTATGTCTTAGGTGTGAAGAGCAAAATCAATCCGATGATTGTTTACTATAATAAGTTGGTTTTCCAGGGGCTTGGACTAGAAACGCCAAGTGAAGAATGGGACCTGGATAAGCTGAACGATACGATCGTTAGACTGAAGGCGGCGGGAGAGACGGTCTATATACCGCTTAACCCGTATACGTTGGAATGGGCGGCAAGCTTGAAGGGCGGACGAATTGCAGCGGCGGATGGGATTACATACAGCGGCTATTTGGATAGTGATGAGACGGTGCAAGGTGTAGAGTGGCTCGCTAGTGTCGGAACGAAATATCGAGAGAAAATCGTGGCGAACATTATTCCGCCGGCGATGCCCTTTGATTTGCTGGATGGAGAGATTGCTCTTGCCGTCGATTACGCGGTAGTGAGCGATCCGAATAATTACGAGGAGATCTCGCAGCGTGACGACAGGTTCGGAATCGTCGGACTGCCTTTAGGTACGACCGGCATCAATCCAGCGCAGGTATCCGGATTATCGATACCCTCCCAGTCGAAGCACAAAGAGATGGCAATGAAGCTGCTGAACTTTCTGCTGCAGGATACGGACGCTCTGTATTCGGATATCGCCGACTATACGCTGCAGGCTAACATGAAACCATTCTCAGTACCCGTCAGTCAGGAGAGGAAGGCACTCATCCTTAGAGCGATGAAGCGATCCGTACCGGCTATCCTCTATATGCATGAGGAAGCATTCCCGATGACTTATTTCTCACAGTGGCATAGTCCGAAGCCTCTAGCAGACATCCATAACGGCCAGCCGATTCGCGAGGCGCTGCATCGGTATGCGATGGAGCTGGAGGGGGAATGGAAAGCAGTTGGAGCCGAGACGAAATAGTTGGGGCAGTGCCGCATCGATTCGTAATCGGATCCCGAACCGCTGCAAGCGATAAGAGAAGGCAACAAAGTGGAAGAGGCGTTAAAGCGGTATAGCGGTGATCTAGAGGGGTGAATTAGGAATCCGATAGCAGCATTAACTAGCATATGACAGGTTTTAACTAAATGGATTTAACAGTATTTTATAGTTATATATGGGTGTATACGAGGTGAACCGATGGGCTTGTTGACGATGATTGCACGCAAAATGGCTCGAAACAAATGGCTTCAGCTGAATTTATGGTTTGGATTAACGATATGCGTGGCGCTGTTCTGCTCCATGCCGTTGTATTCGAATGCGATTTCACAGCGAACCTTTGTCCGAGAGCTGCAAGAGGTGCAGAGCCAGAAGTCGGTCTATCCAGGGATGGTCGAAATCAGCACGACGGTGTCTTCGCATGCGATGGATGAGGCGACGAAGCGGAAGATTGCGGAGGCCGAGGCGTTCGTTAAGACGATTCCGCAGCAGATGGGCATTGAGGCAAGATCGTTCTATGAACAGAAGTTTACGCAGAAAATGAGAATATATGGCGTGACCGCAACAGACGAGGAGAAGCGTTGGCAGAATACGATCGGCGGCTTCAGGTCGCTTACCGACATGAAGAAGCGAGTCCGCCTGATCGACGGCCGGATGCCGTCCGATCGGCAGGATGGCATTATTGAAGCGCTCGTCACGCAGCCCTTCCTGTTCGAGCTGAAGCGAGGGATGGGCGACGAGCTCGTCGTGGAATCGATGTCGGATAAGCGTCAGCGTTTCCGCGTCATTCCGGTCGGCATTATGGAGACGGACCCGAAGGCGGATCCGTTTTTGCCTTTTCGCACCGATGAGGTCGTTGACGGCTTCATGATTCCCGAGCAGCAGTTCGACCGCGAATTCACGCAAGGCGGCAAGGCGACGATCATGAATATCGAGTGGCGTTATGCGATGAATTTCGAACAGCTGACGCTTGAAGCGGTCGACCGATTCGTTGCGGCGGATCATGCGGTACGGCGTTATTTTCAAACGGGGATAGGCGTTGCAGAAGTGAACATTCCGGTGACCGATACGGTCGCCTCGTACCAGGGCAAGCAGCAGAAGCTGGAGATTATGATGCTGTCGCTCTACGCGCCGGTTATGTTGATGCTTGCCTTCTACCTGTACATGGCTGCGAATCTGATCATTGAACGACAGAAGACGGAGATTTCCGTCCTTCGCAGCCGCGGCGCCAGCCGATCGCAAATTATGCTCGTCTACACGCTGGAGGGTCTCCTGCTCGGAGCAAGCGCGCTTGCTCTCGGCCCGCTGATCGGCATTATGATTACGAAGCTGTTAGGTGCTTCGAACGGTTTTCTATCCTTCGTTCAGCGGTCGGCGCTGGAGGTCAGTCTCGGCAGCGGTGCCTACAGGATTGCGGCTTCCGCCGTAGGCGCAGCGATCCTGCTCATTCTGATTCCGGCTTTGCTGGCGTCGAGAGCGACCATCGTCGACCACAAACGGCAAATGGCGCGAATGACCCGAATGTCCGTCTGGCACAAGACAGGACTGGATATCATCTTCGTTGGCTTCGCGATCTACCTGTTGCATACGTTCAACAAGCAGCAGGAGGATCTGAAGAAGCTGGCGCTCGATTCGAGCAGCTTCCAGATCGATCCGATGTTGTTCCTGATGCCTGCGGTATTCGCGCTCGGGGCGGGGCTTCTCGTCCTGCGAGTCTATCCGTGGTTCGTTCGACTGATTTATGTGGCGGGGCGTAGATGGTGGTCGCCTGCGCTGTATCATTCGCTCGTGGTGATCAGTCGCTCGTCAGGACAATATCTTACGATCAAAGTGTTTCTAATCATGACCGTAGCGACAGGATTGTTCAGCGCTAACGCGGCGCGAACGATCAATGATAATATGGAGAGCAAAATCCGTTACGCTTCCGGTGCGGATGTCGTGCTTATGACCGAGTGGAACAATGACTCGGAAGGGGTTGTCGCACAACACTCCGGCGCTGCAATGGTCGGGGCGAAGCGAATTCAATATGCCGAGCCTCCCTATCAGCTGGTTCAGGGGCTTGCTGGCGTGGAGTCGACCGCGAGGGTATTCCGCAGAGATGACGCGATATTCTTCGAGCGCAAGAGCGGCAAGGGCGGGGATGCAACGGTAATAGGCATCGACACAAAGGAGTTCGGCCAGACGGCATGGATGAAGGATGGATTGCTGCATTCGCACATCAATAATTATTTGAATCTGATTTCCCCTAATCCGCAGGCTGTGCTTGTGTCCCGATCGATTGCCGATGAGAGCGGGGTGAAGCCGGGCGATGCGATCCGCTTATTCTGGAACGGTCTGCCTCAGGCGCAGTTCACCGTATATGGCATTATTGATTATTGGCCGTCCTGGAATCCGCTGCCTAGCGGATTCGCTACGGACAATAACGGCAAACCGAAGATGCCGCATCTGGTCGTCGGTCATCTGAGCACCATCCAGAAGCGGCTTGCGACGGAGCCGTATGAAGTATGGATGAAGTTGAAGGATGGGACTGCGAGCGAGCAAATCTACAGTCAGCTGGAGAAGCGGGGAGTTCCTGTCAAGAGTCTAAGCGATACGGAACAGAAGCTTGTCCAATCGATGAATGATCCGTTCCGGCTCGCGATCAACGGGGTCATGACGCTCGGCTTCGTGATCTCGATGCTGATCTGTTTCCTGGGTTTCCTGCTGTTCTGGGTGTTGACGTTGTCTGGACGGACGCTGCAATATGGGGTGCTGCGTGCGATGGGCATTCCTTTCGCGCAGATTACCGGGATGTTAGTGAGCGAACAAGTCCTAACCTCAGGCGCAGCGATCGTGATCGGGGTGTTGATTGGCAATCTGACAAGCGATTTATATGTGCCGCTATTCGAAATGTCGTTCTCGACTGCGACGCAGGTTCCGCCGTTCCAGATTGTGCGAACGACTGGAGATTATTTGCACTTATACGCCATCATCGGCTCCATGATGCTGATCGGTCTGTACATCCTCGTCAGCCGCTTGTCCCGTATGCGGATTGCTCAAGCGTTAAAGCTGGGCGAGGAGTAGTTCCGACAAGAGTGACCGACAAGGCAAGCGGCAGCACAACAATGCTGGGTAAATGCTGGTGCGCTGAACGAGAGAAGCTCGATTCCATTATGGAATCGGGCTTTTTAAGTTATTTTTCGAAAGTGCTATAATTTTTAGGGTAGACAGCCATATATCATTGGGTTGAAGGGGTGTTGCTTTCAGCGTTACACTCTTTTTATAATGGATAAAAACGTGTTTTTATACGCGTTTTCAATCTTTCACATCGAACCACCAATTCGCGCACAACAAATAACGAGCGCTCTCGGTTGCGGCTGAGAGCGCTCGTCGTATCAGATGTGAAACTTATGGGAAACTTTAGTAAATACGATAATTGCCGCTCAGTGCCAGCAGGGTGAAGAAGTACAGGCAGTTGTCGTAATAGCGGCGTTCTCCGGAACGCAGCGGCGTGTCCCAGAACAAACGCACGAAGTGTTCGGCGTCTGGGCCATTCGCAGCGAGCGATGCGGCGGCGTTCGTTGCCAGCAAGCCGATCGGATGGAGCGAAAGCTCTTCGAATGGCGTGCCGTCGATCTGATAGCGGCGGTAATCCGCAACGTCAATATTACGGAAGAAGCGCTGCAACCGGTTCGATTGTCCGACCTGCCATTCGTCTCGGCGGAACCATTCCCAGTCGATGGCGATGTTCGCAGCGGTGCGGTAAGCATCGCTGAAGAAGTGACGGAAGTCGCCGTGCCGCTGCACGGGAGCCGGCGTTCCATCATAGTTCGCATACTCCGGCGACAGTCCTGTCTCTGGGTGACAAGCTGTGTGCAGATAAGCGCGGCTTGCAGCCGCTGCTTCTTGCCAGAACGGACGGTCTTGCTCATCGGCATACAGGGCGAACAGCTCATAGAAGTGAGGCAAGTGATACGAAGGATCGCTGAACGGCGACTCCGGAATGAACTTGATCAGCTTCGTAGACGCATCCCACATCGGGTCGCCTTCGCCTTGCTCGCCTTGATGCAGACAGGCACGCAGAATGATGCGAGCTTGATTCGCGTAGTCGAACGGCGCGGGCCCGTCTCCCCAGCGGTTCGATGCGAACAGCAGCGCCATCGCATAGAACTCTTCGCCATCCGGAGCTGGACCTTGCGAGAGCCTGGTTCCATCTGGCTTGCAATGCCAAGCGAAGTAATCTTTATATCGGCCTTCCGTATGCTGCATGTAGGTTTTGGAAAACTTCCATAGACGGTCGAATACGTCCTTCTTATTCATCTGGACTGCCATCATCATGCCGTAGGACATGCCTTCGGTGCGGACGTCGAGATTGCCCGTATCGAGCATATAGCCCATATCGTCACCGAGCGGGTAATAGATGCGGACATCTTCAGCTCCGTCGAATAAATCAGACCAAGTCTGCTCGATTCTAGCGTTGATCTGCTGTTCGGTGTAACCGATTTCCTGGAACAGATTGCGATATTGGCCGGTGTAATAGGCGCCGGAAGCGATCATTTCCATTGGTTAATCCTCCATGTAAGATGAATATGAGTTTGCCTTCATCATAACACAGTAATTATTGAACAAATTGTAGTTTCTTCCCTACAAACTATAGCAATCTGCCGGGCAAGCGGGTAGAGACACCATTCAAGCGAGGTGCTGCAGATGTTTACCGCCATCATTGTCGACGACGAGTTATTCGTTCGCAAAGGTTTGATCGGATTAATGGATTGGGAAGCTAGCGGCTTTCAAATTATTGGAGAAGCTGATGATGGAGAAGACGCGCTCGCTCTAATTAAGGAGAAGAATCCGGATCTGGTCATTACCGATATTCGGATGCCGATATTAGATGGAATCGGACTCATTCAGGCTGCTGCGAACGAACAGCTGAGCTCTTCGTTCATTATTATTAGCGGTTACCATGATTTCAGCTATGCGCAGCAGGCGATGCGGCATGGCGTTATGGACTATGTGGTGAAGCCGATCGATGAGGATGAGCTGAAGGACGCGCTCGCCAGAATCCGTGAAAAGCTGTCCATCAAGAAGGCGCAGGAGGAGCAGGTCAACAAACATCGGGAAGAGCGGCAGATGGAACTCCTTATTCGTGGTGAACTTAAGGAGACTGATTTGACACTGTGGAATTCGATGTGGCCTGACGCTCGGAGCTTCACCTATGTGCTGTTTGAAATCAATGATGTGCTTCCGTGGAACGGTAACGTCATGCCGATGAACGATATGGTTCACAATGGTATACGTGCGGCTATTCAAGACGCTGCTCGTTCCAGCGTTGAGACTATGCTGTACAGCCATCGCCAAAGCTATGGCGCCATTATTCCGAACGTCGATCTGACGATACATGGCGGCAGCATGCGTCGAATGCTCGAATGTGTGCTGCACCGGCTTCGCGAGCGGTTCCAGTTGACGTGGCGCATATTTGCAGGTAAGCCGGTTAATGATTTGATGCAGCTGAAGCAGTCGTATATGACGGCGAAGGAAGCGATGCAGTTCAAGCTCATGAAGGCCGACGAACCGATTATTCTGTTCGCTGACGTCGAGGGACAAAGCCTTTACTATAAATATCCGGACGACGAGATTTACCGGCAGTTGACCGAGGCTGTTGAGGAGAATAATCTTGCATCGATGCAGCAATCGATTGCGCGGCTGTTCGCGACCTTCCAGGAGCAGGCTTTCTCGCCGGAAGCGATCAAATCGGCAATCGTGCAATGCGTGCTCAATCTTGTGAAGTCGATTCGCGGTCTGGACGGAGACGAGAAGGATCTTCAAAGTTTGGAGTCCGTCATGAATTGGCATGATTACAGCATTACGATGAATGAGCTAAGGCGGTTGTTCGAATTGTTCGTTATTGAAGCCGCTGCATTATTCAGCAAGCTCTACGGTGCCTCCGGCAAGGGCAGTATTCAGAAGATCAAGAGCTATGTAGATCGCAACTTCCATCAGAACTTGAGCTTAAAGAGCATATCCGCGCAGTTTTACATGAATTCGGCTTACCTCGGACAGCTGTTCAAGAAGAGCTTCGGCGTCTACTTCAATGATTATTTGCACCAGCTTCGCATCGCAGAGGCCAAGAAGCTGCTCCGTCAGAAGGAGCTTCGCATCTATGAGATCGCCGAGCGGGTCGGCTTCAATAATGCGGATTACTTCGTGACCCAATTCGAGAAGCTGGAGAAGGTGACGCCGTCCGAATATCGCAATCGAATGAACAACCAAGGCTAGGAGACTTCTCATGAATCGTTTGCTGAACAATATTCGGTTACGTAATAAAATGCTGCTCCTTTATCTTCTATGCGTCTTTACCCCAATGATCGTGACGAATTACTTGTTCTACAACACGATGACGGACAATGTACGAGATCGGCGCATGAAGGAAATCGATCGAGCGGTCGAGCAGATCAAGAATGATTTTCGCGAACAGGTGGACGATGCCGTTGGTTTATCCTCCTTCTTCTATTCGGATTATACGACGAACGAGACGTTGGACCGGGATTACAACCACGTTGAAGACTATGTGGAGGCATACGACAATTACTTGCGCCCTATCATGAACAGCTACAGTTCGGTAACGATGTCGTTGCAGAACATTATGATCTATGTCGCCAATCCAACGCTTCTCCACTCCGGCAATATCGGCTTATTGTCCGATGCTATTCGAGCGGAGGAATGGTATAAGCAGGGGGCGGCCAGCGTACGTTCCCAGCCGGTATTCATGCGGACGAAGACGGCGAACGGCGATTTCATCAGCTTCTCACTCGTTCGTCGCCTCGATTATTATGCGGACCGGATGTCTACGGAGAAGATGCTGAAGATTGATTTTAAGACGATCGATCTGAAGGAAATTATTGCGAACCTGAATATGGAAGGCGAAATGTATCTCGTTAATCCGTCCGGTCAAATTGAATTCACGACAAATCCGGATGTCCACTGGGATGATCGCGTACAGCCGCTCTATTCTAACTTGAAGTCATCTCACTCGATCGAATTCGTGAAGAGCTTCAACAATGTAAGCTACTTGAACGGGTGGCAAATCATCGGGACGATCGACGAGGGCGAAGTCGTCAAGGAAGTGCGCAAGTCGCGCGACTTCATTCTGTGGTCGGGCTGCATCATGATCATTATTCCGACCGCTATTATCCTAATCATCACACGTTCGATTAACCTGCGCGTCGTACAGATTCTGAAGCATATGAAGAAGGTGAAGACGCAAAGCTTCGAATCGATCGATGAAGAGGAATCGCGAGACGAGATCGGACAGCTGACGCTGGAGTTCAATCGGATGACGCTGCAGATCAGGACTTTAATTGACGATGTATATGTTGCCGATATTCAGAAGAAGTCGCTCGAGCTCGAACGCAAGGTGGCGCAGCTCAATGCGCTGCAAAGCCAGATCAATCCTCACTTTCTGTTCAATGCGCTCGAGACGATTCGGATGCGCAGTCTGCTCAAGGATGAGAAAGAAACGGCGAAGATTATTCATAACATGGCGAAGCTGTTCCGCAGCTCGTTTGCTTGGAATAAGGACAAGGTGACGGTCAAGGAAGAGCTGGAGTTCATCCTGTGCTTTCTGGAGATTCAGAAATACCGATTCGAGGACAAGCTGATCTATGAGATCGATGTACAGCCTGAAGCATACAATTGCGAGCTGCCGAAGATGCTGTTTCTTCCTTTTGTCGAGAATGCAAGCATTCATGGGATTGAGCCGCTGAAGCATGGCGGACGGATCTATATCCGCATTGCCCGTGAAGATGAGGACTTAGTATTCAAGATCCGCGATAACGGAATCGGCATGAATGAGGAGCAGGTGAACAAGCTGTACCGCTACTTGGATATGAATGAAACGCTCGGGGACTCGATCGGCATTCAGAATGTGATCTACCGAGGGAAAATGATTTATGGCGATCGTTTCCTATTTGAGGTGGACAGCCGTCCGGGACAAGGCACGGCAATTATGATTCGAATACCGAGCGATAACGATAAATATGCAGGCATCGGATGATACGGCTAATTCAATAATAAGTAAGGTACGCAAAGAGAAATGAGAGGGGGGGAATCAAGTATAGTGCCTATTAAAAATATGTTCCTTTCTTGTCTCGCGGCGGTAACCGTATGGACTGCAGTAACAGCTTGCAGCAGCAAAGCGGATAACGCAAGTGAAGGCGGCGGTTCCGATACAAATCAGGATAAAGTTACGTTCACTGTTTTCAATGGCGTGGCTGGCTCTAAGGATGGCAATACGAACGAGACGACGATCGGTCGAATGCTCGAGGATCAGACGGGCGTCAACTTCAAGCTGGAGTTTCTGGTCGGCGACTTGAATACGAAGATCGGCACGATGATCGCCTCGAATGATTATCCGGATGTCATCATTCCGGATGCTGCATTCGAAGATGTTATGAACGCAGGGGCTTTCATTCCGCTTGACGACCTCATTGATCAATATGGCCCGAACATTAAACGGATATATGGTCCGGTTATGGATCAAATGCGAGCGAAGGACGGCAAGTTGTACTACCTCCCAATCTCGACGCAAGTCGGCGAATTCATACCAGACCCTGAAGCAGACTCAGCTTTCTGGGTGCAACGCCGCGTCTTGGAGGAAGCGGGCTATCCGAAAGTCAAGACGTTGGATGCGTACATCAAGCTGATCGGCGACTATGCTGCCAAGCATAAGGACGAAGATCTGACGGGTATGGTATCGCTGACGGACGATTGGCGTTTCTTCACAACGTCGAACCCCCCGATGCATCTGCTCGGTTATCCGAATGATGGAAACGTAACGATTGATCCTATAACACTCGAAGCGAAGACGTATGCGAGTTCAGATGCTACGAAGCGCTGGCTCAAGACGCTGTCGGATCTGAATGCAAACGGCTTGTTCGACAAAGCTTCGTTCGTTGACAACTATGATCAATACATCGCAAAGCTGACTTCGCATAAGGTGCTTGGTTTCTTCGACTACAGATGGCAAGTGCAGAACGCGCTTGATGTGCTGAAGGACGCAGCGCGCAAGGATCCGGCGATGGACGCTTATAACTATTTTCCGCTTCCGATTACGTTCGATGCGAATACGGCCGATGCGTATATCCCGGCAGAGGCTAGTCCTGTTACGAACCGCGGTATCGGCATTACGGTCAGCGCTAATGATCCGGCGCGCATTATCCAATACTTCGATAACATGCTGACGGAAGAGAACCAAACGCTCATTAGCTGGGGCATTCAAGGCGAAACCTACGAAGTGAACGACAAGGGCCGCTTCTACCGCACGGAGGAACAAATAGCGAAGATCGACGGGCCCTTCAGCGATAAATTCGGCTTCAAATATTACGGTTGGAACTGGCCAAGCTATGACGTGCATTCCACTCTTGCGAGCGGCAATGCGAAGGGGGTAGGCTACCAGCCGGAAGTGTTCCGCATGAGCTTGACGGAGAAGGACAAAGCGATTCTGGACCAATACGGCGTTCAAACGTATACGGAAATGTTCGCAGCGCCAGTATCTCGTCCATGGTATCCGGCATGGGGCTTCGCGAAGGAGCGGAACTCGCCAGAGCAAATCTGGGAGACGAAGAAGGATGAAATTGCGAGGAAATATTTTCCGAAGATGGTCCTGTCCTCGCCCGATCGATTCGATACCCTCTGGGATAGCTACAGGAAGGAATTGGATAAGCTTAATACAGCTGGCTACGAGAAGTGGACAACTGAGCAGGCGAAGCGGAAAGCAGAAGCTGTGACTGCCAAATAGCGGTTATAAAGGCTGGGCTGATCGGTTTGTTCGGGGGCTATATTCAGCGAAGACGATCGGCGGTGCGAAAGGTTAATGGTTTTGAAGTGGAAGGAGTTGTCCGATGGGGCAGCTCCTTTATACGTCATTTGATAAGAAATGCGTAAACATCGGGTAACGAACGCAAAAATTGCTTATTGTGTTATGCGGAAGACATCAGGATAATAGGAATGATATTCTTTAATATCAAACATGTGAAATGGGGCTGTCAAATTGCGGATGTCGATAATAAGCAGGTTTACCCTAATGGTTACCTCGATACTGCTTGTGCCGATGCTTGCAACTTGCGCAAGCAACGAGGATGCAAGCGACGAACAACCGCCTACGAAGACTAAAGATGAAGTTAGATACCAAGAAATCGGATTAAGCAAATACGATACGCCGATCACATTGACTTTCGTACGGCAGACGGGGGACGGTCTGGATGGTCTGCTAGAACAGATGCCAGGCGACACGCTGGAGAACAATATTTGGACCCGTCTGTATGAACAGGTGCTGGGCATTAAAATCAAATATGATTGGACAGCCAAGGGCGATCTGTATAACGAGAAGCTAGGCGTCGCGCTTGCAGCGGGCAATCTGCCCGATGTGGTCAGAGTCAATGCGCAGCAGCTTCAGCAGTTGAACAATGCAGGACTCATTCAAGATCTGACGAGCGTGTATAACGAATATGCTACTCCGTTCACGAAGGAAGTGTTAAGTCAGGAGGGAAGCGCGCCGTTCGAGTCTGCAACCGTTGATGGCAAGCTGATGGGAATACCGGAGACCGGCTCCTCCATTGAAGCTGCTCAGTTTCTATGGATCCGGACAGATTGGCTGGATCGGCTGGGGCTTAAACCTCCTCGAACGATGGATGACTTATTGAAAATCTCGAAAGCGTTTACACATGACGATCCGGATGGCAATGGTCAGAATGATACATTCGGGCTTGCCATAACGCAATATTTGTGGGACCCCATCATGGGAATGACCGACTTTGTCGCAGGCTATGATGCATTCCCGAATATATGGATAGCCAAGCCGTCCGGACAATTAGCTTATGGGGCGATTCAACCGGAAGTTAAGACGGCGCTGAATGCGCTTCGCGATATGTATGAAGATGGTCAACTCGATCCTGAATTCATGTTCAAGGACGGCAACAAAGCAAACGAACTGATTACATCAGGCAAGGTGGGGATGTTCTATGGTGAACAGTGGGCGTCCTTTGCCGCGCAGGCAAGTTATTCGAAGAACAGTAACGCCCGCTGGCAGGCTTATCCGATCGTATCCAACTCGGACGGGCTGGCTAAGGTTCCGCTTCGATTCGCTACCGACCAGTTTCTTGCCGTAAGAAAAGGGTTCGAGCATCCGGAGGCGATCATGAAACTGTTCAATCTCCATCTGGAGAAGAACTGGGGAAAGACCGCTCAGTATGAAACCTACTATAGCAATCCGTATCCGGTATGGCAGATTTCACCGGTGACCCCTTATCCTGCATTGAAAAATTTGAACGCCTATTATCAGCTGCATGAGGCTCGTGCAACGGGAGATAAATCGGTGCTTAAGGACGAAGCGAGGGCTATTCAGAAAAATATAGATCTCTATCTTTATAATGACAATATAACAGGCTGGGGCTGGGAGCATACGTACGGGTCAACCGGTGCATTCGCCATACTTGATCGATATAAGAGGAACAATCAGCTTTTATATGAAAGCTTCGTCGGACCACCTACCGAGACGATGCTTGAGAAGTGGTCGTTGCTCGAAGATATGAAGAACGATACGTTCGTGAACATTGTTCTTGGCCGACCCATTACCGATTTCGATCGATTCGTGGAAGAGTGGAACAGGCTGGGCGGAGCGAAGATCACGACGGAAGTAAATCAATGGTACACGAACAAAAGCGAGCAGGCGCGTCAGCAAAGTCATGATGAAGGAGTCTATAGATTTTAGCGCATCGGAGGCATTTCATTGTTTAAGATTCCTGTAAATTCATTGCGCCACACGATATTCGTCAGACTGGTCATTATGTATCTCGTCGTTATTCTGCCGATTATTCTTCTCGGCGTCTATCTCTACAATTGGAGCTATAAGAATGCAAGCGACGAGATATCGAGAAATACGCTAGCACAATTATCTACTTATTTGGAAGACCTCAATCGGGAGATCGAATGGCTGGAAATCCAGCAATACGATGTGGTGCAGGAAAGCGACCTCAATCGGCTCGCGGTTACATGGGAGCTCATGGATAGCGTCGACAAGAAGAAAAGCATTGATTACATGCTTCATCGGTTGACCTCGATCAAGAGCAACAGCGCATACGTCAAAGATATTTATATCCACATTCGTACGATTGGCAAGACGCTCTCGGAAGGCAACGGCGTCTTGCCGTTCGATCAAGACCGCTACAATGCACTCCGTCTGATGCTGGATGAGAACGATAGCCGGCTCACAACGTTGGATGATACGCTCCAGATCAGCTCCTCCCGATTCGGCGGCAAGAAAGGAGCAGAGCCGCTGTTTATTGTTCAGATCGAGCTGGACAGCGAGAAACTGAGGGAATCGTTGAAGAAGCTGAATGTGTACGAAGAGAGCGGTTCGATTCTGCTCGCTGAGGGCGCTGGCTTCACGCTGTACAGCGATAGGTCGGCATACAGCCGGATGAACGAATATTGGGAAAGCGCCGAGGCTTCGCATGAACGTTCCATGCTGCTTGACATCGAGGGGAAACGATATCATTTTGACCGTGCAGATTCGGATAAGTTGAAGCTTTCCGTCGTATCGTATTTGCCTGAAGAAACGGTTAAACGTCCGTTAACTAAATTCAGCTATTGGGCGTGGGGGTTTGCATTAACGACAGGAATCGCAATTATTTTGTATGCTTTCATTACTTACCGATTCGTCCATCGGCCGCTGCTGCTGCTCATTCAGGGTTTCCGGCGAATGGAGAGCGGATCGCTTGATCTTCGAATCAATCACGGGAAGAAGGATGAATTCGGCTTTCTCTATAGTCGATTCAACAATATGCTCGATAAGCTGCAAGCGCTGATCGATCAAGATTTTAAACAGAAAATGATGATGCAGAAGGCGGAATTGAAGCAGCTCCAATCGCAAATCAATCCGCACTTCCTGTATAACAGCTTCTTCATTCTAAACTCGCTTGCTCAGACAGGCGATACGGAGCGGATTGAACAGTTCACGAATATGCTGGGCGAATATTTCCGATTTATAACGCGCAACGGTCAAGAGAACGTGCTGCTTTCCGAAGAAATTAAGCATGCCCGCACGTATACCGAAATTCAGAAGCTTCGATTCTCTAGACGAATTAAGGTACAGTTCGATGAACTACCGCCGGAGATGGAGCGGATTCGGGTTCCGCGTCTGATCGTGCAGCCCATTATCGAGAATGCATACGAGCACAGCTTGGAGAAAATGCCGGAAGAAGGCTTCCTCCGTGTAACGTTCGAGCTGCATGCGTCCGAAGCGCGTATCGTCATCGAGGATAACGGCGGCAGCATGGATGAAGAGCAGCTTGAGATGTTGAATGCGCGGCTCACAAGCACGGGCGAAACGGAAGAAATGACGGGCATGATTAATATCCACCGCCGAATGATGCTGACGTACGGGGAAGGCAGCGGGTTGCAGCTTACTCGAACGGAGCAGAATGGTCTGCGTGTCACGATCTGTATGAAGCTTAAGGAGGAGATGGGACATGTATAGGCTGCTGATCGTTGATGATGAGGAAATTATTACAAACAGCTTATATGAGGTGTTCAATCGCTTCATGCCGGAGAGGCTGGACGTCTACAAAGCTTATTCGGCGAAGGAAGCGCTCGAATGGATGTCCCGTACAAGAATTGATATCGTGATGACGGATATTGCGATGCCTGGCATGAATGGCCTCGAGCTGTCAGAGGAAATCATGAAATATTGGCCGCGATGCCGCGTCATCTTCCTAACCGGACATAGTGAATTCGAATATGCATACCGTGCGATCCAACTGGCGAATGTGCGTTATTTGCTGAAGACGGAAGGCTATGCGAAGGTGGCTGAGACGGTCAAGGAAGTGCTGGATGAACTTGTCCGGGACAATCAGGAAACCCAGCTGATCGAGCAGTCCCGCGAACAGCTGCAGGCTTATCAGCTTATGGCACAGGGCGATTATATGCGGCATCTGCTGCAGGAAAGTCATACGATTGCGGTTTATATAGACATCGTTGTTGATGAGTTCCGCAAGCTGAGCATCGGGCTGGATCCAACTCAGGAAGTTGTCATGGTTCTTGGCCGCATGACTTATCCGGAGGGAAGAACTTATCTGGAGAAAAATGAGCTGATGAACATGGCTCAGATGCGAGCGAACACCTATCTGTCGGAGAAAACACGCTGTATCGGCGTCGTAGATAAACAAGGCGATCTGATTTGGTTTATTCAGCCGCATGAAGGCAACGAAGAGAAATACGATGAACATCTCGTTACTTATTTGGAAGGGACGCTTGAGCTTATTCAAGAGTCATGCCAAGCATCGCTTGGTATGGCGCTCGGGTTCACGATCAGCGGGTCGAGTTGTCCTTGGAGCGAGGTGACGCAGCAATATGAGCGGCTGCGGCAGCTGCAGCAGCTTCAAGTCGGGGATGAAGCTGCCATTATTATTCGCGATCGTCCGGATGCGATCAGCGGGTTGCCTTGCAAGGATGGCTTCATCACGGCTCAGAAAGCGGAGATATTGGCTGCTTATCTGGAAGCGGGCAGATCGGCAGAGTTTCTGAAGGACTTGGAGGACATCTCTGCAGCTGCGTTGCAGTGCTGCGGCAATATTCAATATACGATCGAAGCGTATTATACGATCGCACTCATGCTCTACGCTTCGATCGGGCGGCTCGGCCTTCATGGGCGAATAGACGAGAACGGCAAGCTGATGCGATTGGACGAGCATGCCTCGATGAGAGAAGGATTCTTGTATTTGAAAGGTACAGCGGAGGCGATATTCCAATTCAAGCAGACGGATGAACGAGATCGGACAACGCTCATCACCGATCGCATTAGCCAGTATATCGAGGATCATTTGAGCGAAGACCTGTCACTCGTACGTCTTGCGGAAATCCATTTTTTCAACCCGTCGTACCTATCCCGTTTCTTCAAGCAGGAAAGCGGGATCAACCTATCCGATTTCATCGATCGGTGTCGCGTGAGGAAGGCGAAGGAGCTGCTCCGCGATCCCCATATGAAAGTGCGGGATGTGGCGGCTGAGGTCGGTTATGAAGCGGCTCACTCATTCACGCGTTTCTTCAAGAAGGTGACCGGCGTGACGCCGCAAGAGTATCGGGATACGCTGACTGCAACTTCGTGATATAGAGCCGTTATTCGAAGGCGCTTGACAAGGTGCCTTCGCCCTGTTCACGACACCTAGAATTTGACGGGTAACGAGAACGTGATTCACAGGTTGTTGCACTGGCTGACAGGCAGTAAGCTGGAGGAGCGCTGAGAGGATGAAGGATGCGAATGCGAAGAGGAAACGCTTTAGTGCTTGCATTGTCCATTGTATTCCTTGCGGTGGCGGCTCTTCTGGCCTACCGAATAGGGTTTGATTCAGACAGTGGTTCGCAACCGACGACAGAGCATGCGGATTCTTTCGTGGGCTCCGTCGAATTGAAGGATGATGTGGTTAAGGTGAGCCGGAATGTCGGGAAGGATTACGAAATTCGTCTCATCATGGATGAGCTGCCTGTTGATGCGGATATCCGCGAGATCCGGGCTTTACTGCAAGTTCCGACTGCCTTTAAGGTGACGGGGATTATGCTCAATAACGCGAATGTAAACCCATCAGCTGAGGCTGAGTACGAGACGAGTGCAGAAGGCATGAAGCTTCGTATTCATACGAGCGACGGCTCGTCTCTTACTTATCAGAATAACGATGCCAGCCGTACGCTGGCGACGATCTCAATCCAATTACTACAGGAGTTGACGAAACCAATGAGTGAAGAAATGAAGGTACAGAATGTAGATGTTGTCCATTCCGACAATAAGACACAATCGTATGACGTAAGCGGCGCTTCCGCTCAGATCGTCTACGCGCCGCCAACGGAGGCAGTCGGCAAGACTCCGCCCAACGGCAATCCTCTCGTAGCACACAAATTCGGCGCTGACCCCTATGCGCTTGTATTCGATGGCCGAGTATATATCTACGCGACGAACGACGTCCTTCAATATGATGATGCCGGCAAAGTAAAGGACAACACGTATAGCGACATTAATAAGATATCGGTCATTTCATCTGACGATTTGGTGAACTGGACCGATCATGGCGCAATCGTAGTAGCAAGACATGAAGGAGCTGCCAAATGGGCGACGCAATCATGGGCGCCGGCAGCTGCCCATAAAGTGATTGACGGCAAAGATAAGTTCTTCCTTTACTTCGCGAACAATGCAAGCGGCATCGGTGTGTTGACGAGCGACAGTCCGATAGGACCATGGGTTGATCCGATCGGCAAGCCGCTCATCTCTCGATCAGATCCAGGTGCACAAGGTGTCACATGGCTGTTCGATCCTGCCGTGTTCGTGGATGACGATGGTAAAGGTTATATTTACTATGGCGGAGGCATTCAAGAAGGTCAGGAAGCCATGCCGAATACAGGGCGCGTGATGCAGCTTGGCGACGATATGATCAGCGTAGTCGGCGAGGCGCAGGTGATTCCAGCGCCATTCATGTTCGAGGATGCAGGGATCAACAAGGTTGGCGATACGTATTACTACTCGTACTGCTCGAACTTCTATAACGGCGAGCGTCCAGAGGGAAGTCCGCCGGCTGGCGAAATTGCTTACATGACGAGCAGCAGCCCAATGGGGCCATGGACGTATCAAGGCACGATACTGAAGAACCCTGGGTATTTCTTCGGCGTTGGCGGCAACAACCATCATGCGATGTTCCAGTTTAACGATAATTGGTATATCGCTTATCATGCACAGACGCTGTCGAAGGCAATGGGCGTGGCTCAAGGGTATCGTTCGACGCACTTGAACCGGGTTGTGTTTAATGCTGACGGCTCGATCCAAGAGATTGCAGCTGATCTTAAAGGGGTCGATGCGGTGAAAGTTCTGAATCCGTATGATCGCACGGGAGCAGAAACGATCGCATGGAGCGCGGGCATTAACGTGGTGCAAGCAAGCGGGGCAGAAGGTTCGAATATGGTGGTCGGCGATATCGATAACGGCGACTGGACAGCAATCGCTAATGTTGACTTCGGCGAAGGCGCAAGCACCTTTACGGCAGTTGTATCGGGCATCACGGAAGGCAGCTCGATTGAGGTGCGCCTGGATGGTCCGGAAGGCCAATTGGTTGGCGCGGTTGACGTTCCTTCGACGGGCGCCGAAGACGAATGGGTAGAAGCAACGACCTCCATTCAAGGTGCGGCAGGCATTCATTCCGTTTATTTCGTCTTCAACGGCAAGCCGGAGCAGAAGTTATTCCAATTCGATAGCTGGCAATTTGGCAGATAACGAGTTTCAGATCGATCTAAGCGCCCCGAGAGGGGCGCTTTTTATTGTTACTCGTCATAAACCTATTATTTCTCGGGTAATTGAACCAGCACCAACAGGTATTGTCTGGCAATTGTAAGCGCTAAAATAACAGAAGCAGCAAGCTCGCGCTAGTACTAGTAAAGGGGGGAACGGCGGTGTCCGTAAAGGAAGAGACGTTGAAAACAGCAGCACGCACCGGGGCGACCATACTGCAAGCGAAGGGGATAAAGCGGGTGTTCGGTCGAGGCAGTGCGGCCGTTACTGCACTCGCCGATATCCATTTCGATATCCCGGCTGGATCGATTGTAGCGTTGAAGGGCCGATCAGGCTCCGGCAAGACTACGCTGCTCAATATATTGAGTGCACTTGACGAGCCAACCGATGGACAGGTGTTCTTCAAGGATCGGGAAATTACCGGACTGTCTGTTGCAGACCGCAATGCGCTTCGACGCAAGGAAATCGGGCTCGTTTTCCAGTCATTCGGATTAATTCCGCTGATGTCAGCCTATGAGAATGTGGAGTTCGGTCTGCGCATCGCGGGAACGAAAGTGAAGGGGAATCGCGAGGCCGCGGAGCGGGCCCTTGAGCTCGTCGGCATGCGGGAGCGTATGAAGCATCGCCCGCCTGAGTTGTCCGGAGGCGAGCAGCAGCGTGTCGCTATCGCACGTGCGATCGCACACGAGCCGGTCTTGTTAATCGCCGATGAACCTACCGCAGAGCTGGACAGCCGAATGGGATTACAGGTCATGCGCGTGTTCCGTGATCTGGTGAACCGGACTGGCATGACCGTTGTTCTTACGACGCACGATCCTGACATTATGGAGCTTGTTGATCACGTTATTGCACTGGAGGATGGACGAATTGTTTCTCTCACGACCAACGAATCACCGCTTGTCTAAGCGTAAACGGCATGCGAAGAACGCAGCCGTTCTATTAATGATGTCTCTGGCTCTCTCCGGCTGTGCGCTGCTGCCAGTCGAGCAGGAGGTGCTGCAACCGCCGCTCGTGGAGCCGGCGCAGGAGCAATTTGATGTAGTGAAGGCGGGTAAGGGCGATATTCAGACCGTTCTTCGCGGCACGGCGAATTTCGTGTCGGCAACGGCAGCGAATCTTTCGTTTAAGGAATCAGGCGGTCGGATGAAGGCGATACCTGTGACGCAAGGGCAAGAGGTGAAAGCGGGCGATCTCGTCGCGGAGATCGAAACAGGCGATCTCGACTATCAGATTAGCCTGCAGAAAATCAACGTAGAGAAGATGCAGCTGCTGCTCAGCCAGGCGATCAAGTCCGGTGCGAGCGATACCGATTTGCAGCTGCGCAAGCTGGATCTGAAGCGGGAGCAGATGTCGCTCGAGAATATGATGAGCCGACTCTCGAAATCTCGGCTCTACTCGCCGATCTCGGGGACCGTCACATTCGTGGAGAAGATGAATGCCGGCGATTTCGTCAATGCTTATCAGAACATCGTCTCCATAGCCGATCCATCCCAGCTCCAACTTACTTATGTCGCCTCGGACAGCAAGGAGCTAACCCAGATCAAGGCGGGCATGCCCGTCCAATTGAAATATCGAGGCGCCGATTATACGGGGAAAGTCGTGCAATCGCCATCGAATGTACCGATTGCGACGGATGCGAACAAAGCGCAGACCAACGCCGTGACGATCTATATGAGCATTGATGATGCACCTGCGGATTCGAAGGTCGGAGATAGCGCCGAGATGACGATTGATCTTCAGCAGCGGCACGACGTAATTGTGCTGCCGCGCTCGGCTATTCGCTCTTATATGAACCGTTTTTACGTCCAAATAGCAGATGGCGACCGCCGCAAAGAGGTGGATGTGGAAGTAGGTTTAATGACGGCGACGGATGTTGAGATTGTGAAAGGGGTCGAGGAGGGACAGCAGATCATCCTCAACAATTAACCCAAACAACATTGAAGGCCCGGTGAAGCCGGGCGCAAGAACGGGGTGTACGGTATGGCCTTATGGACGATGATCCTCCGCAAAATGGCGAAAAACAAATGGCTGCAGCTGAACTTATGGCTGGGCCTTACGGTATGCGTAGCGTTGTTCAGCTCGATGCCATTGTACTCCAAGGCCATTCTGGAGAGGACGTTGTTGAAAGAGCTTCAGTCGGTGCAAGCGCAGCAGCAAGTGTATCCAGGTTATGTGCGCATTAATTCGACAATCTCTTCAGAGACAATGACAGAGAAGACGACGGCTGCCATTCAGAAGGCTGACCGATTCGTGAAGACGATACCCGCCAAGATGGGACTGGATGGCCTGTCGTTCTATCAACAGCGGTTTACGCAGAAAATGAAGGTGTATGGCGCAGACGCTACCGAGCTGGAAATAAAGTCTCTTAATACGATCGGCGGTTTCAAGACGCTGTCTGATCTAGAGAAGCGTGTTCATCTAATCGATGGCCGCATGCCGGTCGATCGGACGGACGGCGTGATCGAGGCGCTGGCAACGCAGAAATTCCAGCTTGCAACCAAACGCAAGATCGGCGACGAATTGTTCGCCGAATCGATGGAAGGCGACGGGGCCAAATTTCGCGTCATCATTGTAGGTACAATGGACACCGATAAGACGGCTGATCCTTATCTGCCTTATTTGACGACAGATAATCAGGATGGCTTCCTTATCCCGTTATCCGTATTCGATCGGGAATTTACGGTTGGCCGCAAGCTTCGCATGACGGAGGTAGAGTGGCGTCTGGCATTCAATTACGAGCAGCTTGATGTCAATCACATCGAGCAATTCGTGAAAGCGGATACCGATATTAGACGCTACTTCCGAGGCAGGCTTGGTTCCGAGGAAGTGAACATACCGGCGCGAGACACGATATCCTCCTATGCCGGCAAGGAAGATAAGCTTAACATCATGATGGTTTCGCTCTATTCGCCTGTGATGCTGATGCTTGCCTTCTATCTGTTCATGACGGCGAATCTGATTATCGAACGGCAGAAGACAGAGATCTCCGTGCTTCGCAGTCGGGGGGCAAGTCGACTGCAGATTATGGCGGCTTATACGCTGGAAAGTTTGATTCTTGGAATAGGCGCATTAGCTATAGGCCCTTATCTTGGCGTCAGCTTTACGAAGCTGCTCGGCGCATCGAACGGCTTCTTGGAATTCGTCCAGCGTTCCGCGTTAGACGTAACCTTGACCAGCGGTGCGTATCGAACGGCTGTCCTGGCAGTGGCGGGAGCCATTATACTGATCCTTATCCCCGCTTATCGAGCAACGAGGGTTAGCATTGTCGATCATAAACGGCAAATGGCGCGGCTGACGAGGCTGTCGTTCTGGCACAAGGCAGGGATTGATATTGCGCTTGTTGCCATTGCGATGTATCTGCTTCGCAGCTTCAATAATCGGCAGGCTGATCTGGAGAGGCTGGCACTCGATTCGGATGCGCTGCAGATCGATCCGATGCTGTTCCTCATGCCGGCGATCTTCTCGCTTGGCGCGGGATTGCTGGTGCTTCGCGTCTATCCATGGTTTATTCGGCTCGTCTATTGGATGGGGCGAAGGTGGTGGTCGCCAGCCCTGTACAATACGCTGGTTGTAATCAGCCGTTCGTCTGGGCAATATTTGACGATTAAAGTGTTCCTTATTATGACAGTAGCCACCGGCTTATTCAGCGCCAATGCCGCGCGGACGATCAATGATAACATGGAAAGCCGAATTCAATACGCGATCGGGTCGGACCTGTCGCTCACGACGCGCTGGCAGAGCGATGCCCCCGTGACCTCGCCTTCGCAGATGCAGCAGGGGCAGTCGCAGCAGACGGATACGGCGGCGACCGCAACGAAGAAACGGGTACAATACACGGAACCGCCTTTCGAACCATTCCAGAACCTGCAAGGGGTGGAGTCCGTTGCCCGTGTATTCAAGAAGTCAGGTGCACGCTATAACATAAGCAGCAATGATAAGAATGGATCAACAATGCTGATGGGCATCGACACGAAGGAATTCGGGAATACCGCTTGGATGAAGGATGGATTGCTGGATTACCCGATCAATAGCTACCTCAATCTAATAGCGCCGAATCCGAAGGCCGTGCTGATTTCGCGTTCCATCGCGGAGCAGGCCAACCTGAAGCCAGGCGATCCAATCAACATTTATTGGGACTCGCTGGATCGTGTACCGTTCACGGTGTATGGCATTATCGACTATTGGCCAACCTGGAATCCGCTGCCGGGCCGAAGCGACGTCAAGTCGAAGGTCGAGCAGCCGAACCTGATCGTGGGTCATCTCGATGCGATTCAGAACCGGCTCGCGCTAGAGCCGTACGAGGTATGGTTGAAGCTGAAGCCAGGCATAACCAGCGATCAGATCTATGATGAGCTGAAGGATATGAAGGTGACGAGTCTTCGCGATGCTTCGCAGCAATTGGTTTTATCCAAGAATGATCCTTTCCGACTGGCGATTAACGGCGTCATGACGCTTGGTTTCGTCATCTCGATGCTGATCAGCTTCTTCGGGTTCCTGCTGTTCTGGGTGCTCACCCTGTCGGGCCGCACGCTTCAATATGGCGTATTGCGGGCGATGGGCATTCCGTTCCTGCAAATTATCGGGATGCTCGTCAGCGAACAGCTGCTTACCTCGGGTGCAGCTGTCATTATCGGTGTTCTCATTGGCGGCATGATCAGTGAATTGTTCATTCCGTTGTTCTCGATGTCATTCCAGACAGCCGACCAGGTGCCGCCGTTCACGATTACGTATCAGCTTAGCGATTATCTGCATCTATACAGCATTATCGGCATTATGCTGACGATCGGGCTGCTCATCCTTGGCTTCCGGATGTCGCGTATCCGAATTGCGCAAGCGCTGAAGCTGGGAGAGGAGTAATAGCCTATGATTCATTGCGAAGGGCTTGTGAAGATCTACAAGACAGCGGATCTGGAGGTCGTTGCGCTGCAAGGGCTTGACTTGACCGTCGAGAAGGGAGAGCTGATGGCGATCATCGGCAATTCCGGCAGCGGCAAGTCGACGCTTCTCAATATGCTGGGCGGTCTCGACAAACCGTCAGCCGGCAAGCTGTTCGTCGACGATAAGGACCTGCTGACGTTCCGAGAGCGGGATCTGGTGAAATACAAGCGGGAATCGGTCGGGTTCGTGTGGCAGAACAATGCCCGCAACCTGATTCCCTACTTGACGGCGCTCGAGAATGTCGAGCTGCCCATATTGCTGCGAGGCCGTCGTCGTCGTACACGTGCCCTTGAGCTGCTCGATGCGGTCGGCCTCAGTCATCGCGTTAAGAATCGACTGAGCGAGCTGTCCGGCGGCGAGCAGCAGCGGGTAGCCATCGCCATCGCGCTGGCTAATGAGCCGCGACTATTGCTGGCCGACGAGCCGACCGGCTCGCTCGATACGAAGACGTCGAACCAAGTACTCGATCTGTTTCGGACGCTGAACCGTACGATTGGCATTACAATCGTAATCGTCACGCATGATCCGCTGTTGGCCCGCAAGGTAGACCGTGTCGTTCAGATTCGGGACGGCAAGACGAGCGCGGAGATGATTCGCAGAGTTTCCTATGCTGACGAATTGTCGCAGCTGGATTCGGAGCATTCGGAGCAGGAGTCGGAGAGTCATATCGAATATGCGGTGCTGGACAAGGCAGGGCGGCTGCAAATTCCGGCCGGCTACCTGGATCTGGCCAGCTTCAAGGACAGCAACAAGGTGCGCGTCGAGGTGGAGGATGGCCGCATCGTGCTGTATCCATCTGAGGAGACGAAGACGGGTTAAACGCAGCAGTGAGTCTATTCTTGCAGTGTGAGCACGATGAAGACTCTGGAATAATCGAAGTTTTCACAGGCGCAATGGCTATTGAAAAACTGCTTCTCTCGAAACGAGCTTGATAGACAGCCGTTCAAGAGAGCAGTTTCTTTTTTTTTGTCTGCGTTTCTATGCTGCCTAGCAAATCCTCTTAGAGCGATGCCCGAGACCTTTGAGAATGATGGTGGTTTTTTTTACTGCTTATTCTCGTTCCGATCGGAAAGGAATGAAATTGACAGCTTGCACTCTTTTTTTTACATATCACGATCGCCCCAAGATGTAGGGAAAGAAAAAAGAAAGAAGCGATAAGAAAAGGAATGCATTCTGATATAGTTCGTTAGATTCAATTGTTATAAATTCAATATTTTTACACCAAATGAATAAGAAATTCTATTTTTCGGAAAAAGAAAGCGCTTTATTATGAAGGGGGACACCAATGTCTCGCACCGCACTATCGAAGAGGAAGGAGGAAGGGCATCGAATCGGGCAACTGTCGTTCAGGTTTATGCAACAGTACCAATCAGAACCTTAATATCAAAGGAGGTAATGTATTATGTTTAAGAAATTGTGTTCTTTACTATTATCGCTCTCCGTTCTGCTGAGCTGTTTATCCTTAACGTCCGCGTATGCCGCTAACAGCTCTATTGCAAAAACCCCTGGAAACAGCAATCCATTGATGGATCACAAATTAGGGGCGGACCCTTTCGCTCTGACCTATAACGGTAGGGTCTACGTCTACATGTCAAGCGATGCTTATGTTTACAACAGCAACGGAACGATCAAAGACAATGATTTCAGCGCTTTGAATAAAATCAACGTGATCTCTTCCGCTGACATGGTGAACTGGACAGATCATGGTTCCATTCCGGTAGCGGGAAATAACAATGCAAATAATGGTGCTGGCATTGCTAAATGGGCGTCGCTCTCTTGGGCGCCGTCGGTCGCCAAGAAGACGATTAACGGCAAGGATAAGTTTTTCCTCTATTTCGCGAATGGCGCATCGGGAATCGGTGTACTGACATCGGATACGCCGATAGGACCATGGTCAGATCCGCTTGGCAAAGCGCTCGTGACGCTCAATACGCCAGGCATGTCCGGCGTTACCTGGCTGTTTGATCCGGCAGTGCTCGTAGACGACGACGGTACAGGTTATCTGTACATGGGCGGCGGCATCCCGAATAATTCAGATCCGGCGATCATCGCGAATCCCAAGACAGCCAGAGTCATCAGGCTAGGTGCCGATATGACGAGTGTTAACGGAAGCGCCGTCATGATTGATGCCCCTTATATGTTCGAGGATTCGGGCATTCATAAGTACAACGGCAAATATTACTATTCCTACTGCATCAATTTCTCAGGTACGCATCCGGCCGCTTATCCGGCAGGCGAGATCGGTTACATGGTGAGCAGCAGTCCGATGGGACCGTTCACGTATGCGGGCCACTTCCTGAAAAACCCTGGCGCATTTTTCGGAGGAGGCGGCAATAACCATCATGCGGTGTTTAGCTTCAATAACCAGTGGTATGTCGTGTACCACGCCCAAACCGTCAGCCAAGCGCTATTGGGATCGGGCAAAGGCTACCGCTCGCCTCATATCAACAAGCTGTTCTATAACGCGGACGGAACGATTCAAGAAGTGCAAGGAAACATGGCTGGTGTTAGTCAGATTGCCAATCTGAATCCTTACAATCGAACGGAAGCGGAGACGATCGGCTGGAATGCAGGGATTGCGACGGAGGTTAGCCAAGCGACAGGCGGGCCTTTCAATAACATGGACGTGACGAATATCAGTAATGGAGATTGGGTCGCTGTAGGCAATGCCGATTTCGGCTCGAGCGGGGCGAAATCATTCAAGGCGAATGTTGCATCTACGGTAGGTGGCAGTATCGAAATCCGTCTTGATAGTCCGACAGGTACGCTCGTCGGCACCTTGAATGTGCCTTCTACCGGTGGAACGCAGAACTGGCAAGAACTAAGTACAACAGTAAGCAATGCGACTAGCGTGCACAAGGTTTTCTTTGTGTTCACGGGATCGAGCGCCAGCAGTTTGTTCAACTTTGATTACTGGCAGTTCTCGCAAAATTCATCGACCTCGAATGGAACAAAGGTAGAAGCAGAGAATATGACGGTCGGTGGAACTTATGGAGGAAAGATAACCTCTCCTTTCAGCGGCGCCGTGCTTTATGCGAACAACGATTATGCTTCATATAATCAATACTTCGCATTTTCTACCCATACCTTCTCGCTTCGCGGTGCATCCAGCAACGCCTCGACAGCGCGGGTCGATCTGCAAATTAACGGAACGACGGTCGGTTCCTTCTATTTCACCGGAACGACGCCAACTGTCCAGACGTTGTCTAATGTCTCGCATGCGACAGGACCCGTAGAAGTCAAGCTAATCGTAACAACCGATAACGGCACATGGGATGTCTTCGTCGATTATTTGGAATATACCAACTAATCTTCCGAAGCAGGTTTGCAAATCTATCCAGAGAAGGAGAATCCAGCGTGAATAATAGAGGTAGTAAACGTAAAGGCAGACTCAGGAATATTAAGGCTTTCAGCTTCCTATTGGCATTCGGAATGCTATTATCGTTTAACGTTCCTGCATTCGCCTGGCAGTCGGATAATGGAGACGGGACGTTTACGAACCCGATTCTGAATGCCGATTACCCCGATATTAGTGCCATTCGCGTAGGAAGCGATTTCTACATGGTCAGCTCCACTTTCGTTTCGTTCCCATCGGTGCCGATTATGCACTCCAAGGATTTGGTGAACTGGGAAATCATCGGATATGTGACGGCGAATCTAGACGGAACGGGAAAGTCGTATACGTTAACCAATACGTTTGAAGATTATGGGCACGGCAGCTGGGCGCCGACGATTGCTTATCGCAATGGTACTTATTATGTTGGCTACTATCAAGCGCAGGGCAAGTTTATCATGTTCACAGCCACGAATCCGGCAGGTCCTTATACGAAGACGGTGTTCAGCCAAGGCTTTCACGATCCAGGCTTATTCATCGATGATGACGGGACCGGATACATCATATCTGAAGCCAATGATGTGAAGATTTCGAAGTTAAGCGCTGATTACAAATCGGTTGTAAGCAGTACGGTTGCGACGCGGATCGAAGGAGTAACCGGCAGCTACCTGGTAGAAGGAACGCATGTAATGAAGCGTAATGGATACTATTATATTTTTCGCAACTCTACGCCGCCGGAATCCTATACCTACCTGCTGAGATCCAAGAACATTTATGGTCCTTATGAGATGAGGATACTGTTAAATGGCCCGACAATTCCAGGCGGAGCTCAGATACATCAAGGAGGTCCAATTGATACGCCAACCGGCGAATGGTGGTTTTACGCCTTTCAAGATGGAAACGGCTTGGGGCGTAGAGATATTCTAATCCCGATGCAGTGGCAGAACGATTGGCCGATACTAGGTGATCCTGCTACGGTTCGCAATGTGACAATTGGAGGCATCAGTTATCCAATGGGGAGTGTGCCGGTCACGTACCGTAAACCGAATGTCGGGTCAACTTATCCCATTATGACGATTCCGAATACCGATGAATTCTACTCTTCCTCGCTAGGCGTACAGTGGCAATGGAACCATTATCCTGACAATACGAGATGGTCGTTAAGCGAGCGTTCAGGTTACTTGAGATTGCATGCGAAGAATGCCAATAGCCTGTGGAGAGCAACCAACACCTTGACGCAACGGGTGGAAGGCCCTGACTCTCAAGGAACGATCGAGCTGGATACAACCAATATGTTGGATGGAGACAATGCAGGACTAAGTTTGCTCAATATCCCTTATGGTTGGATAGGGGTGACTAAGTCCGGCGGTGTGAAGCGAATCGTTGCTACGATCAATGCGAAGGAAGATGCGGCCGGTACTGTTGCCACTGGGCCGATTCTGAATAGCAATCTTGTATATCTAAGGGCTAATGCGGATCTGCTAACGAACAAAGCGACTTTCTCGTATAGTACGGATAATGTGAATTTCATTCAGCTGGGCGGCCAGTTGAATATGCCGTTTGACCTTGGTTTCTTCCAAGGCGACAAATTCGGCATTTTCAACTATACAACAGCGGCTTCCGGCGGATATGTTGACGTCAACTGGTTCCGATTCCATACTTCCGCTTCTGGTAATGGAGGAGGTAATGGAAGCAGTGGAAGCGGGACTACGTACGAAGCTGAGACAGGGACGTCCTTAACCAATTCTATTGTGGAGACGTTGAATACAGGGTATATCGGCAACGGTTATGTCAACTTCAATGCTGCGACCGACGCGTCTGTGCAATGGAACAATATCTATTGTGCGATCACGGGAACGAAGAATGTGAAGTTCCGGTATGCGCTCGCTTCGGGTACAAGAAATCTGGATGTATACGTGAATGGAACCAAAGTGGTCAGCAATGCGGCATTCACTGCGACCGGAGGTTGGACGACGTGGGCAGAGAAGACAATCCAGGTGCCAATGAACAGCGGGACGAATACATTACGAGTTGCAACGACTGGAACGGAAGGGCCGAATATCGATAGCATCAATGTCTCAGCACAGTAGAATATGATAAACATAAGCCACCTGGTTGAACAATCAGGTGGCTTATTGATGCGGAAGAAGACATTAATTAAGCTGACTAACATTGACGTCAAGGATAGTGCGAGTATTGATGATTATAGCAAAACAAGCTTACGCCATATCGGCGTAAGCTTGTACGTAGTTAATCCTATATTGAACAGCATCCAACTTGTTATTGAACCCATCTATAAATGATAATATCGACTCCCGATTCAGTCGGAAACCCTTCGCCTAGGAATAGATCGTTATTCCACGAGGATAATGCCTTGCTATTCGTTATGATCGAAGGGCGAGTACGGAACAAGGCGTCGTTCCATTGCTTGTTGGCATCGCCATTGTTCTCGATGTAGATGCGGCAAGCATGGCCTTCGTAATCTTCGCCTTCCAGCATGTACCTGGCAGACAGCGTATGCCGTCCGCCGGGCCTTCCGATCACCTGCGTATCGATGCCGCCTTCAAGTATTTTCCCTTGGAACAATTCTCCCGTCGCCTTGCCTGAGAAGGAAATCATAACGACAGAATCGCCCTCGTCATTACGCAGTTCGATCGTTTGCTCGATACGAACATGTATGGTTAGCACTTTCTCCAGCTTCTCCAGCTCCATGCAGCCGACCTCGCTTACTTCAATAGATTCAGAGCCGTGCCAATGTCTATGCCATTCTATTCAACGTCATGTTGAAAAGGAGGCTTATCGACCCTCGGCCGATGCAGATTGGCAGCCAGGAACCTCTCTGTAATGTCCAGCACTTGAGGGCTCCATATGCCTGCCCCATGATCCGCGCCGACTACTTTATAGAGAGTTGCGTTCTGCCCGCTGTTCTTAAGCGCCTTATACATTTCGATGCTCTGGTTAACGTGTACGATCTGATCGCTGTCGCCATGAACGATGAGAAACGGAGGGAGTCTCTTATCCAGATTCTGATGAATCGGGCTTGCTTTCTTCGCCAATTCGATATGTTCCGGAACACTCCCGCCAATGAGCAGCCCCTCAGGTGAATCGGCGGCATCATGGTCGAGAATGTCATTATATTTGCCCAACGTCAGCAGGTCCGACACGCCATAGTAATCGACAACGGCGCTGACCTCATCCGATTGTTCGCTATAGAGGCCGTTATCGTATTCACCAATGGTAAGACCAGTCATTAAGGCAAGATGCCCGCCCGATGAATCTCCCCATACCGCAACTCGATTCGGATCTACGCCATACGTTTCCGCATGTTTGCGCATAAAACGAATCGCACATTTGACATCCTCGACAGGGGCGGGAAACCTAGCAATGTCTGTATGCCGAATCTCGACGCTTGCAACGACATACCCTTTGGCTGCGATATGGCTGAGATTCGGAATGGCTGCATATCGATCTTGCGGTCTCCAAGCGGAGCCTTGAATGAATACGACCAGAGGAAATTTATAGCCGGCCCGATGAGGAACGATGATTTGCAATCTTCTAGCTTCTTCCCCGTATTGGGCATAGACGACATCTGGCCGATAGGAGCAGGAATAGTAGGTTCCTCTCTCGGCATAATCGCCATATAGAATCTGGGTTCCCTCTGGTATTTCGTTTGCTGCGATGTTTGCTGCTTTCTTATTCATCCCGACTATCCACCTTTTCGTTTCATGTTTGTTTCTATTATAAACGATTAGGCCGTAATCGAAATCATCTTCCGAAACTCATTCGCGCTTACGCCTGTATACGCTTTAAATTTCTTATAGAACCAATCCATCTCCGTATACCCAACCTCGTTGGCGATTTCATAGATCTTCATATCCGTATGCTCTAGCAAAAACTTAGCTTTCTCCATCCGCTTCTGAAGCAGATATTCATTGAACGTCATATTCTCATGGCTCTTAAACTTCTGGCCGAGATAGGAGTAGTTGAAGTGAAAAATATTTGAGATTTCCTTAAGCGTAATGTTCTGATGCAGCGATTCTTCAACGAATTCCTTTACTTTATCAATAATATTGGAAGGAGCAGAATTAGGCGTCGTCAGGTCTTCGGGCAATATTGTAAGCGCTTTACTTTCTGCGCCGATGAATTCTTCCAGTTCACGTTCGACTCGACACAAGCTTGCTTGCAACTCGTCAGGCGAGATGGGATCCGGCAAGTAATCGCTGACTTGATAACACATCGCTTTGCGAGCGAGCTGAAAATCATTGTCACCGCCAAGCAGAATGATAGGTACACGGCTTGTTTCTCTAATTTGCTGGCAGAGACGAATGCCGTCCACCTGTGTGCATTTCATATTAATAAGCACAAGTGCGTACGGCTGTCTGGCGAACATGGCCATTGCCTCTACTCTTGTAGATGCATGATCCTCCAAGGAAAAGCCTAATTCTCTCCACGCCAGCAAATTGATCGTCGTGTCCTTGGATTGTTGAGCGGCGTCGACTAGCAGCACCTTATACACGATGATTACCCCCCTATTACGATGAGAAACGAAATTCATTTGAAAACGGTATCAGTCATTACTTTTTCATTATGTAAAAAGGGGAGACTGTCAAACAACGTGCTTTTCTTTGCATCGCTAGCAGATGTTTACCTCATCGCAATTTTCACGTAAAGGAATGGATGCTGCTTTCGGTGCACCTATATTTTGACGGGTATAACACCTAAGCGGCGACAGGTTGTTGCCTCACATTTGTAAGCGCTACACTTTTTCGTGTAAGCATTCATTCCTAACGGGGGGACAAACAATGCGCAACAAAATGATGATGCTGATGGCCGCAATGGTGCTGGTTCTATCAGCGTGCGGCAGCGGCGGTACCAAAGACGAAGGCAGCAAAGGTACAGATGCAGCTAACACAAGCACGACCGAACAAACGGAAAGCACGGACACTGGCGAAGATACAGCTCCTGCTGACGAAACAGATCCGGCGGCTGACGATGCAGCGTACAAAACGCCAGACATGGACTTCGATCTCGGCGGCCGTACGATCAAGGTTGTATCCTGGTGGGATATGACGATCGGCGAAGACAACCCGGACAACATTCAGAAGAAGAAGAACCTGGAAGAGTTAGAGAAGAAGCATAACTTCAAAATGGAGTATGTTGCTATTGATTACGGCGAGTATCAGCAAAAAGTAACGGCATCCCTGCTGTCGGGCCAACCGATCGGCGATATCGTGCGTCTGGGCAAAACGTATACGGTGCCTACGCTCGTTAAACAAGATTTGATTCTCCCGATCGATGAGTATACGAAGAACACGAACGTATTCAACCAAACCATGACGAACCAGCTGTACACGTACAATGGCCGCGGTTATGGCTTCACAGAAGACCAAGGCAACCTCGTTCAAGGTATTTTCTACAATCGCAAGCTGATGAATGAGCTCGGCGTGAAGCCGCTCCAGGAATATGTCAATGAAGGCAACTGGAACTGGGATACGTTCCTCCAAGCTGCCAAGGACGCTAACAAAGACACGAACAACGACGGCAAGCTTGATGCATGGGGTCTGGCGAACAGCGGCCTTGTTGAAATGCTGCTCATGTCCAACGAAACAGGCTTGACGAAGGATGACAAGCAAAACCTTGACGATCCGAAGACGCTTGAAGCGCTTAACTTTGAATCGAAGCTTAAGACGGAGAAAGTTCCTAGACCGACAGAAGGCGGCGACTGGACAGAGCCAGGCCAGTTCTTCCGTCAAGGCAACACGCTCATGTATGCAGGCGCGATGTGGGAAATCGGCGGCTTGAAGACGGATATGCCGGATGCGGATATCGGCTTCGTACCGTTCCCTAAAGGTCCAAGCGCGTCCACGTATCACTCTTACGAGGGCTTGCTCCAAGCGCTTACGATTCCGAAAGGCGTTAAAGATCCTGACAAACTGATGTACATCTGGGAGAAAATCAACGACATCGATTCGGTATATGACTACCCAGGTCAAGCTTCCTTCGAATCGAACTTCTCGAACGAGGACGATATCAACAACGCGAAGACGGTACAGCCGAACCTGTTGGTGTTAGATCATAACACGTTCCCTAACCTCAAGTATTATGACTTTGTTGGTGAAATCGACAGCGGCACATCGGTATCGACGGTTGTTGAGAAGTACAAACCAGTATTCCAATCGGCGATTGACGAAATTTACAAAAAATAAGTTCGATATCGCTTAAAGGCAGTCCCCATTTAGAAGCTTCTAATGGGGACTGTACATTTTATGTCTTTCGCTGCAGGAGGGAGAAGAGTGAACATCAGAAAGAAGAACTACGTCGCGATCATACTAGTTCTCGCTGTACTGTTAATGTCGGTTTGGGCGTTCTACCCTTCGAGTTCAACAGACAAGAGCCGCGTTCAGGCGATGGCTGATTTTACTGCTGTTACTGCATCGGCAAGTGACGACAGCTATGACATGTATCTGAAGAATCATCAAGCAGCAGCACGTCCGGACAGCGTCATACGCATCGAGGGCGAGAGCTACAAGGCAGTGCAAGGAGACGGATTTCAAGTCGTCGATGAGCAGGGAGCAAAGGCTGTTCTGACACCGGAAGAAGGATCGATCAGCTGGGACGTACCTGTCGAGCAGGCAGGGCTCTACAATATTCGAGTCCGTTATTTGCCGCTGGAGGGCAAGAGCTCGGCGATCGAGCGTCAGATTGAAATCAATAACAAAGTGCCGTTCAGCAGCGCGGATATTATTACCTTCGACCGCGTATGGGGCAATCAGTCCGATGAGATTAAGCGGGACGACAGAGGCAATGACCTGCGACCAAGACAAATCGAGAAGCCGGTATGGCAGATTGAATCCGTATCGGACCGCAACGGTTATTATGACGAGCCCTACTCTTTTTACTTCGATAAAGGCATGCAGAACCTTAAGCTGACAGCCATGCGCGAGCCGATGGCTATCGATTATATCGAGTTGTATCGCAATCCTAATGTGAAGACGTATGCAGAACTGAAGAGCGAATATGAGGCTGAAGGGCTACAACCTGTCGATAACCAGTATGTTCTCATTCAGGCGGAGAATGCTGTCTACAAGTCTTCTCCGACCTTATATCCGTTGATGGACAGATCAAGCCCGACAGTCATCCCATACGATGTATCCAAGTTACGAATCAATACGATCGGCGGTTTGAACTGGAAGCTTCCAGGCCAGTGGATCGAGTGGGAATTCGATGCGCCGGCGGATGGTTTATATCAAATTGCTTTGAAAGAGAAGCAGGATCAGCTGCGCGGCATCTTCGCGACGCGGAGCCTGACGATTGACGGCGAGTATCCATTCAAGGAAATGAAGCGGCTGCGCTTCGACTTCGGGATGGATTGGAGCAATAAAGTGCTCGGCAACGACGAAGACGAGCCTTACCTGTTCCATCTGACGCAAGGCAAGCACCGCATCCGGATGACGGTGTCGCTT
Organism: Paenibacillus sp. CCS19; assembly: GCF_033239625.1. NCBI lineage: Bacteria > Bacillati > Bacillota > Bacilli > Caryophanales > Paenibacillaceae > Paenibacillus > Paenibacillus sp. CCS19. The sequence continues at coordinate 239,227 of NZ_BTCK01000002.1, forward strand.
GGTGAAATGGCACCGCTGCTCCAGACGATCGAGTCGAGCGTCCTTCAATTGAACGAGATGTATCGCAAAATCATTATGATTACATCGAATTCGCCGGATACGCTGCGCGACTACCAGCTGGAGAAACGGATTCCGAATATGATCCAGGTGTTCCAAGAACAATCCAAGACGATATCTAGCGTTGCAAAGTACCTAGAGCAAATGACGGGCGAGCGAAGCGACAAAGTATCGGTGCTCTATACGCTCGTTAAGCAGTTGGATGACATGGTGAAGAAGCCGGAGACGATTCCGGGACGACTCGCTTCCTTCAAGGTTAACATTGGCGGTCTAGGCACTTGGATTCTCACCGTGCGCGAACAGCCGATTACGCTGGACTATTTGGCTGTATCATCGCCTGGTTATAAGCTTCCTCACGCCCAAGCTACATTCATGCAGGATGTGAAGCATGAGCTTGGCGGCTTAGTCGCCTCTTATACAGAGGATTATGACAGCATCGGCAACACGGGCAAAAAGAACCGTTCGACGACGGTATGGATTACGACGGGACGCGATCAGGCGCAGGTGCTTAAGAACCTGATCGATGAGACGTTCACGCCGGAGTCGAATATTTCGGTCAGCTTGAAGCTGGTTCCTGCCAACATTCTTCTCCCGGCAACGCTAGCCGGCGAAGGGCCGGACGTTGCCATGCAGATCGGTGAAGATGTGCCAGTCAACTATGCGATGAGGGATGCGGCAGCAGATCTGAAGCAGTTCCCGGATTACGATCAGATCGCTTCCCGTTTCCGCGAGAGCGGATTAACGCCATATCGCTACGGCGGCGGAACGTATGCCCTGCCAGAGCAGCAATCGTTCCCGATGTTGTTCTACCGCAAAGACATCCTGAAGGAGCTCGGACTAGAGATTCCTAAGACCTGGCAGGATATTTACAACATGATCTCCGTGCTGCAGAAACACAACATGGAGTTCTGGCTGCCGATCGAGCAAGGCAACGCCAATATGGTGCCGAATGCGACGTTCTCGGCGCTGCTGTACCAGAACGGCGGCGAGTTCTACCGGGATAACGGCAAGAGCAGCGCGCTGGACTCGGATATTGCCATGAACGTATTCAAGAAATGGTCGCAGTTCTATACGAACTACAAGTTCCCGCTGATTGCCGATTTCCCGAACCGTTTCCGCACGGGAGAGATGCCAATCGGTATTGCCGATTATACGACGTACAACATGCTTACGGTCCTCGCGCCGGAGATCAAAGGGCTGTGGGATTTCACGATTGTTCCCGGCACTGAACAAGCCGATGGAACGGTTGACCATGCGGTCGCAAGTCATACGACCGGCGTCATGATGCTGAAGAATGCGAAGGACAAAGATGCTGCATGGGAGTTCATGAAATGGTGGACCTCCAAGGAAACGCAGATTGCATACGGCCGTGAGATGGAAGGTCTGATGGGCGAAGCGGCGCGTTATCCGACGGCGAACGTCGAGGCGCTCGAAGAGCTGCCTTGGCCGGTCAAGGACTATCGCAATCTGGAAGAGCAGTGGCGTTGGGTGCTTGGCATTCCGCAGGTTCCAGGCGGCTACTTCACGGGACGCCATCTCGATAATGCATTCCGTAAGGTCGTCAATGCCAATGAGAATCCGCGCGAAGCGCTGTCCGATTACATTCTCTACATCAACGACGAGATTGCGGTCAAACGGCAAGAATTCAATCTAGACCAATAGTTAGGGGGTGGAATACGATGCAAGCCGAAACAATCAGTCCTGCTGTCTCAACTGACCTCGTCCATCCGAAGAAGCAATCGAAGCTGGGGAATCTGATGCGTGAGATCATCAAGAATAAGCATTATTACCTTCTGATGAGTCCATACATGCTAATCTTCTTTGCTTTCACCGTTATTCCAGTCGTTATATCCATTACGCTCAGCTTCTTCTATTTCAATATGCTTGAGTTTCCGCGGTTTATCGGATGGCAGAACTACTCGCGGCTGTTTCTGAACGATGACGTGTTCATGATCGCCCTGAAGAATACGTTCCTCTTCGCCGTCATCAGCGGTCCAATCAGTTATATTGCCTGCTTCTTATTCGCTTGGATCATCAATGAGCTCTCGCCTAAGGTCAGGGCCATCATGACGCTCGTGTTCTATGCGCCGTCGATCTCAGGCAACGTCTTCTTCATCTGGCTCATCGTGTTCTCGGGCGACCGATACGGTTATTTGAATGGTTTCTTGATCAAATGGGGCTTCATTCTTGAGCCGATCCAGTGGCTGACGAACGAGAAATACATTCTGCCGATCATCATGATCGTGCAGCTGTGGCTCAGCCTCGGCACGAGCTTCCTGGCCTTCATCGCAGGTTTGCAGACGATCGACAAGTCGTTGATCGAAGCAGGTGCGATCGACGGTATCCGCAATCGCTGGCAGGAGCTGTGGTTCATTACATTGCCGTCGATGCGTCCGCAGCTCATGTTCGGCGCCGTCATGCAAATTACCGGATCGTTCGCGGTTGCGGACATCTCGATAGCGCTTGCAGGCTTCCCGAGCGTCAACTACGCCGGTCATACGATCGTTACGCACTTGATGGACTTCGGCACCATTCGTTTCGAGATGGGTTATGCGTCCGCCATTGCAACCGTGCTGTTCGTCATTATGCTCGGTACGAACATGTTGACGCAGAAACTGCTGAGAAGGGTAGGGGAGTGACCAGGTGGCATCCAAAGCATTAGGCGTCTTGCGTGCGCCGAGAAAACTGAATCGCTCTTTTGCCGTCAGTTTCTTATTGTTCTTGTTCCTAGCGGTATTCGGCGCTTTCATGGTGCTGCCGCTCATCTATGCGATTAACAATGCGTTCAAGCCGCTTGATGAGCTGTTCATCTTCCCGCCGCGGTTCTTCGTTCGCAATCCGACGACGGATAACTTCTACGACTTGGTTGCGCTGATGGGCAACTCGTGGGTACCGCTGTCGCGCTATATCGTCAATACGCTCGTTATTACGATTATTGGCACGGTAGGCCATATCATCCTGTCGTCCGCAGCGGCGTATCCATTGGCGAAGTTCCGCTTCCCAGGCTCCAAAGTATTGTTCTCGATCGTCGTGATGTCGCTTATGTTTACGGGTCATGTCACCGCGATCCCGAACTACATGGTGATGTCGTGGCTGGGGTGGATCAATACGCATGCTTCCATCATTATTCCGTCGCTTGCATTCCCGCTTGGCCTGTTCTTGATGAAGCAGTTCATGGAACAGATTCCGGATGCACTGCTGGAAGCGGCGAAGATTGACGGCGCCAGCGAATATCGCATCTATGCGCAGATCGTGATGCCGAACGTGAAGCCGGCATGGCTCACGCTCATGATTCTTCAGTTCCCGGCACTATGGGGTTCCGATGGCGGTAACTTTATCTACAGCGAGAACTTGAAGACGCTGCACTATGCACTGGGTCAAATTACAGCCGGCGGTATCGCGCGAGCCGGCGTCGGTGCAGCAGTCGCGCTCATCTTAATGATCGTTCCGATCACGCTCTTCATCATTTCGCAGAGCAACGTCATTCAGACGATGGCGACTTCGGGAATGAAAGAGTAGAGGGGGGACTTGGACGATGCGTAAGAGCAAACATACTTGGAGAATTCTACTCTTGACTGCGCTGTGCTGTCTGATAGGCGCAAGCCTGGGTGGAACGCTTGCATACGCGGATACCAGCGCGTCTTCCTATAACTATTCGTTCTGGGGAAGAACCGTTGCCGCACCTGCAGCCTACAAGGCTGCGACTGTGTTGGATGGCAAAGGGCTAGGCATCGGGGCGCTTAAAGACCCGAGCGATATGCATGTAACGCCTGACAACCAGATCTATCTGCTGGACTCCGGCAACAATCGAATCGTCGTATTCGACAGTCAGTTCAAGCTCATTCGCACGATTGACTCTTTCATGCGGGATGGGAAGCAGGAGACGTTCAACAATCCGCAAGGCTTGTTCGTTACGCCGCAGAAGCAGCTGATCGTAGCGGATACCGGCAATCAACGAGTCGTCGAGCTGGATGCGAACTTAGCCGTTATCAAGGTCATTGATCCGCCGCAATCCGAATTGCTGAACGCGAACTTCAAGTTCCAGCCGGTGCGCGTTATTGCAGACCAGGCGCATCGCATCTATGTCATGTCTGTCGGTGTATTCGACGGTTTCATGGAGTTTAATCAGAACGGCGAATTCACCTCGTTCATCGGTGCGAACCGAGTCAAGGTCGACCCGACGGAGCTGCTGTGGAAGCGGCTGTCGACGCGGGCGCAGCGCAGTCAGATGGTCATGTTCACGCCAACCGAGTTCACGAACCTTGACATTAACGATGAAGGGTTCATCTATGCAACGAACGGCGATGTATGGGGAGACACGGTTAAGAAGCTGAATGCGCAGGGCAATGACATTCTTAGAAGAACGGGTTACTTCAACCCGAAGGGCGATATTCGATATACGACAGAGCAAGGCCCCGGTCGATTGATTGATATCGATGTAACCGATAGTGAAATGTACTCCGTGCTCGATGGCGCGAGGGGCAGAGTGTTCACTTACAACGGCGACGGCCACTTCATGTATATGTTCGGCGGAATCGGCAACCAGCTGGGGCAGTTCAAAACGCCTGTCGCCATTGAACGTGTCGGCGACGACTTCCTCGTATTGGATAAAGCGTTCGGCGAAATTACCGTATTCAAGACGACCGAATACGGGCGTACGTTGAACGAAGCTACCCGCAGCTATTATCGCGGCGACGAAGAGAAGGCATTCGAGCTCTATAACAAGACGATCAATATGAATGCCAATCTCGAATTCGCTTATTCCGGTATCGGCAAGTCCCTTCTTCGCAAAGGCGACTACAAGGAGGCCATGCACTATTTTGAAGAAAGCTATGATCGCGGCAATTACTCGAAGGCGTTCCTGCTGTATCGCAAGCAGGTGCTCAAAGAGCATTTTCCGACCATTATGACGGGAATTGTTGTCGTTGTCATCGCAGCCTTCGCAGCTAGGGTGCTGTGGAAGAGGAAGAAGCTACGCAGAATAAGGGGTGTTTCGATTGAATCGTGAGTTGATTAAATATCCGTTCTATATCATCATGCATCCCTTTAACGGATTTTGGGATTTGAAGTACGACCGCACGCAGCGAAATAACCTTATCATCTCGTTCGCCATCTTGTTCTTGTTGATTATTACGAACATTATGAGCACCGAGTATAGCGGATTTCTTGTCAACATCATTAATCCAGACGAGATGAACTCCCTAATGGAGATCGCGTATGTAGTCGTGCCCGTTCTTTTCTGGTGTGTGGCGAACTGGTCGCTGACAACGTTGATGGACGGGGAAGGGAAATTCGTCGAAATTTTCACATCGACTTGCTTTGCGCTTGTTCCGATGATCGTTATTAATTTCCCTTGGATCTGGCTTAGCAAAGTCATCTCTTTGCAGGAAACGGCTTTCTATTATTTCTTCAGCAGCTTCGCTGTCTTCTGGTCGTTGTTCCTGCTATTCGTAGGAAATATGACGATTCACCAATATTCGCCATCCAAGACGATCGGTACGATCCTGCTGACGGTAGTGGCAATGGGCTTTATTGCTTTCATCTGCCTGCTGTTCTTCAGCTTGACGCAGCAAATGATCTCGTTCGTTAACGTGGTCTATAAAGAGCTTGCACTGAGGAAATAGAGAGAGGGGGAGGGAGAATGAGCATGGCCCGCAATGCCTTGCTATGCCTAGCGCTGCTGATCGGGCTTGCACTTGCAGGCTGTTCCGGCTCGCAGACGTCCGCACAGGAAGACGAGATGGAACAATACGTTACTGCATTCAAGTCCGGATCTGCACTTAGCAATACGTTCAGCGATAACCGAGCTGCCGGTATGAAGGGGATCAGCCAGAATGACCGATTGGCTTTATTCATCGACGATCAGACAGGCACGATTGCCGTTCTGAATAAACAGTCGGGCGAAATGTGGTACAGCAACCCGGCTGACAGGGACAAAGACTCGGCTGCACAGGGCGTCAATAAAGCGCTTCTGTCTTCGCAGATGAACATCGAGTATTACAACAACTTCGGACAATCGAACTCGATTAATACGTTTACGGACAGCGTTTCATACAAGCAGGTCAAGTATGAGTCGATCGACCAAGGCGTTAAAGTCACCTATGAGTTCGGTACGGCAAAGAAATCGGCTGCCGATCTGCCTCTCATGTTAAGTGCGGCTCGCTTTAAAGAACTGTCCGATAAACTCGATAAGACGGGCAAACGCGCACTGAGCATCGCGTACAAAGAGAAAGCAGACAAAAGCGCCTATGATCGCAATGACTCCGCATTGAACGGGCTTCAGCTGGATCGTGCCTTCAAGGCGTTCGAGGATGCCGGGTATACCGAAGAAGACCTGGAGAAGGATATGCAGGAGCTTGGCTTCACGCAGGACAAGGTGATTCCACGTATCTTCTTCGCATCCATCGAGTACAAACTGGACGGCGACAGCCTTGTTGTGAAAGTGCCGCAAGCGGATATCCATGCGCCAAGCGCCTATCCGATCGCAACGATCTCGCTGCTGAGCTTCTTCGGCGCAGGCGGGAAGGATGAGCAGGGCTCGATGTTCGTGCCGGATGGATCAGGCTCTCTTATTCATTTCAACAACGGGAAAACCCAGTATCCGGCCTATCAACAGCTGGTATACGGCGATGATCTAACGACGAAGACGGTTGAGGACGCAAGCTATGAGCAAGCGGTACGTCTTCCGGTATTCGGTATGATTAAGGAGCATGGGGCGATTCTTGGGATCATTGAAGAAGGTGCGGCTGTTGCTGCCATTAATGCGGACATCAGCGGCAAGCTGAACAGCTACAACTACGTCTATCCTTCGTTCACGTTGACGAACAAAGGCTTGGTTACGTTGACGGCGAACAACCAGGAGCGTACGCTGCCGCATTTTCAAGAGGATCCTCTGAAGACCGATTTCACGGTGCGATACGCCTTCCTCAATGGCAGCGATGCCAATTATCCAGGCATGGCGAAGTACTATCAGCAATATCTGGAGAAGCATGACGGCCTGCCTGCGAAGCAGACGGAATCGAAGACAAGCGATGCTCCATTCTATCTGCAGCTTGTGGGCAGCATCGCCAAGGATAAGCATTTCGTCGGCATTCCGTATACGTCGCTCGAATCGCTTACGACCTTCAAGCAGGCGCAGGATATGATCAGCCAAGTGCAAGCGAAGGATATTGCGAACATTAAGCTCAAATATTCGGGTTGGTTCAACGGCGGCCTCGACCATAAAGTACCGGATCATATTAAGGTAGACGGTGCGGTCGGCGGCAGCAAAGAGCTGAAGAACCTGATTGCTTTTGCACAAGAGCATAACGTTACATTGTTCCCGGATGTGGCGGTGTTGACGGCTAACACGGGGTCGGATTTCAATGAGAAATCGAATGCCTCACGTACGCTGCGCGGTGTCGTTGCGGAGTTGTATCCGCTCGATAAGGCGCTCAATCGCCGGGACCGCACGAAGTCGCCATCCTATGTCGTCTCGCCTCGCGTTGTCGGTGATTATGCGAACGACATCGTGAAGGGGATGAAAGGTTACCAGACGGGCGGAATCTCGCTTCGCGACCTGGGCAGTCAGTTGAACAGCGACTATCGGAAGAATCAGCAGGTGGATCGGGATGAATCGGAGAACATCTCGACCTCGGCATTGAATACGATTCGTCAGAGCGGCATGAACATCATGGCGCAAGGCGGCAATGCTTATGCGCTGCCATTCTTGTCTGATATTACGGACGCACCGATGTCCAACAGCAGCTTCAAGCTGGAGGATGAGGCAATTCCGTTCTACCAGATGGTTATCCGCGGCTACATCAATTACACGGGCACACCGTACAACCTGACCTCCTATACGGATGAGCGGGAGTATATTCTGAAGTCGCTGGAATATGGTTCGGGCGTCTACTTCGAGTGGATCCACGAGCCGAACTATAAGGTCAAGGATACGGATAACAATGGGCTGTACGCGGTCAATTACGAGCTGTGGATGGATAAGGCTGCCGACATCTATCATGAGGTCAATGACGTGCTCAAGCACGCGAGCAATCAGCCGATCGCTTCTCACGAGAAACTGAGCGAAGGCGTGTATAAGACCGTATACGCTAACGGTTTCTACGTCATTGTGAACTATAATAGCTCGCAAGTGCAGGTTGACGGCAAACAGCTGGAAGCAGAGAGCTATATGACGGGTGGTGTACAATCTTGAAATCCATAATGAAACTCGGCATGAAGCAGCGGACTTATGCAGAGCAGAAGGCGTTCTGGGGTTTCCTCTATGTACTGCCTTGGCTGCTCGGATTTCTTCTCTTCTTCCTTGTGCCCTTGATCACTTCGGTGCGGTATAGTCTAAGCTCCATTGAAGCGAAATCGGATGGCATGAAGATTACGTATATCGGCTTCGATAACTTTATCAATGCGTTGACCGTTAACACAAGCTTCAATCGCACGTTGACGGATTCGATCGTGAATGTGGTCGTCAATGTGCCGCTCATCGTTATTTTCAGCTTGTTCTTGGCCGTGCTGCTGAACCAGAAGTTCATTGGCCGGGCGCTGGCAAGATCGATCTTCTTCCTGCCGGTTATTCTGGCTTCGGGCGTGATCGCCAATCTGGAGATGAACAGTCTGGTTCAAGAGCTTGTACAGCAGAGCGCTTCGGGCGGTTCATCTGCGGGCATCGGCACGTTCGAGATGGAACGATTCATGCTGCAGGCCGGCGTCAGCGAGAATATCGTCATGTATTTGACGGGAGCAGTCGATCGGATCTACACGATCGTGAGTCAATCGGGCGTGCAGATTCTAATCTTCTTGGCGGGCATTCAGACGATCTCGCCTCAGCTCTATGAAGCTTCCAAGATGGAAGGAGCGACTGGATACGAGGCATTCTGGAAAATCACGCTGCCGATGGTCAGCCCGCTTATTCTCGTCAACGTCATCTATACGATTATCGACTCGTTCTCAGGCAGCCAGATGACGGAGCTCATTAAGACGACGGGCTTCAATAGCTTTGATTTCGGACTCAGCTCGGCGATGGCTTGGCTGTACTTCATCGCCATTATGATTATTCTCTCGATCAGTACGTTTATCATCTCGAAGAGAGTCTTCTATCAAGATTAGAGGGAGCGTGAGAGCGTTGATATTGGCCCGATTAATGTCGATTGAATCGTGGAAGCGTGGGCTCTGGTCGATCGTTCGACTCGTGCTCATTGCAGGGTTATCCTTCGTAATCCTGTACCCGATTCTACAGAAGATCTCGACAGCGATTAAAGATAAGAGCGATCTGTACTCACCGATCGTTGTCTATGTGCCGGAGCATTATTCCTTGGATAATTTCAAGAAAGCCATCTCGATCATGGACTATTGGCATACGCTGATCAATACGTTCTCCTTGTCGACGATGACGACGCTGCTCACCGCAGCGTCGTGCGCGCTTGCCGGTTATGCCTTCGCCCGGTTGAAGTTCAAAGGAAGCGGAATTCTGTTCTTCGGCGTTGTACTCACGATTCTCGTCCCGCCGACAACGATCCTTATTCCGATCTATATGAACTTGAAGGATTTCAATCTATTGGGATTGGTTCCTCTACTGACGGGCGGCAAGTCGATCAACCTGCTGGATTCGTATTGGCCGTTCGTCTTGACGTCGCTGACTGCAAGCTCGCTTAAGGCAGGCTTGTACATCTTCATCTTCCGGCAGTTCTTCCGCGGCATTCCGAAGGAAGTAGAGGAAGCGGCTTATATCGATGGTGCAGGAGTAGGAACGACGTTCTGGCGGATTATGCTCCCGAACGCGATTCCGGCCATTGTGACGGTGTTGCTCTTCTCGTTCGTATGGCAGTGGAACGACAGCTTCTTCACCACAACGTATCTGACGAGCAGCAATGTGATGTCGCTGCAATTGTCGTCGCTGCCGCATAATCTATCGATCATGCTGGAAGGCGGCGTAGCAACGAACAAAGATCCATTCTATATGAGCATGGTGCAGGATACAGGCATTCTGCTTGCGATTCTGCCGCTTGTCATCATTTATTTGTTCGTGCAACGTTACTTCGTTGAGAGTATTGAACGTACAGGCATTGTTGGATAAACTTGGTTTAACGGGAGCGCTTGCGGGAGATGGCCATTAGGGTCCGCACCTGCAGGCGCTCCTCCTTATGTGACAAGGCAGATGAGGAGGATGGGTTCCATTGAACAATCCGGTTGCACGGATGGGGATCATCATTGCAGCAATCGTTATATCCGTATTTCTAGCCCTTCTATTATTTCTTAACCGAATGGACGATCGCAGCAAGGATTCGAACGAGCCTGTGACTGCTGCAGAACAGGTGGAAGATGGTTCGAAGACCGATGCGGCAGCAGAAGCAGATGCTGCGAAGCCCGCTGAAGATGCAGCGGCTGCTTCTGACGAAGAGAAGGAGGCGACTGATACAGCTGCAGCTGTGGAGCCTCCTCCTGCGCCATCCGTCGAGATGGACATTCCTTCGCTGAAGGATGTGTTCCAAGATTATTGGCCGATCGGAGCAGCGATAGAGCCGAACGAGACGACGGGGCTTCACGCAGACCTGCTGAAGAAGCATGTCAACTGGCTGGTGGCGGAGAATGTGATGAAGCCCGATGCGATTGAGCCGACGGAGGGTAACTTCAATTGGACCAATGCCGATAAGCTGGTTGCCTTCGCGAAGGAGAACGGCATGCAGCTTCGCTTCCATACGCTCGTCTGGCACAACCAGGTAGGCGGGTGGTTCTTCCAGGATGAGAACGGCAATGCCATGGTGGACGAGACCGACCCGAAGAAGCGGGAAGCGAACAAGAAGCTGCTGTTGAAGCGTCTCGACAACCATGTGCGGACCATTGTGTCGCGTTATAAGGACGATATTAAGTCTTGGGATGTCGTGAACGAGGTCATCGAACCCGGCGATCCGGATGGCATGCGGGCAAGCGATTGGTACAAAATCGCAGGCGTAGACTATATTGAGACCGCGTTCCGTTCAGCACGCGAAGCGGGCGGTCCGGACATTAAGCTGTACATCAACGATTACAGCACGGACGATATGAGGAAGCGCGACCTTCTGTACGATCTCGTAAAGTCGATGCTGGATAAAGGCGTACCGATTGACGGCGTCGGGCATCAGACGCATATTAGCGTTGCAGGGCCATCCGTCTTCTCCATTATCGATTCCATGAAGAAGTTTGCCGAGCTGGGACTCGATAACATTGTGACGGAGCTCGACATGAGTCTCTATGCATGGAATGACCGCTCCGATTATGGCAATAACATTCCGGATTATGTGCTGAAGAGTCAAGCGGACAAGTACCGAGAGCTGTTCGACGCATTCAAGGAGAACAAGGATATCCTTAGCGGGGTTATGTTCTGGGGCATTACGGACGAACATTCATGGCTCAATACGTTCCCGGTTACGCGGACGGACGCTCCTTTGTTGTTCGACCGACAGCTGCATGCGAAACCAGCATTTTGGTCAATAGTTGACCCTTCCAAATTACCACAATAGTCCCTATAATAGGAGGACGAGATAGATACAGACGGCATAGGAGCAGTGCGTGCATTGAAGTCGCGCCTGCTCCTTTTGCTCGCTATAGGGAGTGATAGAGAATGGAAGAGAAACTGTTTAACTATTATTTGGAGCTTAAGGGACCTGAAGCAGGGGAATGGAATTCGTCGCCTGACAATTTGTATGCAGAGTGCATGACGCGCGTGTATGTGAGAAAGGAATTCGCGGTCATCGATGGAATGCGGGTATGCAATGTTGGAATCGGTACGGGAGATTGGGATGACTATCTTGGCTATTGGTTGAAGGGGAAAGGACGGCTGACGAGCATCGATATCGACAGCGGCATCTGCGAGTTGTTCGCGTATCGGCAGAAGCGAGAGGGCCATCCGAATCCGTCGGAGGTTATGAATCGCAGCATTTTCGATCCGGAGCTGCCTCAAGGCGCCTTTGATCTTGTCACGCTGATTGGCTCCGCCATTCAAGAAGCGGGTCAGTTCGAGCAGTGCCTGGATGCCTGCCTTGGTCTATTGAAGCCAGGCGGCAGCCTTATGTTCATGGCGAACCAGAAGCAATCCCCAGTTAGCAGACTTGAGCATTATGTAGAGGACCGAAGCGCGATTATGGAGCAGTTGGAGAGGCATGAGATGTTCGTCCGTTATCCCTTCCATATCTCGACGATTAGAAGGGGCTCGAAGAAGCAATAGATAGAAACAAGATTTAAACAGGTTGTTGGTGGAGGAATTGAGCGTTACACTCGTTGTTACCTGTCAAACAATCCCACAGGTTACTAGAATAGAATACCAGCTGCTAAGCAGAGTGACTTTGAGCTCCTCTCAAAGATCCTGATGTAAGGGAGATAGGCGAGTCGTGATTCAAGATCAATTACCACCGAACATCCGCAACAAAGAAAAGGGCGAAGTGTTGTTCAGTGTAAAATCGGATCTGCTGCCGGACGGCAGATTCGGCGAACAGTGGTTAATGGTAACGGCACATGGGGTCACGGTCTGGGGACAGGAAGAAGCGCCTGTCGTACAGCTGCCGATTGCCAAGATGAAGGATGCAAGAGCAGCCGGAGCGATCGGCGGAGGGATGCTGGTAGCCGACACGCAAGACGGACCGGTAGTCGTGGCTCGCTATACGGCTGCACAAACCTCGGCGTTCTCATTCGCAGCGAAGCTGATCGGCGCACTCGCGAAAGAAGAAGAATTGCCGGTCGTATCGGAGCGCGATATACCGCGCAATTGTCCGTCATGCGGCAACCCGCTCGGAGATGGCACGCAAGTATGCTCATTCTGTATGCAGAGCAGCAAGCTGGCCGCTCGTATGATTCGATATGCCAAGCCTTATAAGCTGCACATGGGCTTCGCGGCTGTGTTGCTTGTCATGACGTCTGTCGTTGAACTAGCGCCGCCGTATCTCACCAAGATCATTATCGATGACGTTCTGCAAACGAAAGACATGGGCTCGACGCTGTTATTCCTCATTCTTGGCCTTGGGCTCACCATGCTGCTGCAATCCGCGATGCAGACGATTCGCGGATTGATCGGCGTATGGGTCGGCTCGAAGCTGATGGGTGATCTGCGCAAAGACATATACCAATCGCTCATGCGGCTGTCACTTTCTTACTTCGATCGAAGACAGACGTCGCAGTTCATTGGACGCGTCAACAGCGATGCGGAGTCGATGCGTCAGTTCATGACCGATGGCGTCACTTACTTAAGCGGCGAAGTGCTGCGGATTGCTGCCATCTTCATTATTATTTTCAGCTTGGATTGGAAGCTGTCTCTGTTCGCACTGCTGCCTGTACCGGTTATGATCATCGTGTCGATGACCATCTGGCCGAAGATTGAACGCCGCTGGTATCAGCAATGGCGTTCAATCTTCCGGCTGAATACGCTTGTAGGCGATGCGCTGCAAGGCATTCGCGTTGTGAAAGCATTCGGCAGAGAACGCGAAGAGACGACTCGTTATTCGGATGCCAACGTTGCAGTTGTACGAAACAACATCCGGATGGAGGGGCTGTGGCAGTTCGTCTTCCCGATCTTCGGCTTCGTCGCAGGACTAGGCACGCTCCTGATCTGGTATTACGGCGGCCGCAATGTGCTTCATGATCGGATGCAGCTAGGCGAGCTGATGGCGCTCATTGCTTACCTTGGCATGTTGTTCGGACCGCTGCAATGGATCAGTCAAATGATCAGCTGGGCGAACAGTGCGATGGCTTCCGCGCATCGGGTGTTCGAAATTATGGATACGCCTTCAGAGGTGCCGGATACCGCTGATCCTGTGCCGCTAGGCGTCATCAAGGGCGATGTGAGCTTCGAGCATGTCACGTATGGTTATGAGAAACATCATCCGGTTCTGAAGGATGTCAATCTGAAGGTGAAGGCGGGCGAAATGATTGGTCTCGTCGGGCACTCCGGCGCGGGCAAATCAACCTTCATCAACCTGATCTGTCGGTTCTACGATTCAGATGAAGGAACGGTACGCATCGATGGCGTATCGATTCGCGATATTAGCCAATCCGATCTGCGCAGACAGGTTGGCGTCGTGCTGCAGGAGACGTTCCTATTCGATGGAACGATCGCGGACAATATCGCCTATTCCAAGTCGGATGCTACACCTGAGGAAATTATGCGTGCTGCGAAGATCGCCAATGCGCATGACTTCATCGTCCGGCTGCCGGATGGCTACGATACGCGTGTCGGCGAGCGGGGACATAAGCTGTCCGGCGGTGAGAAGCAGCGGGTTGCGATCGCGCGAGCGATCATTCACGATCCGCGCATTCTCATTCTCGACGAAGCGACGGCTTCCGTCGATACGGAGACTGAGCGTCAAATTCAAGAGGCAATCTCACGCCTCGTGCAAGGTCGGACGACATTCGCGATTGCCCATCGCTTGTCTACCCTTCGGAATGCCGATAGGCTCGTCGTGCTTGACCGCGGCAAAATCGTAGAGGTCGGCACGCACGAGGAGCTGCTATCCAAGGAAGCTGGCGTCTATCGCAAGCTGGTCGATGCGCAGCGGGAGTTGTCGCAGATTAAGGGGGTTGAGGGGTAATGGCGGACAAGTATGATATTCGAATGCTGTTGCCGGATGATGTCTACTTCAGCCGAGGCAATGGCGGTGTGCTTCAGGGCGTTGTCGACGGCCAGCCCTATGATGAGTTGATCGTCTATCGTGCGTTCCCGTTTCGGTATACCGATTCCTATATCTCAATTCGGAATGCGAAGGATGAAGAGCTTGGCATCGTGAAGGAGATTCACGAGCTGAACGAGGAGAGTGCGGCGGAGCTGACGAAGGAGCTGCAATTCCGTTATTTTCTTCCGCGCGTGACGCGCGTGGACAGCGTGAAGTTCAAATCCGACTTGTGGCTGTGGGAGCTTCAAACCCATCTTGGTCCAACCCGGATGGCTATGCGTAACCTGCATGAGCATCTCCAGTATCCTGGCGAAGGCCGCGTCATCCTGACCGATATGCATGGCAAGCGATGCGAGATTCCGGATTGGCAGGCGCTTGATGCACACAGCCAGCGGCAGCTGGAGGAAGTGCTGTAACCCAACTATCTAACATCACATCTCATAATACACGACAGCAGCTGACAAGTAATCGGCTGCTGTTTTTATTGAGGGAATGGCAGTGCGTCTAAAATATAAATCGAAGGAGGGATCGGTTTGGAGTACCAAGCTCCTAAACACTGCATATCAGTTGCAGGTTTAGTCACTAATGAAAGTGGAGAGGTATTGTTGCTTAGAACACATTGGCGTTCGGATACATGGGAAATGCCAGGTGGAAATGTTGAATTGGGAGAGCCCCTCGATGAAGCAATTCGCAGAGAGTTCCAGGAAGAGACGGGCATCGTTATTAAGCCAATTGGAATTACTGGTGTCTATATGAATACAACGAAGCAAGTGTTGTCTGTATGCTTCAGAGCTCAATACATTAGCGGGGAAATCAAAATACAAGAAGACGAAATAGTCGAAGCTAGATACATAAAAATCAATGAAGACAATATTGGGCAATACATAACAAGACCGCAGCAAAGATCAAGATTACTAGATGCGATGAATGCAAAATGCTTTATACCCTTTGAAGCCTGGGAAGTAAACCCCAGTTATAAGTTGTTACATAGATTGGAAGGGGATAGGGACTATAAATGTTAATCAATCCGATTCCCGAAATTATACAAGTAACTATTGATTCTGAAGAGATCAACCTTCCTTTTACCTTTCAAGAAGTAATAAACGGCTATTGGGAATCCTTAATAAAGCAGAAACCATACCTTACTCGAGGCGTTATCTATTCAGTTAGTCATATGAGTTTGGTTGATGCGGAACTAAAAGTTACTTTGCAAAAAACAGATTATGCTCATTTTCTCTACTCTAAACAGCTGAGTACCAATCATATATACAAGTACCGTGGAATAGTTGCGAATGGCGTTCTCCTTACAAAGGATGGGTATTTTGTGATTGGAGAGATGAATACACATACCTCCACTCCAGGAAGGTTGCAGTTTATAGCAGGAGGCATTGAGGAAAGCGATATTCATGGGGATGTTGTTCATATAATTGAGAGTCTATCGAGGGAATCACAAGAAGAAATGGGTATCGATTTGAATTCTAATATGGTTTCTAGAGTGACTCCTAAATATATTGTACATTGGCAGTCTATTGCTCTGGTTTACCTTATTGAATTAGCCATTGATTCCCATGAACTGAAATTACATTATGATCGTTTCGAGAATAGACTCCTTAGTAATAGCATCATACCTGAATTTTCATCCATTGTTTTTGTGCGCGCAGAGCGGTTATCCCAGTTCTTGAAAAACGACCAAAGAACTAAACTCGATTTTTTGCCCAAAGTGCTTGAACAGTTAAGTAGTGAAATATTTCAATAACACGGAACAATAGAATCGCGTCAAAGTAATTACTTCACGCTTTTGGGGGACCTTTCCTTGGAAAAACTCGTTACAGCAGATCTTGAAGAGTTATTGAACGCTAAGATATTGAGTAAAGAGGTAATTGATGATTCAAAGAATGAAAGGCTAATTGAGAAGATTTATCTTGTTGACAGAACAGTTCTAATGAAGTACGGGTATGATGGCGGGTTAAAACACGAGAGTCTTGTTTATACAACATTTCTCCAAAATAACGACCTGGTGCCAAAAGTATTATTCAATACTAACTTTCGCGGTTTGAATGTCCTTGCTTTGGAAGTTGGATAGATGGAGAGCACCCAGATTTCAGTTCGCCTGATCATATTAAATTGGTTTTTTCAATACTGGGTCAATGGGCTGCAAATTGGTCAACTAATGCTAAGAATTATATGAATGATTTTGGCGAGAAGTTTTCTCATTTTTCGATACTAGCGAGTTTACTTAATGAGAACTTAGAGACACTAACAGAACTTCTCGGAGTAAATTTTATCGATTTTCTTATGAAAGAATGCCTTGAACAAGAAGGACATGTTATTAAGAGCATTCAGCGAACACCTTTAACGTTAGATCCTGGTGACATATCTCTTCATAATTTTATTATTAAAGCCAATAAAGAAGTATGTTTCATTGATTTCGAATCCTGTGCAATAAGACCTGTCATCATGCTATTTGAGCACTTTGGTGAGGCTTATGATTCAATTCCAAATACACAAAGTAATATCAAATTAGCAATGGAAAGCTTTCTAAATGAATGGAATCACCTATCCGAAACAAAAATGGGCTGGGATGAGTTTTTGTATATTCATATAAACGCACGTATTTACTACCAAATTGGGAACTTCATCTATTGGATCAATCGAGTCCTTAAAGGTCAAGATGTCCCGCAGACGCTTGAATGGATCACTATTGGACGGAGGCAGATAACAGAGCTGTTAGAACGTTTAAAACACACAGCTTGAGTTACTCATGATTAACTATTTTGAGGAGTGAAAAATTTGCATTATAGAGCTTGCTCTCTTTGCATTATTAGAAGAAGAGAATCCATATTGCTTGAACAATTTCCGGAAAAAGATGGTGTCATCACATTTCGTCCAATTGGCGGCACGATTGAGTATGGGGAAGACAGCAAATCAGCTGTAATACGAGAAGTAAAAGAGGAAATTAATGTTGATATTATTGAACCCCAAATGATAGGCGTTATCGAGCACATCTTCTCTTGGTACGGAGAAATTGGGCATGAATTTGTTTTTATCTATGAAGCAGGCTTTAGCCGAACGGATGACTATAATACAAATGAATTTGAAGGGATTGAGGGGAACAAAAAGTTTGCAGCTGTTTGGAAGAATCTAGTTGATTTGAAAGAAAATCCGCAGTACAAACTTGTTCCCGACGGTCTTTATGAGATGCTTACTTGCGATCGAGTTTCCGATATAAAACATATTAACACTAAAGATTTATCGACTTTAAAAAGTCTTCAATAACCAAACACTAAGGATGTGAACGAGTTGGAGAGTATACGACTCCGTGCTTGCGCTTTAATTATTCAAGATGGGGCTATATTGCTTATTGAGTTTAAAAATGACGATGATGACGGTGTGCATTACAATCTTCCCGCAGGTGGTCTTGAACCTGGCGAGACCTTCGTTGAAGCTGTTATGAGGGAAGCCAAAGAAGAAGCGTGCATCGATGTGGAAGTCGGGTCCGTTGCATTTGTCTACGAATATCAACCAACTAAAAACAACTTCATCTATGGTAACACACACTCCGTTGGCATTACATTTGAATGCAAGCTGAAAGCTGGCTCAATCCCTCAACTACCTCCTACACCGGATTCGAATCAAA
Organism: Paenibacillus sp. CCS19; assembly: GCF_033239625.1. NCBI lineage: Bacteria > Bacillati > Bacillota > Bacilli > Caryophanales > Paenibacillaceae > Paenibacillus > Paenibacillus sp. CCS19. Next base: position 257,551 of record NZ_BTCK01000002.1, read on the forward strand.
CGGCCGTAAAATGGATACCGATTGCGGAATTACATTCGATTCAACTCTACCCTGAAATTAACCAAGACATTCTTGATTACTACAACGGCAAGAAGTATCGGAATTATGTCGAAGAACAAGAAATTCAACAGCATAAGCTTTACAGCGATATGCTGGAAACAGCGAAAGCCGCTCTTGCTGATGAACCCCCCGCACTGAACTCACAAATGTTACAACAGACACAGGTGGCAGTACTTTTCACTGAACATTGCAACATCTATGTAGCTGTCTGTCGTGATGTATTCGGCTCCAATTGCGGTTTCATGGACTTACTCGAATTGCTGAAAACCAAGGGCGAAACAAGGATACTCAAAATGCTCACGATGTGGCACAACGGGTGCATTGACCTTAGCTCTTATCATTTCAGAAAATCAATTTATGAAATGAACAAAGAAAATCTTGAAACCGAAATCATGCTTCTCGGGAAGGAACGTGACGAGACCGACGGCCTTGTCGACGTGTACGTTGCTAATCCAGGGGAGAAACTGCTCAAGCCTATCGTTATGAAGTTGAAAAACACATTTAATGGAGTTGTGTGACCTTCGTGTGTTATAGAGAGTGTTAAGGACGGAAAGAGACCAACACATATAGAAGGGTGACTATATGGAAAATATCGAACAAGATTTGCCCATCGAGTTACAAAGATTGATAGGTGACGATCAGGTTAGTTTTCATTGGAAAAATATTGCGCATACCTACTTTATTAAGTCCAAAACCGGAGAAAATAAGTACTTAAAAGTCCAACCGATCGACTCTATTGAGCCCTTGGATAGACAAGCTAAGAGGTTAATCTGGTTGCAGGATAAGTTACCTGTGCCGAAAGTTGTTGATTATGGAATAATCGGAAGCTATGAATATTTAGTTACAGTAGAGATAGCAGGAGCGGCGTCTTATCAGATCAATAAGGAACAACGGAATGACATGGTGAAATTAATCGCGCAGGGGTTACGAAGACTTCATGAAATCACGATTGAAGGTTGTCCTTTCGATCATTCCATTACTCAACTGATGAGTATTATTCGATCCAACTATGACAAAGGAGTTATTGGGACATCGGACTTATTCAGGAAGTTCTCGGAGGACAATCTAGATAAATTGATTCGTGAGGTGGAAGATTTTGCAAGAAATTTGGATGAAGATCTAGTTTTTACTCACGGGGACTATAGTTTGCCAAACATCATTGTTAATGGTGGATGCATTAGTGGGTTTATTGATCTAGGAAATTGCGGGGTGGCAGACCGTTATTATGATCTAGCGGTTGCAGAGAAAAGCATTATCAGAAATTTTGGTGAAGGATATTCGGATTTATTTTTTAATCATTACGGCATTAAAAATATCGATGACAAGAAGATCCGATTTTATCAACTCGTTGAACATTTCGTATGGACGTAGTTCATTACACTAACGGCGGGCTAAAGCTAACTAGGAGGCAACTCAGATGTTGAAATTATTCGAGTATAATTGGCAAGTTCGGCAAGAATGGCTCGTTTGGTGCAAAGACGTTTCCGAAGAAGAACTACTCAAGAAACGGACGTGAGGGATCGGAGGCATTTTGCCCACGTTGTTTCATATTGCAGATGTGGAATTCAGCTGGATATCTGCTCTGCAAGGGAAGCCAGAGTTCTCGGAGCCATTCGAATCCTATGCTAGCCTGCAGCAAGTGATGGATTTATCTGCCAGGTTTCACGAGGAAGTCCGTCCTTTTGTCATGTCGTGGACCAATGAAATGGAATTGAAAGTGTTATCGGAATTAGCACCTACGGGGGAGCCCGTTAACTTCAAATACGGAGAAATCATGCGGCATGTCATCACCCATGAAATCCATCATATCGGCCAGTTATCTATATGGTCGAGGGAAGTGGGCAAAGTCCCAGTGACGGCTAATTTTATACGCCGGGGCTTGTTTTAACCGAATGAACCCGTGGATTCAATTAACGAGGAACTTTAGCTCAATTCAGACAAGACGGCAGCCGGTCAACGATCGGCTGCCGTTTTCTCAAATATCCGGCAGTTTAGCTTGGAAAAACAAAAATAGGCTTCCGAGTATCCGTGGGAGCCTCTTATCTAGCATCATTGCAAGGTTTGCAACAAACATTACATTCGCATCGTCAATTGAATGGAAGAATTTTCATTCGAAGAGGAGAGGACGAATTGAAGAAACATTTTATTTCAGGTGTGTTGTGTGGTGCCTTGTTAATGGCCACAACATCTGTATTTGCTTCGAGTGTAATTGAAGCAACAATCTTTCCAAGTAAAGTTACTTTTTTTCTAGCTAATGGACTCTCCAAAGAAGTACAACTCCAGGAAGGTGAAGAGGTGCTTAACTATAATAATAAAGCATATATACCTCTTCGTTTATTCGCAGAGAGTAGCGGTGCTCTTGTAAAATACACACAAACTTCTCCTGAGACGGATAACAAACAAAAAATAGATGTTCACTATGTTGTTGAAGAGGCTCTTTCAGAGCAAACATCAAATGCAGCTGGTAATAGGCCACTTAAGGACTCAAGGGAATTGCAGCTACAGGATATGCTTGTCACAAGTCTGCTTCCGCATATGCAACAGAAGCTTGCCGATATATACGAAGATGTAATTACAGTACCACCAATTATTCATCCGGATTATGTAAGTGTGGAGAGTGTTGAAAGGGTAGCTGCTTTCCGTGGTTTTGATTTTTTAATCACAATAGATGCTCAACCAATAGTCGGTCCTCATATACCTGTCGGCGAAGATGTACTTACTTATCGGATTTCGTCGGCTGGAGTTGAGCTTAAAAATTTTGAACATCTTAGAGGACCCAATAAAGATGACTTCCTCCCCAATTACCAAAATCTTTTGAAGTAACGGAGAACGATAGCTCAATCTTGTCTCAGTCGGCGGCCGGTCACTTGATCGGCCGCCGTTTATCGTTGAACTAGCGTGGTCGCGCGAGTTAGTTGATTATCAAAGGTCTTGTATCTATGAGAAATATGGTCATGGTGCTAATATATTGTTATACCTTAATTAAGGAGCTGTTGTAGTGTCAGAGAAAGGCAAACTGTTCTCACGGGTTTTATTAATTGCAGAGAAGAATGGTTTAACTGAAATTACGCCTATTGAGCTTAGTAATGGTGTGAACACGATTATTCACCTGGCTCCTCATCCGATTGTAGCCCGAATAGCCGCTATCAGTTCAAAAGAAGATTCAGAGTATGCATATAAGATACTTGATCGAGAGATACATGTAGCACGTCATCTACAATCCAAGGGCATCCCCACGTTATTGCCTTCTGAACTTGCTGATGCAGGACCGTACGATGTTGGCGGTACATGGATGACGCTTTGGAGATATATTCCTCCGACACAATTAGACCTTCCTTCACCGCGTGAAGCCGTTGGAATGGTAAACGAACTTTCAATAGCAATGAAAGATTTCACGGGTGATCTTCCTGTGCTTGGGGTTTGGGAGCGAACATATCAATCGGCTATTAAATTGAAAAGTAATTCCGATGAGCGTATACAAGCTTTATTAAGTGTGTTTCAAAAGGTAAATGAGCAGATTCGCATCGAACCAAGTTTACTAATACCGTGTCATGGCGATGCCCATGCAAGAAACTTATTACCAAGTCCAGAGGGATGGATTTGGTCGGACTTTGAGGATGTTTCTTTGATGCCAGCATATTGGGATTTGGCTTCATTTGTTGGTAATCATGCATTATTCGGTGGAATACAGGAGCCCACTTTTAGATACATTTTGGACCATCTTGATAACGGCACTGATATAAAAGCTTTTGGATTCGCTATTACTGCCCGTACACTAATGTCTACACTAGGAAATTTGGATTTCGCCCTTGCTGGCAACGGAGATTTGGAATTTGCTAATAGACAGTTAGAACTTGCGGAAGATTTCATTCGTCAAGTAGAACTACTAATTGCAGGAAGCGATTAAACTATCGGCTAGGAGCAGCTTACCCCCGCGGTAGCTGCTCTTTCTGTTATTGATCTAGCGGTCAGTTTATATGGGGAAAAAGCAGTGTATATACCATATGTAGGAAATGGAGGTTGTAGTTTTAAGAGTCACGAAAATAGGGGGAGAAGGATGTCACGGATACCTTTTATCGATAGAAGTGTTCGTTTAGCAATAACCATAGTTGGTTTCCCGCTATCCATTTGTCAAACCATGCTTTCCTATTATCATATTTACAAAAACAAACCAACAGGAAAGCATGTTCGAGTAAGTCAACGCACCCTGCATGCAGTCGTTACTGGGGAAAACACTCAGGGTAATCCAACCATTATATTAGAATCAGGCATGGGTGGTTGCTCATTAGATTGGTCTCTCATTCAGCCCGAGCTTTCGAAGAATTCAATGGTTTTATCTTATGACCGTGCTGGTTTCGGCTGGAGCACTAAAACAATGGTACAGCCAACTTGCAAAAACTATGTTAGTGAGCTCCGATTATTGCTAAAAGAAATGAATCTCAAACCCCCTTACATTCTTGTCGGGCATTCGTACGGCGGAATGATAACCAGATTGTTTGCAAACGAGTATCCAGAGGAGGTTAAAGGTTTAATCCTTGTAGACTCGACACATGAAGGCCGATATTTGACAAATATAATGAGTGAAATGAGGAGAACTGAACGCGAAGTAAATTTGAAAATGTTCAGACTAGGTTATTTATTATCGCCAATCGGTCTTCCACGAATGTTGAAAAGGCATATTGGGGCTAATAGGCTGCCTTCTGATGTTCAAAAAATCCTTACTTCCTTAGGACGTAGAAATAATGCTTTTAAAGCGGCTTACTTGGAACTTTTATGTGCTGAAGAGAGTGCCCTCCAGTTAAAAAATGCCCCTCCTTTAAGGCATGACTTGCCTGTCATTGTTTTATCAGCGGGAAAACAAAATGACGACTGGAAAAAGGGGCAAGAGGAACTCTTAAACCTTACTAAACGGACAAAACAAATCATGGTTGAAGACAGTTGGCATTCGATTCAAATTCATCGACCCGATGTTGTAGTTGACGCAGTAAAAAGTTTGTTAAGCTAACGGGCGGGATACTTCCAATACATGGTGAAATAAAGCTTTGGACTGAAAACAAAGTTTTAGATTGAAATATAAAATTGAAGACAAGGTATAGTTCACTTCAAAACACAAGGAGGATTTTCATGGATAACAATCTGAATCAATCGTTCGAAATATTAATTACGCGTGTATTCGATGCCCCTCGCGAACTGGTATTTAAAGCATGGACGGAGCTCGGTCATTTCGCGGAATGGTGGGGACCAAAGGGGGGCACCCTCGAGATCGTTAAATTGGACGCTCGATCAGGTGGCGAGTTTTTAGGTATTCAGACGTCTCCTGACGGAAATCAGGTTATATGGACAAAATTTGCATATCAAGAGGTTGTCGAACCCGAGAAAGTGGCTTATATCCGATCCTTTTCCGATGAGCAGGGGAATACGGTCCGGTCGCCATTTAGCGTGAGCTGGCCACTTGAAATTATGAATATCATATCGTTAGAAAATGACGAAGGTAAAACGATATTAAAACTGAAAGGATTCCCTGTGAACGCTTCAACTGAGGAACAGGAAGCCTACAAAGGCATGGCTCCAAAGCTTCAACAAGATCTTGAGGGTACTTTCGATAAACTTGCCGACTATCTTGCCTTCCTGAATTAATACGAGAATAAAAGTTAATCGGCTCCAAAAGCCTGAATCACTTTGAGAATAACGGTATGCTTCAGAGTTGAATAATCACGTTACCCCTTTTACGTTCGGTCTCTACATATTGGTGGGCATCTGGCAGACGCTCCAAAGGAAATCGACGATCGATCACGGCATGTAATGTTCCATTGTTGGTAAGATCCATGAGGAAGTTCAAATTCGATTTGTTCTGCATAAGCCCGGCGGCTGCAAAAACAGCTCTTCTGCCTTTAAACATAGATGTCCACATCATTTGCATGAGGGTAGACAATCTCGGGGCGGTAGTCAGATACATTCCTTTGTCCGAAAGCACGCGCCTGCAATCTGAGAATGAGCATTTGCCTACAGCATCAAAGATGATATCGTAAGCTTTGTCTGCTTTCGTAAAATCTTCCTTCTTGTAGTCAAGGACGAAGTCTGCACCTGCATTTCTTACCAGACCTTCGTTGGCACCCGAGCATACACCGGTTACTTCAGCGCCATAGTATCTGGCCAATTGCACAGCGTAGATACCAACCGATCCTGACGCCCCATAGATTAATACTTTCTGTCCTTCTCGTAAATGTGCCTTATCTCGCAGGAACGTCAATGCGGTGGCGCCACCGTCACAGACACCGACAGCTTCTTCAAAGGTAATGTTGTCGGGTATTAATGCAAGTGGACTATCAGCGGAGAGACACTTATATTCGGCGAATGCCCCAAAATTTTTGACGCTCATCCCCAGTACGCGATCCCCTGGTTTGAAATGCTGTACTTCCTCTCCAACCGCTTCAATAACACCGGCTAGTTCGCATCCTCCTATTGGAAATTTCGGTCTGGACAATCCGTATAACAGTTTAATCATAAACGGATTGCCCTTGCGAAAAGCGCAGTCCGACGGCCCTACTTTGGCAGCTTTAATACGTATGAGAAGCTCTTTGTTTCCAGGCGTCGGTTTCGCAACTTCCTGCATGACAAACACTTCCGGTGAACCATACGATAGTTGAACCATTGCTCTCATAGACTTCATTCCTCCTAACGGTAATTTCACTGCTGAGGCTATTTACAAGAGACCCCCCATGCTAGAAAATGGATAGAGAACGTAACGACGGACAACGAGAAGAGGGTAAGAGCTAATGGAAGACATTCTGTACAAATACATGTCGAGATGGACTTCTCTTACCAAGGAAGATCAGGAAACCATCGTGAACGAACTACGTGTAGAAAAGTTTGCGAAAGATGAGGTTCTCTTTCAACAAGGAGAGACCCCTGCCGCATGTTATTTCATTTTAAAAGGTTGCGTAAGGCAATACTCGATTGATGAGGATGGCAGAGAGGTTACGTCTAATTTCTACACCGAAGAGCAGGCCATTGCGATTTTCAATCACCACAAACCAGATAGATCTTCCGATTACACTTTTGTTTGCGCAGAAGATTCGATAATGGTCATTGGCGATCTGGATAAAGAAAGAGATATGTACAATAAACACCCTCAATTGGAATCCATGACTCGCAGGATGATGGAGCAGAATTTTAGTCAGGTCCAAGAAGAATTCGCAGCTTTTATCGCTTCTTCACCTGAAGATCGCGTCAAGACACTTCTAATGAAACGTCCCTCTCTTATCAACCGGGTGCCCCAACATCAACTGGCTAGTTATCTCGGCATTACTCCGGAGTCGCTAAGTCGAATAAAGAAGAGAATTCAGTAAGGTCCTAACTGGCTCGACATCACCATGGTATCCGGGGAATGTTTTCATTGCATTGACTTAAGTCAATAGACGAAACTGGATATATAGAAAGGGCATTCTCCGATGTGTCCTTTTATGCGTAATCAGTCCTCATTACGCTCAAGGGAAACGATAGTTCAAAAAATAAACCAGAACAGGGAGCATATCAGGCGGTGCTGCTCCCTGTTTCATTGAAGTAGACTATTCGTTGTCCTATTCCTCGCTTTTCGAAAGGGGGTAGAGAATGTTAATTAAACGGCTTCTTATTGCTGTCTCAATATGCTTGGCATTATTGATTATTTTAACGATTTTCACATATTCTCAGTTTAAGGAAAACCAAAGAGAAAACCAAAGATATGAGCGTTACATTTCAGCAAAGATTGCTCAATCATTATCAAATTTATTGACTGCCGTTTTGATTAGCGATGAGACCCTTCATAAATTCATGGAAAGTGGCGAGAAAGAAATGCTGCCCGATCAAGCAACCACACTATGTTACGATTTTCAATCGATCGGCACGGAATATCAGGAATTACTTCAGACATCACAATCTTTAAAAAAGGTGAACTACATACAAACGAACAATATAACAGCAAACACAGCTAAGGATATCCATTTTTTTCTGTCTAGGCAGTTGATCGGAAATGGAGTTCTCGGGGATTGCACACCGGCGAAGTCAACTATCACGCTTAATGAGGAGCAATTCGACAAAATAAAAAGCATCTATGAGATTAGCAAACAATGGTCTGCGATTGCCAAGAATCTAGTGCCCGGATCAACGCTTAACGGTGTCGAAAATGTCAAATGGGACCTCGTCGTTAACGATAAAGTGTGGGTGCAGTTAATAGAAGAATATTCGGCTTACGCCCATGACTCGGGGATGACGGGAATCAATCAATTTCTCAACTAACGGAGAACGTTTGTTCACCAACTTAAAGGAGATGTGTAGAGATTAAAAAAAGATTCGAATTTACTGCGGTTGTTTTAATAAGTAATGGCGAGTTAACAGATGATTTTACCATCGAAATCGCACAAATTGCTGACCGTTTAGCCGAACAGCTAGAGACCGCGAAGAAAGCGCTGCAAACCATTGTTGAGAGTACTGAACTTGGTAAGGAGGCAGCCAAGACTATAGCCGCAGAAGCTCTGGAAGCAATTATTAAGCCCTAAAATAACCTATGCACCCAAGTCTTCAAGTATCCTGAGCTAAGGAAATGATGGTAGAGCTAGTGAAATCCATGAAGTAAGGGATTGAGCTAACGGTAACGTTACCTCAATAAAACAGCGGCAGTCTGGGACTATTGTATAGTCCAAGACTGCCGCTGTTCCATTATCTATCAGCGGACGGTCTCTTGCGAAAATCCCGCGGCGTACACCCTGCGATCTGGCGGAACTGTCTGGTGAAGTGCTCGACATTCTTGTACCCGCACTGCGCAGCTATATCGGCAATTCGAAGCGGGCCGTAGATGAGCTTTTCCTTGGCCAACCGAATCCGGCTCTGAATGACATCGTCCATACAGGAGATGCCGAAGGTCGATTTGTACAAAGCTTGCAAATAACCAGCGCTCAGATGCACATGTTCAGCCATAGTGGCAACCGTCCATTCCGCGCCGGGATTGTGATAGATCGACTTGCGCAGGTCGAGCAGCACTTGATAATGCGGTGTTCGTTCCTTCGACTGGTAGGCTTCATGGAGCTTGTTGAATAATACGCGCAGCAAATAATCGATCGACAGCTCCCGATAGTCGTAGTTGAAATAGTTCTCGGCCGCCAGCAGATGGAACAGCTCATGGCAGTATTCCGGGTCCGTCAGCGGAATCGGAACGCCAAGCGGCAGCGTCGTCTCCGTCACATAGGACTCGGAGGAATCGAACCGAATCCAATCGTTCACGTACGTATCGGTGCAGGCGCGGTAATAGATTTTCTGATGGGGTGGATATAAGACGGCTTGATTGGCGGGATACTCTCGCTGCTCTCCCTCTACCCAGAATACAGCAGGGGTCTGCGTCGTAATCAACAGCCAGAAATCATGGCCTTCAGGTATATCATATATAAAATCTCCGGAGTGATCGGACCCATAGCCGACGTAATAGATGGTGGTCATCTGTCATTCTCCAATCATAGAATAGATCAAGTTTCTATCATCATATATCATTGTGAGTCGAATACTGCTAGTCTATAATTTCTATGTAAAAATAAACGATAATCCGCGGACTCATCTTATCTATGTATTAGAAAATATCAAAAAAAGGTGATCTTCCATTATGATAACAGAAATGAAAAACGATCGTAACTATGTTCTGTGCTATACGCGTGAACCGCAGGAAGACATTATCTACGCGAATAAGCTCGCGTACAGCATGCATCTTGCTTACAGTGCAGATGGCGAGCGCTATGAAGCGCTGAACCATAACAGCGGCGTCCTATTCGCGAGAGCGACCGACAACGAGAACGGCACGATGAATGCGAAGAGCCTGAAGAGTCCTTATCTATTTCAGCTGGCTGACGGCACGTTCGGCGTCGTTGCAGTGCGCACGGAACATGATGGACAGCCGGACGAGCAAAGCAAAGGTTCCGTTCTATTGTTCACGTCGAGCGATCTGTTGCAGTATAAGGAGATCGGTCTGATCAACCTGAAAGGTGACACCTTCGTTCAGGACGTTGCTTGCTCGTATGATACCGGAAGCGGTACCTATATCATTCACTGGACGGATGAGCATGGCAGCAGCTACCGCAATGCGATGGCGGACCTGTTCAGCCTATCGAGTGCTTCAGCGCCGGAACAGGCGGAAGCGCTTGCAATTAATTCTGTGTCTGCGAACATTGAAGGCATCGTCCCGCGCAATGCGATCAGCGTCTCGCCAGAGATCGCGCGCCGTCTGGTACTTAAGCTGACGGTTCCGACGAATGTGTCGATTCAGGTGCCGGAGCAAGTAACGGCGAGCTCGATCGAGGAGCTGAATGCAGTTCGTGCGACGGCTATTTACAGCGATGGCACAACGGCAGGCAAGTCCGTTGCTTGGCAGGCTGCAGAGGTGAATTGGAACGTCCCTGGCACCTATCAAGTTAGAGGAACCGTACATCAGGACCGCTATGATTTCCCGACGATGCAGCACCGTGCCGATCCTAACATAGCGAAGTGGAACGGCAAGTACTACTTCATTGCTACCAATGATGCGGATCATAACCAGACGTTATATATCCGGGAATCCGATACGATCTCAGGTCTCGTGAAGGCCGCGGAATCGCTCATTCTCGATACGAAAACCTACGATCACATTAAGGGCCTGTTGTGGGCGCCTGAGCTTCATTCTATCGAAGGCAGCCTGTACATTTTCCATGCGGCAACGACTGGCGAGTTCTTCTATGAGGAGTGCCACGTCATGAAGCTGCGCGAAGGCGGCAATCCGACGGTTGCGGCTGATTGGTCCGAGCCTATGCGCGTCGTGAAGAAGGACGGCTCGTACCTATGCGAAGCGGGCAAAGTGATCTCGCTCGACATGACCGTCATTCAGCTGAATGGCGAGTGCTATGCAGCTTGGTCGGAGCGTCAGTTCCTCCCTGTCGATATTGGGGCATGGATCTATATTGCGAAGATCGATCCGAAGGAGCCATGGCGGCTCATTAGCGATCCGGTGCTGCTGTCGAAGCCGGATTACGGCTGGGCTAATAATCATACGTTCGTTGACGAGGGTCCGTTCGCGATCATTCGAGATAACAAGCTGTTCGTGACGATTTCGAGCGCGGCAATCGATGCGACGTATTGCGTCGGACTGCTGACCGTTGATACGAATGCGGATTTGCTGAACCCGGCAAGCTGGACGAAGACGAATTACCCGCTGCTCACATCGCGGAGCGTAGAGGGCGAATTCGGACCTGGTCACAATTCCTATGTGACGGATGAAGATGGTGTCATCTGGAACGTGTATCACGGCAGACCGGGTGTTCAAGCGCCTCGCTGCTCGGGACTGCGCCGTGTCCATTTTGACATCGACGGTTATCCGGTGCTGGATTTGACAGACGAGAAGGACTTGAATCCGAAGCTTACGGCGGTATCGATTGAAGTCGTTGTGAAGTAATTCATGCGTGATAGATCGTGCGGCAAGCTGAAATATAACATTTATTGAAGTCATAAAGGAGAGAACTTGCTATGCATCCCAATCCGATTATTTGGGCCGACTATCCCGATCTCGATGTCATCCGGGTAAACGATACGTATTATATGGTCAGCACGACGATGCATATGATGCCGGGCGGCGTCATTCTGCGCTCGTATGATCTCATGAACTGGGAAGTTGCGACACATATGTACGATGTGCTCGAAGATACGCCAGGCCAGCGGCTCGAGGACGGTAAGTCGATCTACAGCCAAGGCATGTGGGCGGCATCGATTCGCTATCACAAGGGCCAGTTCTATGTTATCTTCGTGGCGAACGATACGCATAAGACGTACCTGTACACGGCAACCGATATCGAAGGCCCATGGAAGAAGCAGTACATTGAAGGCTTCTACCATGACTGCTCGCTGCTGTTCGATGACGACGATCGCGTGTATCTGATCTATGGTAATGCGGATATCCATCTGACGGAGCTGAAAGCGGACCTGTCGGGCCCGAAGCCGGATGGTCTGAATCGGATTATTGTTCGCGAGAAGGATAAGTATTACCTCGGTTATGAAGGCGCGCATTTGTACAAAATCAACGGCAAATACTACGCCTTCTTCATCCATATCACGCCGGCGACGAACGGACGCCGCACACAGGCATGCTACGTCGCAGATTCGCTGGATGGCGAGTGGACAGGCGGCGAAGTGTTCAACGACGACATGGGCTACTTCAATGCAGGCGTCGCGCAAGGCGGCATCGTCGATACGCCTGATGGCGATTGGTATGCGATGCTATTCCAAGATCACGGCGCTGTCGGCCGTATTCCTGTGCTCGTCCCGCTCCAATTCGAGAATGATTGGCCAGTGTTTGCGAAGGAAGCGCCAAGATCGATCGATATTCCAAGCACGCGTCCGGGCTATGCGTACAAACCGCTCGTTGGCAGCGACGATTTCCGTTATGAGCCAGATGCTGAAGGTAAAGTGCGTTTGAAAGATTTCTGGCAGTGGAACCATATCCCGAATCATGCGCTCTGGTCTGTAACGGACGGCGCGTACCGGATTCAATCGGGTCAGCTGAGCCCGAATCTGACGTATGCGGTCAATACGCTGACGCAGCGGTCGATGGGTCCAGCATGCGAAGCAACGGTAACGCTTGACGGCAGCGACCTGAAGGATGGCGACTACGCCGGCATTTGCTTCCTGATCAGCATGTATGGCTTGATCGCGTTGACGAAGGAAGCGGGTCAAACGTACTTGGTCATGCTGGCGAGAGACAGCGAAGACCGTACCATTTTCGGCAACCTGGTGGACAGCGTTCCAGGAACGGAGTATGCTCGCATACCGGTTAGCGGAGATAAGGTGACGCTGAAGGCGCACGGTGATTTTGTCGACAACAACGATATTTGCACGTTCTACTATCAGGATGGCGAGGAATGGAAGCAGCTTGGCATCGGGCACAAAATGTTGTACAAGCTCGACCATTTCATGGGCTGCCGAATTGGTTTGTTCCTGTTCTCGACGAAGGAGATCGGCGGAACGGCCGCGTTCTCCAGCTTCGAATATAAAGTGTTAGGCTAAATAAAATTGGGACGTCCCTAAATCGGGACGTCCCTTATTTTATACAAAACGGAGTGATTTAAGATGTTAATGCAGCGTGTAATGGATCCGACTTGGGCAAGATTAGGCTTCCCTCAAGCCCCAGAACTTGATCTCTCTGGGCGGGGTATAGGGATCGTCATCATCGATACGATACGACCGCATGCCTCGATTCAGCATTTGGGCGACCGAATTGAGTATGTGACGGTGAATGAAGATCTTACGATCGAGTGCCGAGCTATCGCAGACGAAGAACCAATTCTAGATTCGGATTATGGCGAGCATGGATTAATGTCTGTATTAGCATTGGCTCATCAACCATTCGAGCAAGAGGGGCAATTCCATGTCGGTTTAGCACCGGCAGCAAACTTTATCGTACTGAACCACCATGCATTTCGCGAAGGGGATGGAGAGCGGTTAACTGCAGGTATTCAGTGGCTGCTGAGAGAGCGGCAGGAGTGGAATATTCGAATCATTCTGAGTATGGGCTGGCATGCGCTGGATAACAGTGTTCTGCTGCGAAATACGTGTCACAATAGCACGGTTAAGGCGCTGGCGCCTGCAGTCGATCAAGGTATTCTGGTTATATGCTCCAATGGTAATACAAGGTTTGGTAACATCATGCCTCCAATCGATTACTTGGCAGTTGGCGGATATAACGACCGCGGCAAAGCTGATAGAGGACTGCATATTCCTTTCTCAGATGAGCCATTTGGACGGAATGGTGACGGTCATTACAGACCTGACGTGTTAGCTCCTAGAGTCTATCTCACAGTGCCTTATTGTGAATCCGGTATCAAAGAAAATAGTGTTTCTTACTATTGGGGGACGTCCGGAGCATCGACTGTAACTGCGGGAGCGGCAGCATATCTAATGTCACGCTATCCTGAGCTTGATTCGAATACGATCCGACAGGTTCTCACTATGAGCGGCGATCCGCTGTCAGGAGATGACAATCGCGCATCTCGTATTCATGTCGGACAAGCGTTGGCAGTTTTACGTCATGGCATGCTAGTCAGTGAAATTAGGGTTCCTGCTGCAGTTAAAGTTATGGATGAGTGGTCAGCGCTACTATCTAGCGATGAAATTGAGCGAGCATTAGCATTGTCTGCACTTGCGACGAGACAGCAATGTACGCGGGAAGAGTTATGGCATCATACGGAAGATAAATCGGCTATTGTACGGAAGATCGCAATATCAGCACTTCTGCCGCTCGTATCGGAGCATGAACGGCAGATTTTCTGGGACCGTCTAGTGGTTGAACCAGAGGGCGGCGTCCGCGGCCGGTATGCCTATGGACTACTCGAGGGATCGACTGATTGCGAGGTCAAGAAGTGGATTCCATTTTCGACGGATGTGAATTGGACGGTGCGCTGGTCTGTCTGTACGTTTATGGAACGCTACTCTGAACGATTCCCACATCTTGAGAAGACTCATGACCCGGATTCTATAGAAGAGAAAGCGAGACCGTTGTTGGAGTGGTTAGATAGAAACTAGAAACTTTCATTGAATGAGAAAGCCAAAGAGCAACGTGGATTTCAACGGCCCTTATTACTAGTAGAAGAATCTATTGCCTTCCGTGTAAGGGGCATCCAATAATTCAGAATCAAGCCGCCTAGACAGACGGTGAGAATCGTACCGATACCGATGGGCCCATGAACAAGTAGTGCGGCAATTAAGAATACGAGATAAATCATGGTTCGTGTAACGAGTAAACTAAGCTTTGTTGTCTCGCGCAGAACGAGTGTAAGTCGGTCAATAGGAATGGGAGCGAAGCTCGCGTGCAAGTAGATGGATGTACCGGCGCCGATAATGAGCATGCCTAGGCCGAAACAAATGAATTTATTAATTAGCAGTTCAGGCTCGACCAGATGATTCAATATGAACAGCCATCCATCGATCCCGATGCCGGTAATAAAGGCAGTTGCAAGCCCTAAAATTTCCGGTCGCCGTCCAGCTAGACAAGCGTTACAGCCGATCAGGATGATGGCAATGAGCACTTCCCAGCTGCCAACGGTAAGCCCTACGGTCGTGGATAGACCGACTAACAAGGCGTCGAATGGTGAAATGCCAAGGTCAGCCCGAATCGTTAGGGCGATCCCAAAGGTTAAGATGAGAATTCCACCGATGAAGAGGGCGGGTGTTGATGCGCGTGGCTTGTTCATTATTGGATGAAGGGAAGGTCCTTCGTCATCACAACATGAGGGATCCCATCCTCGACGAACTCTTCTGAGGCGGCAAGATAACCAAGCTTCTCATAAAATCCTTGTGCCTGCGTTTGTCCATGCAATTTGACCTTCCGCAGTCCCTGCTCGACGGCAATTTCCTCTAATATGCAAATGATCTTTTTCCCTATGCCATATTGTCGATAAGACTCTAATACGCAAATCCGCTCGATTTTGCCAATCCCATCAACGATGCGAATTCTTCCTGTTCCGACGGGATTTCCATCATAATAGGCGAGGATATGCTCGCATGGCGCCTCCAGCGTATCGAATTGATCATATTCATCTGCAAGCGGCACGCCTTGCTCCTCTACAAATACTTCTTTTCTTATGACAAATGCAGCTTCTAATTCTTCCTGTAAAGTAATTCTTGTAATTGTTGTCGGATTCATATGCTTTCGATCCTTCCAGGCTTTATTTATTCGCGAAAACCGTCATAATGAATAACAGCACTCTAACAAGTATAAAATAAATTGTTGTAAATGCAACAAAATAGACGTCGCTGGCAGGTGGTAATATGAGGGAGATCCTTCGCGAGGTGGGCATGATCGCTCGGGCGCTCGATTCGATCAGCAATATTGAATTCAAGGAAATCGATCTGACGAAAGGCCAGTATTTATATTTGGTTCGCATCTATGAGAACCCGGGCATTATTCAAGAGAAGCTGGCCGAAATGATCAAGGTAGACCGCACAACGGCGGCCCGCGCTATACAAAAGCTCGAGGCTCAAGGCTTTATAGAGAAGAAGGACGATGAATTAAACAAAAAGATAAAACGGCTTTACACAACCGATAAAGGCGCGCAGGTTTACCCGAATCTGAAGAGAGAGGGCGATCATTCGAACGCGGTTGCGTTAGCCGGATTGTCTGAAGAGGAAGCGGAGACGTTGTTCCAGCTGCTGCAGCGGGTACGGATGAACGTTGAGGTCGACTGGGAGTACGTGAAGAAGGGGAATAAGCGGGAGTACTGAATGGTGCAAAATAAAGGGCATCCCAACATGGCTGGGATGCCCTTGCTTCGTCATAAAGCACTCTATTCTACGACGATTCGATCGCCCTTGGTTGCCGGTTGCGAGATGACGAGAAACTGAACCGGTTCGTCCGAGTTGTTGAACATTTGATGCGGGACGAGCGCTGGAATCTCGACGCCTTCCTGGGCGCTGAGGACAACCGCTTCTCCGTTCACCTCAATCGTTGCCGTGCCGGATAGGATGAAGAAGAACTGCTGAGCTCTCTCGTGATAATGTCGGACTTCTGATGTATGAGGAGGCATTTGCTCATGAATGATGCTTAAATTCGGGTTTTGCACCAAACGCCATCCGTCGCAATTATCGCCCCAGATGTAGTGTTCGGCTGTATGTTTGCTCGTTTTCAATATGAATCATCCTTTCTTGGCTCTGGATTAAGTATAACCTTTGGGCGGTTGAAGCATAAACGCCAATTCCATTCGTTCCGCAATGACATGCTGAGAAAGAGGATAATTGATTGGTATCGAAGTTAAATTATTGGTATCGCTTTCATTTCTATAAATTGGTAGCATAACCTTGTAATCTATTTCAATTACTATTAGGAGGTATGGTGTTATGTTACGTAAGAAAGTCGGGATTTCGGCAATCGCATCAT
Organism: Paenibacillus sp. CCS19; assembly: GCF_033239625.1. Taxonomy (NCBI): domain Bacteria; kingdom Bacillati; phylum Bacillota; class Bacilli; order Caryophanales; family Paenibacillaceae; genus Paenibacillus; species Paenibacillus sp. CCS19. The sequence continues at coordinate 274,526 of NZ_BTCK01000002.1, forward strand.
TGTTATTGGCAATCGTTCTTGTTTCATCAGCGTCGGCAGCTTGGGTATTCAATGAGCCGATGAGTTGGTTCAATTCGGCTACCTGGCAAAAAGCAGACGGTTACTCCAACGGAAATATGTTTAACTGCACCTGGAGAGCGCAGAATGCTAATTTTACAAGCTCCGGTCAACTGGAACTGAAGATCACAAGTCCTTCCTACAATAAGTTTGATTGTGCGGAGTATCGATCCACGAATAAGTATGGTTTCGGCAAGTATGAGGTTAATATGAAGCCAGCGAAGAACACCGGCATCGTCTCTTCCTTCTTTACTTACACAGGCCCAAGCGACGGAACGCAATGGGATGAAATCGACATCGAGTTCCTTGGCAAAGATACAACGAAGGTTCAGTTTAACTACTACACGAACGGTGTGGGAGGACATGAGAAAATTGTAAATCTCGGCTTCGACGCTTCGCAAGGGTATCACACGTATGCGTTCGACTGGCAGTCCGGCTACATCAAATGGTACGTGGACGGCGTATTGAAGCATACGGCTACTTCGAACATCCCGCAAACGCCAGGCAAAATCATGATGAATTTGTGGAACGGAACAGGGGTAGATGCATGGCTCGGAAGCTACAACGGGACCAATCCGCTCTATGCTTATTATGACTGGGTGAAATATACGAGTAACTAGAACGAAGCTTCAAAGAACAAAAGACCGAGCCAGCAGATTCGAGATTGATTCTGCTGGCTCGGTCTTCGTTGTTCAATTCGGACTTATAAAGTAAAGCGATTCAATGACTCTCTTAATTCAAGAGCCAATCCTTTCAATTGCGAGGACAATAGATTCAAATCATTGCTCACCTGCGATTGCTGTATGCTCAATGAAGCCACTTGCTTCGATGAGGCGGAGGTTTGTTCGGACACTGCGCTTACGGATGTCATCGCGCTGAATAAATCGCTTTGCGAAACGGTAAGCTGCGATACGGACTGTCGAACATCGTTCAATTGAATAACGAAGGTTGCGATTTCGGCATGCAATCGACTAAAAACTTCTTTGGAATGGTCGATCGCATGCAGCTGCTTCCGGAATAGCGGATATAAACCGTTAAGCGAACCTACGGTATGCTCGGTGTCCGTTTGAATGGATGCAATGATGCTCTCTACATCTTCAAGCGAATGCTTGGACTGAAGGGAAAGCTTTCGAATTTCTTCCGCAATGACCATGAATCCTTTGCCTGCCGAGCCTGCTCGATTAGCCTCAATGGAAGCATTGAGGGCAAGCAGATTCGTTTGCTTCGTCATTTCGCCAAGAATTCGCAGCACTTTAACAATGCTGCCTGCACCGCTCTTTAATTGATTAACGTCCAGGATCAATTGCTTCGTTACGTTCTCGACATCGCTTGTTTGGTCATAGAGCATCATCATATAATCTTGACCCTGTCGATTCACGTTCTGCAAGATAGAGGCGGTCGATTCCATCTGCTCGTTATAAGCGATCACTGCCGTCAAGCGTTCTTCGTTCTGTATCGTCAACTGATGTCCGTATTCGGCGTCTTCGGCCAGTCTATCGGCTCCAATAGCCATTTCATTCATGGAAAGGGCGATTTCGTCAGCGGACTTGGAGGTTCTTGTCGAAGAATCAATAAGTCTCTGCGCGGTATGGAGGAGAGCATCCGACGATGTATGGGTTTGCCGAACAAGGAAGCTGATATGTTCCATCATTCGATCGAAGCTTCGTCCAAGATCTCCGATTTCATCCATCCTTTGCATATTGGAGCGCACCATGAGATTGCCTCGCTCGCCTTCGGTCATTAATCGTCGAATTTGTGCGAGAGGCAAGCCAATGCTTCTGCGTATGAATAAGCCGATCAGAATGCAGCCAATAGCGCCAAGGACAAGCGCAGCGATGATCGATAAACGCTGCATCTCGCTGACCTCCTTCAGCAATTGGGAGGTAGGCGCGGATCCGACAATGAACCACTCGGGTCCAGGCAGGTAGGAGAACACGTTCAGTTGCTTCATGTCTTCACGCGTATTGGAGAAAGATCCTTCTATTAGTTCCGAGCTGCCGTCGCTAGCAGCAGGCGGCAGGAGATTAGTAACCGTTGTGCCGATCTGCTCCTCGATCATCGCGTATATGACCGTTCCATTCTTATCGACAATGGCAGTTTGACCCGAGGGACCAATCTCAATGCCTTCAATCGATTTAGAGAGAGTGTTGGAGGAGAGCTCGATAATAAGCGTGCCGAGCGGCTTCTTGCTGAGTGGGCTTGTCAGCTGTTTGCCTAATGCATAGATGGGCTCCTCTTGATAGAGGCTTATCAAAGGCTCCCGCCTTGTAGGAAGCCATACAGGCTGTCCGTCCTTCTCCGCAATTTTCTTATACCAATCAAGTTCGGTAATCTCATTGCGATTCTCAGTAGTCGGGTTAATGAATAATGGGTTAAGCGTATTCTGATGCAAGGTCGTTACGATGGGATGCTCTTGAGCCGGTATCATACTGATCGATAGGATATTCGGATCCATCTGGGAGTATCCTTGCATGACCTCTATGATTTTAGAATTCGCTATATTTTCCTCCATGGAGTCCTGCCGGGCCGTATTATAATGAGATAATAAATTCAATAGGTCTTGATTATGCTGAAAATCATTCGCGATCGTTAGATATCCATCTAACAATTGTTCGACATAGCGACTTGCAATGGTTATCGTCTGCGAAGAAGATTCGGCAACCTTCTCCTCATAAGCCGATCTGTAGCTGTAGAAGTTTATAGTGGATAAAATACCTACAATAAGGAGAACCGTCACCAACAAGGAGACGGTTAATTTCATATGGATTGATTTGATTCGAAAACGGTTACCTTCAGGACGGATTCTCCTGTGATACTCTTTCGCTAGCATGTTGCCATCACCCTCCCATATTGAACAGCTTTAAAGTAAGGATAAGGGTGAACCGAGGGATGATCGATAACTCGAAATTAACTTTTATACGAATTTATTGACATCTTTCGAAATCGATTACGTTATGTTGCAGTATTCTTGGTTAGCTTATTTTTATTTCATAGTTCATTGAGTATGATAGCAGTATAACGTTGCTGAGGGTGAAGCTTGTGCAGATTACAATATTCAAGTGGAAGTTGAAAATTACCCTGTTCATTAAGTTGGTCGTGCTTCTTGTCGTGTTTCAAATCATCATTATCACGCTCAACGGGAATTCCCATCGGGTGAGCGTTCAAGTCATTGAACAGGATATACAAACCTCCTATTACAATCAATTGCGGTTCTTCATGTCGCAGGTAGAAAACCAAGTCGATCAATTGGCAGTCAATGTGCTGGAGCTGGAAGAGGATCCGACAATAAAGCAATATATCAATTCGTCTATCATGGAGGATTTATTCGATGCCAACAAGCTGAGACTGAATGTTCTTCAGAAGATCAAGCTGCAAAGCGCTTCAACGAATTGGCCAATCGATATTTCCATTTATTCGAGAGCGAGAGAAGAAGTCATTTCCACTAGAGCGAATGTTCGTTACGACGATTCAATAGGAGAGTTGGCCAAGGAACAGGGCAAAAGCATATGGAAGTACAAGAAGCTGGAAGGGCAAAGCTCGGGATATTTCTATACGGTTCGATTAGAAGGGCAATACTTGATCGAGGCAGAATTCTCTGACACCTATATTCGAAACATGCTGGACAATTACGAGCAAGACTCGAAACGAACCACTTTCTTGTACCACCCTTCCATCGGTTTCATTGGGGCTTACGGGGATGACCCGTCGTACTATAATGAGCTGCGCACCGAACGGATGCCTGCGCTTGGCAGCCATATTACGGAGATCGATAAACAGCCTATCCTTGTAAGCGCTATACGTACGGAGAGCTTGGACTGGTATCTGATCGATTACATCCCATTATCAGAGGTCGTCATGCCGATTCAAGAGAGTCGAAATTTCTTTGTCCTGGGTACGGTGACGCTGTTGTTCCTTGGCATCATGATCGCGTTATTTGCGTACCGGCAAGTGCAATTTCCGATGAATCAGCTTGTTCAAAGCATACGAGATATTCGGATCGGCAACTATTCCTCACGATTGAACGCGAATCGCAAGGATGAATTCGAAGATGTGTTTACGGGGTTTAACGGGATGGCCGAACGCATCCAAGAGTTAATTGAAACGGTATATGAGGAGAAGCTGCGAACGAAGGAAGCGGAGCTTAAGCAATTGCAGTCGCAGATCAATCCGCATTTTCTGTATAACTGTTTGTTCTACATTAAGAATATGGCGAAGATGGGCGCCGAGGAAGAAGTGGTCGCTATGGCGCTTAACCTTGGCGAATATTATCGCTATACGACTAGGCTGGAGAATCCGATGGCAACATTGGCCGAAGAGCTGCAGCTGATTCGGAACTACTTAACGATTCAATCCATGCGCGCCAAGCGGTTTCGGTATGAGATTCAGATGGAAGAGGAATTGCTATCGCTTCAAATCCCGCGTCTATTGCTCCAACCACTCGTTGAGAATGCAATCATTCATGGAATCGCTCCCAAGGAGGAGGGGGGCATTATTCGAATCTCGGGTCATTACACTTCGGAGGGATTTGTTCTTCGAATCGAGGATGGCGGGGTTGGATTGGACGATATGCAATTGGAGAAGCTGTGCGCCAAGATGAACCTGCCGCTGACAGATGAATCGGGATGCGGAACTTGGAATACGCATCAAAGGGTAAAGAACATATTCAAGGAGGGCTCGGGTTTGGAATTTGCAAGATCCGAGTTAGGCGGGCTTCGGGTTACGATTGTCTGCATTACACAACTAGAGGAGTGATACCATGCTAAGCTTGCTGATTGTAGATGACGAATCATCTGTTGTTGATACATTAGCTTTAACGATAGATTGGGAACAAATCGATATCGAAACGGTCTATCGGGCGTATTCGGCCAATGAAGCGCTGCGGCTGCTGTCGACGCATTCCATTGATATTATGCTGGCTGATATCTATATGCCCGGAATGTCCGGGATCGAATTGGTCGAACAGGTTCACATGCATCACAAGCATGTGAAGTCGGTGCTGCTGTCCGGACATGCTGAATTTCAATACGCCAAGCAAGCGATGACTTATAAAGTGTTCGATTATCTGCTTAAACCAGCCAGCGACGAAGAGATCATCGAAGTAATAGGAAGACTGGCGGAGCAAGTCAAACAGGACTGGCAGGATGTCATTTCCCACGACAAGGTCGTGAATACACTAAAGGAAAGCCTTCCTGTACTAAAGGACAAGCTGTTGAACGAGCTTCTCGTCAAGCGGCAGCCTCAGGATTCATTGGACTATCTGCTCTCGTTGTATGAAGTGCCGTTCCAGATTGGCGATTCGATGCACATGATGCTGATTCGTCTGGAGGAAAGCTTCGCGGAATACAACGACCGAGATATCTACCTGCTCGAGTACGCCATCATGAACATTGCGCAGGAGATATTCGCGGCATCATTCGAGCTCTGGTCTTGCAGAGATGCGAACAATTATCTCGTTATCGCAGCGCGCGGCAGGAAATCCCCCTCTGGCGAAGGGGTCGTCGAAGAAGCCCAGCGATTCGAATCGCTTGCTCTTCAGGTGCAACGCAATATCGGTCTGTATCTTAAACGGGTGGTGTCCGTTCTCGTCAGCAAGCGCGGGTTATTCCCGAACGACGTGCACGCTCTCTATACGCATCTTGTTAACCAGGTAAGAAGCCGTTTAGGCAACGAGACGGGATGTTTCATTCCAGGCGATATCCCGGATGTGGAGCTTGAATTACAGCCTGTAACGCTTCTATATGAAACGCCGACCTTTCATCATTTGTTAGACAGTCATCAGTGGGAGGCTTTCGCCTTGAAGCTGGAGCAGGTGTTGGACAATCTTAAGCAGCAAACGAATTTGTCCGAGGAGCACGTGCAGGAGGCCTACATGGTCATTACAGGAGCGTTCTATCATTATGCGCATAAACATAACCGACTGTTGAGCGAATTGCTGGGCGGCATGCAACTGGTTGATCGTTCGGTGCGCTCCGTTGCTCATTTATCGGAGTGGGCGTATCATGTGCTGGATAAATTTAAGATGAACGCAATCGTCGAGCAGAGAAGCTCCAAGGATAAGCTGATCGGGAAGGTTAAAGATTTTATAGCCCGCAACATTGGAACCATATCGCTGCAGACGATTGCGGACGCCGTGTTTCTGCATCCTGTATATTTATCCCGTCTCTATAAAGCGGAGACCGGCCAGAGCATAAGCGATTATATTCATGCGCAGCGCATGGAGAAAGCGGCGCATTTGCTTAAGGAAGACTCGATCCGCATCTATGAAATTTCCGAGAATCTCGGCTTTAAGAATGCTGCCTATTTCAGCAAAGTGTTTCGAGAGGAATTCGGGATGTCGCCGCAGGAGTATCGAGATCAAATTAAAGGGTGAGGCGTAAGTGAGCACGATGATTACGATATACGATATTGCATTGCGGGCAGGGGTCTCTTCAGCAACGGTCTCTCGGGTCATTAACGGACGACCGGATGTAAGTCGAAAGACGCGCGCCGCGATTCTGGCTATTATGGATGAGCTTGGTTATCGTCCGAGCGCGACGGCAAGGGGACTTGCCATGAAGAAGTCCAAAATGATCGGCGTGTTCATCTATGATCATCTTCATTCAGGGCTTGTTCATCCTTTCCTGCAGGATGTGCTCTCCAGCTTCCAGCGTATCGTTGGCGACGACGGCTACGATCTGCTTATATTCACGAACAATAGCAAAGATGTACAAACCGAAAACCAATTTGAGCTGCGTGCAAGACAAAGAGATGTGGACGGTATATTGCTCTTCGGCATTGCAAGAGATGACCGACAGTTGGATCGACTCGTTGAATGCGGGATTCCTTGCATTTCGATCGATCTTGATTTATATGGACCGCGGGCTGGTTATGTTACTTCAGATAATGTGGCCGGCTCGACCCTGGCAGTCCAACACTTGCATGCGATGGGTCATAGGCAGATTGCGTTTATTGCAGACATCTTCAACAGTAAACCGGGGCAGGATCGATTCAAAGGCTTCCAACAAGCTATGCGTTCATTAGGTTGTACGATCAATCCGAATTGGATTACGCAGGCTGACTTCAGCGAATCCGGAGGATATGACGCTGTGAATAAGCTCATCGCTACCGGCAATATGCCTACTGCGATTGTATGCGCCAGCGATTCGATGGCCATCGGGGCAAAACATGTATTAGAAGAGAACGGATTTACTATCGGCAAGGATATTTCAATTATTGGATATGATGATATCTCGGCACTGTCTTACATCAGACCGGGTATTACGACGATTAAACAAAATCGCATGGAAATGGGGAAAGCTGCCGCTAAGGCGTTGCTCGAGCTTATCGATAATGAGAATGCGGTTCCTCCAATTCTGCTTATCCCTCCGGATCTCGTCATGCGCCAAAGCGTAAATGATCTGAATGCATTGTCGTAACCGATTACGGAACCGGGCGGGAAAGTGTTATGAAAATCGTAGAAAAGTTGAAATTGAGTTATTTAGGCCTTACCGATAACTGATTACAATAAAAGTACATCGCAGGACTTGTTCAATAAATCGGTATAGATATTGAAACCATACGCATAATGCTGCAGGTTATGCCGTGTGATTTTTAATTCCGTAACCGGTTACGGAAAACTCCTGTGAATGGCGAGTTTATAATCGAGATCGGGGGAGCAAAGGTGAGTAAAAAGAGAGTGTCTTTGGTACTTCTTTCCATGATGGTGTTCATGAGCGTGTTCCTGGCAGCATGCGGCGGATCCAATAAGGAATCCGACAAGACGAACCAGTCTCAAGAGGCGGGTACGGAGAAGGCGACAGACAATGCAACGAGCGAGGACAAGAAAGAAGACGTTACTTTGACGGCATGGATTATGCCGAACAGCCCTAAACCGGATAAAGACTTCTTGGAATTGGTTAAGCCTTATCTGGATCAGAACCCTAACGTCAAAATCAAGGTTACGGTGTTGGACTGGGGTTCGGCCTGGACCAAAATTACGACTGCGGCAACAAGCGGAGAAGGTCCGGATCTGCTCCAGCTTGGAACGACGTGGGTACCTGCGATCGCGGCGATGAACGGAATCGAAGATCTGACGTCCAAGGTTGAAGAGATTGGCGGAGAAGCGGGCTACTTGCCGGCGAGCTGGGATACGACGAAGATCGCTGGCAAACCGGAAGTGTACGGCGTGCCATGGTTCGTGGATGCAAGAGCCATGTTCTATCGGACGGATGCATTCGCCAAAGCCGGCGTGGATCCAGCAACGATGTTCAAAGATTGGGACAGCTTCAAGGAAGGCCTGACGAAATTGAACGGCGTTGAAATCAACGGGAAGAAAATGTCGGCATTCGGTCTGTCCGGTAAGAATGACTGGAATGTACCGCATAACATTTTCCCTTGGGTCTGGGCAGCGGGCGGAGAAGTGTATAACGATGGAAATACGGAAGCGGCGTTTAATAGCCCAGAGGGCTTGAAAGGCGTCATGTATTATACCGGATTGGCGCATGATGGTCTTGTCGATAAAACGTCCCTCGAGAAGAACTCCGCTCAAGTCGAGTCTGACTTCAGCGAAGGCAAGTCCGCTATTATCGTATCGGGCGCTTATATGGTGAAAAACCTGCTGACGCCTGCAGATCAAGGCGGCATGGGCGACAAGGAAGCTGCGAAAAACTTTGCGGTATCTCCGCTTCCGGCAGGCCCTGCAGGACAATCGACATTCATTGGCGGCAGCAACTTGACCGTCTTCAAAGGCTCCAAGCATAAAGACGCGACTTGGGATGTCATTAAGTTCTTGTCCTCCGATGAGGCACAATTGAATTACTCCAAGATTACAGGCAACCTGCCAGGCAAGAAATCGGTTATTGACTCTCTGGGCTCCGACCCTAACTATGCTGCATTCATCGAAGCAACGAAATACGGCAAGTCGTACCCTTCAATCCCGCAATGGGGCCCAACGGAAACGGCGCTTGTCAAATATTTCGGCAATATCTGGGACGTTGTAGCTGGCGTCAGCGGTACGTACAATGAAGCATCCGTTCAATCGCAATTGGATGCTGCCGCTAAGGAAGTTAACGCCATTCTGAATCAATAGAATATTTCTAAAGTGTGCTATCGGGCGTCGCGCCCGATAGCACACTTCATTACCGCATGCTTAGAAAGCAATTTGCTCTTAGAGGGAAGGGTATGACTTTGGAAACAAGAACGGTATCAACGAACACTCCCCACAAGCGAACCTTTGGAACACGGCTCAAAGCGAGCTTTAAGGAGCATCGCTTTGCATACGGATTAATTTTACCTACACTGTTGTTTATGATAATGGTCCATATGTTCCCGGTTGTGCAAGGGATATGGATGTCGCTGCTGAAATTGAATCAGTTTACATTAGGCGAATATCTCAAGGCGCCATTCGTTGGGCTGAAGAACTATTCCGATCTTCTATTTAATGAAAACAATCCGGTAAGGCAAGGTCTAGGATATGCCCTGCGTAATACGGCAATATATACCGTTGTTGTTACAGCTGCAGTTATGATCATTGGATTGTTCGTTGCGATTCTCTTGAATAGAGAGTTTCCAGGTCGAGGGTTTGCAAGGGCAGCCATGCTGCTTCCTTGGGTTGTACCTTCTTATGTAGTCGGCATTCTTTGGGGCTTCATGTGGCAGAAGGAAGGCGTCATCAATCACATCTTGGTTGATGTTCTGCATTTGATGGACGAGAAGCCTTATTGGCTGCTTGGTCCCAATACGATATGGGCTATCATTATCCCATCCGTCTGGAGAAGCTGGCCGTTCATCATGATCGTGTTTCTCTCCGGTTTGCAGACGATTCCGGACGATCTGTACGAGGCCTCCAAAATCGATGGAGCGGGCAAGGTCAGACAATTCTGGAGCATTACGTTGCCGCTTCTGAAACCAATTATCGCTGTTCAATTGCTGTTCCAGCTCATTAGCAACGTATACTCGTATAACATCGTTGCCATGATGTTCGGCAATGGTGCCGGATATCCGGGCCAATGGGGCGACCTTCTGATGACAGCACTCCAAAGGCAGACATTCGGTTACTGGTCGTTCGGCGCTGGCGCGGCTGCCTCATTCTTGCTAATGATCGGCATGCTTGTCATTGTCGGTATTTGGTACCGCATCTTTAGATCGGAGTTGAGAGCAGAATGAGTTACCGAATGGGCGCCAGAATGAAGAAAAAGACCGGTTATTATCTGTTAAATACGATTACCTGGTTCATTGTTGCGATCATGGTGTTTCCAATCTATTGGATGGTGAAGATCTCGCTGCATACCAACGGCGAGATTCTGGATGGCATCACGGGCTTCAGTATTCCAAAACCGCACTGGAAGAATTACATTGACATGTGGGATAATATCAATTTTTCCCAATTCTTCATGAACAGCTTAATCATTTGTACGTTAACGATGATTTTGGCCTGCGCATTCGCCGTTATGGCGGGATATGCGCTTGCCCGCTTTAAATTCCCGGGTTCCGGAACGTTCGGCATGGGGGTTATTGCAACGCAGATGATTCCGGGCATTATGTTCCTTCTTCCGATTTATCTGATGTTCCTCTCGATCAAGGAAACGATCGGACTTCCTATGATCGACACCTATTGGGGAATGGTGCTGGTTTATACGGCATTCTATACGCCAATGAGCATTTGGATCATGCGCAGCTTCTTCGTAGCGATCCCTCGGGATTTGGAGGAATCGGCAATGATCGACGGCTGCACGAGGTTCCAAGCATTCGTTAAGGTCATTCTTCCTTTGTCCATGCCAGGCATTATCGCGACATGCGTCTATATCTTCCTAACCGCTTGGGACGAGCTATTGTTTGCTTGGGTACTGACGACAACGCCGGACGTGCAAACGATCCCGGTCGGCATTCGTTTGTTTGTCGGTCAATACAATAACCGGTACGATCTGCTCATGTCGGCAGCGACGGTCGTTACGGTTCCGATCATCGCAACGTTCTTCTTAACGCAGAAATATTTCATCCGCGGGATGACGGCCGGCGCGGTCAAAGGATAAACGCGCATAGATTGATCTATTCGGAGAGGTTGGACTTACTATGAATGAAACGAAATTTCCGGCTTCATTCCTATGGGGAACGGCTACTGCCGCTTACCAAATCGAAGGAGCAGGCTCGGAGGATGGCAGAACGCCTTGCATTTGGGATCAGTTCGCAGCAATCCCCGGCAAAGTGTACGAAGGGCACAACGGAGATGTGGCATGCGACCACTATCACCGCTACAAGGACGATATTAAGCTGATTGCGGAATTAGGTTTTAAAGCCTATCGTTTCTCAATCGCTTGGCCGCGAATTTTCCCGGAGAAGGGGAAATTGAACCCTAAGGGGATCGAGTTCTACGCTAACCTGATCCGAGAGCTTAAGAAGTATGAGATCATGCCTGCCGTTACGATTTATCATTGGGATCTGCCGCTGTGGATTCATGAAGAAGGCGGATGGACGAACCGACAAACGGTTGCGTATTTCAAGGAATTCGCTACGGTGTTATTCGAGCACTTCGGAGAAGACGTTCCGATGTGGATCACGCATAACGAGCCGTGGTGCGCTTCCTTCCTTAGCTATGGACTAGGCGTCCATGCGCCTGGACATACGGATTGGAGCGAAGCAACAGCTGCGGCGCATCACATCCTGTTGTCTCATGGCGAGGCAGTCCGTCTGTACCGTGAGATGGGGTATAAGCATCAGATCGGCATCACGTTGAATCTGACGCATCAGCATCCAGCCACCGAGTCGGAGGAAGACCACATGGCAGCCAGAAGGGCGGATGGGTTTACGAATCGATGGTTTCTCGATCCCGTCTTCAAAGGTCAATATCCGGAAGATATGATGGAGATTTTCAAGAAGCATGATGTTTCCATGGACTTTATTCATGAGGGCGATCTTGCGCTCATTGGCATCCCGTGCGATTTCCTCGGCATTAATTATTACACGCGCAACATCGTGCGGAATAATCCGAATGACCCATTCCTTGGAGGCGAGTCCGTCAGAGGGACAGGAAGCCATACCGACATGGACTGGGAAGTATATCCTGAAGGCTTGTATATTCTGTTGACTCGATTGAAAGAAGAGTACACGGATCTGCCTATTTACATCACCGAGAACGGCGCTGCTTATGCTGACAATGAAGTGATAAGCGGCACTGTCCATGATGATGAGCGTGTCGAGTACTTCCGTCTTCATCTTAATGCCGTCGGCAAATTTATCGAGAACGGCGGAGACGCCGCAGGTTATTTCTGCTGGTCGTTCATGGACAACTATGAATGGTCCTTCGGTTATTCCAAGCGGTTCGGCATTGTGTACGTCAATTATGAGACGCAGGAGCGTTTACCGAAACTAAGCGCTTATTGGCTGCAAGACGTTATGGCGGCTAACACAATCGAGTAATCAGGATTATTCGGCCATAAACTAGACGATGAGGGCTGTCCCGAAAGTCATCATAAGATGACTTAGTGGCAGCCCTCATCACTTTGTAAGGACTCGCTTTCCAATGAATCTAGAAGGCAAGCGATCGACAAAAGAAATGGCGATTCAGGATGACTCTCTGAACCGCCATTTCTTTCGTCTTTTTTTACAAAAATGGAGCGATCTCAACGTGTAAGTTGGCCTACTGTTGAGATATCCCCTTGTCTCATGATTGGGTTGCAGCCGGAGATTCACTATCGAAGGGAGTGAATTTCATCCACTGATACTCTGCGGTAATCGGGGAACCTCCGTCGTAGTGACCAAGCCATTCGTCGACGCCTGTGCCGTTCCACAGATTCATCATGATTTTGCCTGGCGTAACGGGCAAATTGTCCGTCGCCGTATGAACAAGCTGACCGTCGATATACCATTTGATCGAGTCCGCTCGCCATTCGAATGCATAATCGTGGAAGTCCTCGGAGGCATCGAACCCAAGGTCTACAAGCTTCTCATGACCGCCTACGCCATCTGTATAATAGTTGAGCTGAACCTTGCTTGTATCTTTGCCAAGAAACTCGATATCGATCTCGTCCCAAGCCGTACCGAAGGATGGGCCGGTATAGGTGAAGAAGGAGGATACGATGCCTATGTTATTGGCTGCCTTCATACGGACTTCATATTTGCCATAATGGTAAGTATCGATGGTTTTATATTCCGAGCATAGCTTCTGACCCGAGTCCTCTGCGGTTAACTTCAGCTGCATGCTGTCCTGCTGGAAGCTGATATGATCCGCTGACCATGTGCAGTCGAACGGATTCCCGTTGGAATACCCGTTGGATTTCTCCCATCGTTCAGCATTATCCTCTTTGAAAGGCTGCACCCAGGTTTCCTCGGAGGCGTTCGCAGTCGATTCCGAAGCGGGCTCTTTCTCCTTCTCCGAGCACCCTGCGACAAGCAGCATGAGCAGGCTCAAGCAAGTTAGCGACTTTCTTCCTAACATCTAATCCACTCCTAAAGATAAGTATATATTATATATATTTATCCTAGGGGACAGACCTTAGCGCTAACAGAGCAAACATTTAACTAATGTAATAAATTATTTACCTGTTGAAACCGTGGAGGCATACCACGCATTGACTTCCTTCTCGATCTGGCTTCCCCCGTTCGCCAACCAGCGTTTAACGAATTCGTCGAAGAAAGAAAGATCTTTCTTGCCGTACACGATTTGAAGATAAGTCTCATGCTCCAACTGAAGAAGCTGCTCCCAATTCTCCCTCATGGTCGCCGTCGGGGGGCCTCTGAACGCGGTGGGCATCCGGCGGGATAATTGAGAGAGCAGCGCTTGCTTCTCTTGAGCGCCGACCATTGCATCCCATCGAGAAGGAATTCTGGCTCCGTCATAAGCGAGCGTATACGCGGATACATGGACGTAGCCGCCTGGAATGAGGCTTCGGTCCGTTGTCGGTTTCCCGTTGACGACCGTATAATCATACCCTTCTGCAAGCCCGTATGCGTAATTCCCATCGCCCGTGCCTTGATGATCGAAGAGATAGTTCATATAGGTGAACAACAGCTTAGGATTAGTCATGTTCTTATTGATCAATAAGGCGCCGTTGCTGGGCGGATTCGCTCTGTAATAAGAGACGGGCGCGGAGCCGGTCGGCAACGGTATGGCTATTATCCGTGCATCGGGATTGTTCGCTTTCAGACTGTCCAGCGGCCAGTAGCTCATCCAGTGCGGGCCTACGATAATACCCGCTTTGCCTTGCGAGAATAAGTTAGCGGCCATTTCCTCGTCCTGCCACATCGCCTCATCGGCGATATACCCTGCAGATTTCCATTTTCGAACCGTTTCCAGTCCTTGTTTGGCCTTTGTTTGTATGGAGCCATAAGAAAGGAAGTCGCCCTCCGTCGCATTCCACTGGCCTGGCAGTACGCCGTACATGCCGAATACCCAACTGATATCCGACATCCAAGTATTGAACGAATTCTGCAGACTGGCAGCCAGTCCATACGTGTCGTTGACGCCGTTCCGATCAGGGTCCCGATTCGTGAATGCGTCGAGAACGCTTTCAATTTCGGGCAACGTCGTGGGTATAGCCAGTCCTAGATTCTGCAGCCAATCCTCTCGGATCCACATGATCGTATCGGAATTGTAATTATAATCGAGAATCGGGATGGCGTATCGTTTGCCATTGCGAATGTAGGGGTACCAGACGGAAGGATCCTCTTGCATGGCGGATTTCCATACAGGAGAGGCGTACTGGTCGAATAAATCGTCGACAGCCATGAATTGCCCGGAATCGATCAAGTCATGTACAATCTCGGTTCGAACAGGGACAATATCGGGCATTTCCCTTCCATTCAGAAGGTGAAGCTTGAGTTTGGTCGTAAACGTGCTTTCGGGAGCTGTCCATAAATATCGAATATGGATCCCGAGATGATCCCGCACCCATCGAAGATGCACATTGTCTTCAATGCTTTCTCCGTTCTTGAATTGAAGCGAAGGGCTCAGGCTGAAGACAGTCGTGATTTCAGATCCGCGCGGTTCGCTCTGCGGATCGTTGCGATTACCCAGTAAGTTTGGATGGAATAGAGAAAATGCAAGTGAAAGCAGTGCTGCGGACATAAGAGTGACGATGATTTTGACTCGATGTTTTCTCACAACAAACCCCCTTTCCTATTGTAGCATGCTCGGGGCGGGTAAGGTATGCGTATGGCGGGATGAACCGCAAATGGTTAACGATTTCGTATAAAAGCTAAGGAGTAGTTATATCGAATATTGCACTCAATTTCTATAATCTAGTCAATACAGAGAAAAGGAGAATGGGTTTGCAATGAAAAAATTATTCATGATCTGCCTGATAATGACTACGCTAATGGCTAACGGATCTGCGATTTCATACGCTGATTCAAGCATTGACAAACAGGCATTGAAGGATACCAAAGGGCATTGGGCACAATCCGTCATTGATAAATGGACGAATCTTGGTGTTATTACGGGATATGCGGACGGAGAGTTCCGCCCGAATGAAACGATGACCAGAGCGGGCATAACGGTCATGTTAAACCGTTTGTTCCGTGCTGAAGGAAAGCCAGCCGATTATCGCGATGTGTCTAGCGGTGCTTGGTATGCGGAATCGATAGCGGCAGCGAGCGCCGCCGGTTATATTGAAGGTTACCCGGACGGGACATTTAAGCCGAACAATGCGTTGACGCGCGCCGACGCAGCGGTCATTCTGGGCAAGGCGTTTCAATATCAAGACACGGGGTTAAAAACAGACGTTCTTCAAGCTTTCAAAGATCGGGCGAACATTCCGGGTTATGCACAGCCGTTTGTCACCATGCTTGTAGAATCCGGCTATGTCGCGGGTTATCCGGACGGAAAGTTTCACCCGGAGAGAAGCTTGACCAGGGCTGAGGCCGTTCAGTGGATGGACAGGCTGGCAGGCCAGCTCTATAACAAGGCAGGCGTGTATGACGCTCACGAGCAGCTGTCCAATGCGATTGTGAATACGGACGGCGTCGTTATCCGCAATAAGAACGTTGCAGGGCAGTTGTATCTTGCTCCGGGAATCGGAGACGGAGAAGCGAGAGTCGAGAAGAGCACGGTGAAAGGCCGCACATTCGTCAATGGCGGGGGATCAAACAGCATCCACCTATCGGAATCCGATCTCGGAGCGGTCACTGTAAACCGTCAGGGAGGATCGATCAGAATCGTCATCGATAGCGGCTCCAGCGTCAAGGAGCTCAAGCTTCAATCTGCCAAACGGGCGAGAATCGAGATTGCCGGACAGGTTGGAACGCTTACGCTCACACAGTCTGCGGACATCGTATTAGCAGACGGCGCATCGATTCAACAGATTATCTTGGAGGACGGCGTGACGGAGTTATCGATCGAAGGCGACGGCGATATTGAGACCATCAGCGTGCTGAATAACGGTACCGCTATCAATGGAACTGGGGTCGATGGCAAGAAGGTATATAGCTGGAACAACGGCAAATTAGAGGAAGTAAACAGCACGCCTACCCAGCCAACGGGAGGGCAAGGCTCGAATCTGGGAGGCGGAAGCAACGGAGGGGAATCCCAATGGGTGCCCGCAGCTGCAGAAGGCTCCATCCACGGCACGACGAAGGTGAACGCTGCTGTAGCAGCCGGGAATCAGCTGGCAGTCAAGATTTCGAGCGAACCGATTTCCGCGCCGGCTGCGGGAGCAGCATTAGTCGAGGGGAGGACCGTTGCTTACCCTTACGAGCCTAATAGCGACCTCTCCGGCGTTGACGCTGTAACGAACAAATACCTCGGTGTGTATGAAGTGGACCGCAACAAGACAATTGTTCGGTTCAAGGAAATCGTCTTGTCCGCTTCGCAAATTCGTTCGGAAGCCTGGACAATGGTGTGGAACGACGAATTCGACGGCGCCCAAATCGACCAATCGAAATGGAACTTTGTTCAAGGCGGCGGCGGATACGGCAATAATGAGCTGCAGAACTATACGAACCGTACGGACAATGCGAGATTGGAAGACGGCCAGCTTGTAATCGAAGCTCGCCAAGAAAATTTCGGAGGCAATGCCTATACGTCGGCGAAGCTTACGACGCAAGGCAAAGGCGATTGGACCTACGGCAAGTTTGAGATTCGCGCCAAGATGCCTTCCGGTCAAGGCATATGGCCTGCCATCTGGATGATGCCATCCGACGAGAATCTCTACTCGGGATGGCCGGCAAGCGGCGAAATCGATATTATGGAGCTTCTGGGCCATGAGCCTAACAAAGTCTACGGCACGCTTCATTACGGGGTGCCGCATGGAAGCTCGCAGGGCACTTATACGCTGCCTGGCGCTGAAAGCTTTGCAGACAAGTTCCATACCTTCACGGTAGAATGGGAGCCCGGAGAGTTCCGATACTACGTGGACGGCATTCTTTATTCCAAAATGAACGACTGGTTTACCAAAAATGCGCAAGAGGGCGGAAACTACACGTATCCTGCGCCATTCGACCGCGATTTCTTCATGCAGCTCAACCTGGCTGTAGGCGGAAGCTGGCCGGGCAATCCGGATGCTACAACGGTCTTCTCTCAGAAGATGCTGGTCGACTATGTTCGCGTGTATGAGCTTGAAGGCGGGCAATATCGTAAGCCTGTCGACCCTGCCGACGGCAGCGACTCCGCGATCATCAGGGAGCCCGGCGCTGACGGCAATTATGTAACGAACGGCGGATTTGACGCCGGCCTGCACGATGGTTGGGTATTCCAGCCTTTCGCGCCGCCTGCGGATCTGTTCGGCGGCAGCGGGACTACCGCCCTCGATCAGGGCGCATTGAAAACAAGCGTCGATAAGGAAGGCAATGAAACCTACGCCATCCAGCTGGTCCAAGCGAACCTGCCTATCGTGAAAGGCTCGACCTATCAATTAAGCTTCGATGCATGGTCGGAAGGAGCGCGCGCGATGGTGGTCGACATTTCGGGACCGGATCGGAATTACAGCCGTTATCTGTCGGATCAGACCGTGCAGCTCTCGGATCAGAAGAAAACGTACACGTACACGTTCACGATGAAAACCGAGACCGATCCGAACGGACGCCTAGAGTTTAATATGGGCAAGGCTGGCCTGCTTCCGGTATGGCTGGACAATGTTCGCCTGATCCGGACGGCGGAAGCCGATCCGAACGAACCACGAGACGTTCTGCCAAGCGGTAATTACGTATATAACGGCACTTTCGATCAAGGCAAAGATCGGTTAGGGTTCTGGACGATTGGAGGCTCGAGGGCGAAGGATGTTCAATATGCTGTAGGAAGCAGCATCGAAGATCGCCTTCTGCATATTCACTCGGAGACGTCGGGGCAAGCGGACGACTTGCTGCTAAGCCAAGATCGCATGAAGCTTACGCAGGGCAAATTGTATGTATTGTCATTCGATGCCAAGTCGGATGTCGGCGGCACAATCGCAGCGAAGCTTATGAGCATGAAAGAGCCATCGGTATACGGTAGGCAATCGTTTACCATTGGGAAGGATATGCGCAGCTATTCGGCTATCTTTACAATGAACGATGCAACGGAACCATATGGCAAGCTCGAGTTCGAGCTTGGAAGTTTGCAAGGCGATTTGGCAATGGATAATGTCGTGCTGAAAGAAATGGCTCCGCCTGCAGCGCTTCAAGGCATTACGCGAGTCGAAGCAGAGAACTACTCGGATATGTCCGGCGTGCAAAAAGGGGAAGACGGCAAAAGCGTGGGCTGGATCGACCCGGGCGATTGGATGCAATACATCGTCGACGTGAAGCAGCCTGGCAAATATAACGTATCCTATTTCGTCGCCTCGGGCTACGAGGGCGGAGGTTCCTTGACGCTGTTGACGAAGCCGGGAAGCGTATATACGGGCAACTTGCCGGTCGGCGAGATTGCTGAAGCGAATGCGGAACATAAATATGAACTAGTCGTGCCGAATACGGGAGACTGGGGAGCATTCACCATCATGAAGCAAGAGGTCGAATTGAATGCCGGCATTCAGACGCTACAGCTTTATGCTCCGCATGTGAATGTGGACTATATGATCTTTGAAGGTCAGGGACAGGCCGCGCGATTGCAGAACGTGGTTCAGAACGGAACATTCGATCACGATGTCAGCAATTGGACAACGTATCAATCCGATAAGCTGTCGATCTCCGCGGAACAGGGCAGCATGAAAGTCCATCTTCCGGCACTTGAGCCCAATGCGTGGGATCAGCAAGTGTATCAAGAAGGGCTGGCCTTGCAGCAAGGAGTAGCTTATACGCTTTCCTTCCAGGCTAGATCGACGGTGGATCGACCGATCCAAATCGGTGTAGGGAATATCGACCCGAATAACAACTATGCCTTTACCGATTATTTGAATGGCGCGAATCCGCAGTTCTCGTTAACGAGCGATCCTAAGACTTACACGTATACGTTCGTCATGAATCATGCTTCGGATACGAATGCGAAGTTGGAGTTCGACTTGGGACAACTGACGGTGGCAGGAGCGGTATACAATGAGGGCGGCGACATTTATCTGGATAATATCCGTTTAGTAGGCAGTCTCATCCGGAACGGCCAATTCGATTCGAATGCGGATAACTGGACAGCCTACTGGGGAGATGAATGGAACGGCTACTCGACAGGAATCGTTGAACAACGCGGCGGCGATCTGGCAATCCAGATCGACACGACGGGAAGTCAGAATTGGAATCCTCAGATCAGTCAAGAAGGATTAAAGCTGGAGCAGGGGAAAACCTATCGACTATCGTTCGATGCGAGAGCGGAAGGCGAGCGGAAGATCAATGTCGGCATCGGCAAGAAGCTTGATGCGGATCCTTGGTATAATGCCTACTTCGGCAGCGATGTTCTGTTAAACACGGATAAGCAGCGTTTCACATTTACGTTCACGATGAACAGCGCATCGGAGGATAATGCCAGAATCGACTTCAACGTCGGAAAGTATGATCAATCCGGCTCCGAGTTGTCGGACGTATTTCTTGATAATGTCATGCTGATCGAAGTGGAATAACAATGAAGTGAAGATGACCTCTGAATCTTTCAGGGGTCATCTTTTTCTGTTGGGTTCCTACTCCGAAAGGGTGAACATATACGCGTCAACGGGTTGTTGGCATATATGGTAGGGGTTACAATCTCTGCCGAGAGGCTGCGATTCGAAGCGGTTCAGAAGAGCTTATCGCCGAGCTTCCTCAAGGCTACGATACGCTTCTGACCAAGCAGTTCAGCGGGGGAACGGAACTGTCCGGCGGGCAGTGGCAGAAGCTTGCCATCGCCCGCTCCTATATGCGCGATGCGGAAATCGCCATGCTGGACGAGCCAACCTCTGCGCTTGATCCGAAGGCGGAATCGGATGTGCTTCGCCAATTTCTAGCGACTACGGAGAACAAGACGGCTTTCATCGTATCGCACCGCTTGGGGCTCGCCCGTTTCTGCGATCGGATCATACTGATGCAGGATGGGCGGATTGTCGAGCAGGGTTCGCACGAGGAGCTTGTTGCGAGAAACGGCGAGTATGCGCAGCTATGGGCGATGCAGTCGCAGTGGTATAACTAGTGCATTCATAAATGCACGATTCAACTGGAAATAGAAAAAACCAACCGACGGTTGGATCGCTCAAGTACGCCTCCATACCTTCGATTTCTATCAGGGAATATAATCGACTCGGGAGCAACGAAGCTGATGGGAGATTCGGTTCCGGCTCAATGATGATGAATACGAGAATGGAGTGACGAAGGATGGATAAGGAATTATGTCTACGAATCGCGGAGCTTCGGCATCGTAGAAGATGGACACAGGAGCAGCTCGGTCAGCAATTAGGCGTATCGGGTCAAGCGGTATCGAAGTGGGAGAATGGCGATTCGCTGCCGGATACGACGCTGCTCGTCAGTCTTGCACGGACACTCGATTGCACGACGGACTACTTACTCGGAGCCGACGCGGAGGGAATCGTCAGTCGTTATATCCCGTCATTGGAAGCAGGTACACGTAAGCTAGCGCCTAGCGAGAGCATTGACATGGCTTTTCGGTTGTTTCATATGCTCGATGACATTTCACGGGTGCATACCAAGGCAGTGCTGGAAGGAGAGTCAACTTCCGATGAAAAACGTTTCGTCCATGCCGGACCCGAAGGAATCACGTTATGGTGGAGCGGCAAGCTATTCTGCACCCTATCAATGGATGCGCTTAAGGAAACACCAGCATGTTTTCATGATGACACCTTGCCGTTCGACCTGTTCCCGGAAGGCTGGGATCGCGTATTGACGGCTGTGCTGCCGCAGCATCCTCTCTTCTTCTCTGGTACAACAGCAGTTGATAACCTGCGAGATCTTACCAATGCATTGGATGATGGCGATGAAGAGGTTATTCAGGCACTCATAGATTCCGGCTTCCTCGAGAAAGGCAGAGGCGGATACCGAATCGGCATTCAAGCGGAGGTGCTTCTTCGCGTGATCGGAGCCATGATGCAAATCATTGGCAAGCCGACTGATTTGTCACGTAGATCCAATTTGAGCGTGCCTACCGATTCTATATGAAACACGGTATGAGATTACTACGGGAAGAGATGTCGTTTTTGAATCAACCCGTCTTACGATTGTACAAGAAGCCGTTGAGCTGATTGATAAAGAATTAGCGAGAGCCTGGGCATATTTCATGCCTTAGGCTCTTGTTGGTTTATATGGTTAATTCTAATTATTATTTACCTATATATTCATGGGTATATTTGTAAGTTTCTGTTGTG
The DNA here is from genome assembly GCF_033239625.1 of Paenibacillus sp. CCS19. NCBI lineage: Bacteria > Bacillati > Bacillota > Bacilli > Caryophanales > Paenibacillaceae > Paenibacillus > Paenibacillus sp. CCS19. The sequence continues at coordinate 296,245 of NZ_BTCK01000002.1, forward strand.
ATATGGTCTTATTTGAGGAAGAGAAATAAAGGTTGGTTTGCAGCAAATGGAAGACCGTATAGAGGAGACAATGCATTTAGGAGGTACCGATGGAAATCTACAAGCTCCGAGCGGAAAGAAGCACGCTGCATGGCTCATTTTCAAAAGAGATAGAACCTGCATTAACGATCAACTCCGGCGATTCCGTGCAATTCCAAACCCTCGATGGAGGCTGGGGCTACTATTGTCAAACCAACGGGAAGAGAATGAAGTTCCCGGAACGAAATCGTGAAACAGATAAGGGGCACGCTTTGTGCGGTCCGATCTATATCCATGGCGCTAAGCCCGGAATGACGCTTGAAGTACAAATCAACAATCTGGTTCCGGGAGCCTGCGGATTTACATCTGCCGGCCAATGGCCGAATTGGCAAAACCAGAAACTAAATTTAATGCAATACAATGAAATCACATTAGATTGGAAACTGGATGTTCAGGAAATGATCGGGCAAACGACGATCCGAGATCGAATATTCTCGGTTGATCTAAAACCTTTTATGGGTGTTATGGGAATGCCGCCGGATGAACCTGGGACTCATTCAACATTTCCTCCGCGTTTCTGCGGAGGAAATATCGACTGCAAAGAGCTGACGAGAGGCAGTTCTTTATTTTTGCCAATCCCTGTTGAAGGGGCGCTCTTCTCCGTAGGCGATGGGCATGCCTTGCAGGGCGATGGGGAAGTCAGCTGCCAGGCGATCGAATGTCCGATGGAATTGGCGGACTTAACCTTTTATATCCATGACCAGATGTCAATTACGATGCCTCGAGCGAGAACGCCGCTTGAATGGATAACGTTTGGCTTTCATGAAGATTTAAATGAGGCTGCCGTGCAGGCGCTGGACGGCATGCTGGATCTGCTTAGGGAGCAGTACGGTATTCATCGGGTTGAAGCAATGGCTCTAGGAAGCGCTGTCATTGATCTAAGAATTACGCAAATCGTAAATGGCATCAAAGGTGTGCATGCCTGCATATCGCATGAAGCATTACGGGTGTCAGGAGTCTGATGATGCACATTCGACCGTATGAGAATAAAGACGAAACAGGCTGGCTGCGATGCAGAGTCCTTGCATTCCTTGATACGGCTTATTACGATCATGTGCTAAAGGAGAAGGAGCGCTATTCCAATCCTTCAATCGAATTGGTCGCGCTGGACGATGAAGAGATCGTAGGGTTGATCGATATCGAATTTGAAACAACGCCAGGAAGTGTATGCTCGAATCGCTCGCAAGTCGGCGGGATGATCTGGCATATCGCTGTGCATCCCGATTATCGACGGAGAGGTATAGGCCATTCCTTGTTGGTAGAAGCGATTGATCGGGCCCAAAAGTTAGGCATTCAGCATCTTGAGGCTTGGACGCGCGATGATCCATGGGTGCAGGACTGGTATCTAAGAATGGGCTTTACATGGGTTGAGTCCTATCTCCAAGTCTATATGGATGGGGGCAAGGAGCTAAAAGGTTCCATTGAGTCCCGAATTCCTCAGTTATATCCCGTCCATGTGTTCGCGCATTACACGGGTGAGGATAAGGCGAATATAGGGGAACGATTCTCAAGAGTTCATGAAACGAATCTATATCGATTGATATTGCAGCAATGAAGAAAGGATGGAGGCGATGAATATACCGGAAGTAGTGAAACATCCTGTGTTTCAACATATATTTCAGTCCATTGAGCACCCGGAGGAACAATACCAACATATCGGTGATGCACTAGGCAGAGATTGCATGATTACTAGATTCAAAGATGGATGGATGCGTATGTACGATGGCGACGGTACGCGCAATGAGGATTGGTATACTTGGGGAGCGGATGTGCTTGCCCCATTCGACGGCGTTGTGAAATCTGTTTATATCAATCCAATCTCTAATTCGCCTGGGACATTGATACCAGGAAAAGCGAGTTCCATTGTATTTGCCAGAGAAGACGGCGTATTGGTTACCTATGCTCATGTGATGGATATCCGTGTTACGGAAGGCGATATGGTTACTGTTGGTCAAGTTGTCGCCAAGGCTGGCAACAATGGTTACTCCAGACACCCCCATATTCAAGTTGGTGCATGGATTGGTGAAACCCCGTTGCAGGTCCGATTTGACCTGCAGGCAATGGGCAATCAGATGAAAGCACTCGGCGAAAGACATTATTTATGCGGAGGGGAGTGTTAAGATGTTGAACGAAACAGATCGTTTAAAGATAAACAAGGACGGATGGAATAAAGTTGCCGATCAGTTTTTTCGAAGGTTCGTTTAGTTCTATAATATACGGCGTCTATTCTCCTTCTGAAGAAGAGCTTAATCTGTTGGGCGATATTAGCGGTAAGGTTATTGTAGAGGTTGGCTGCGGGAGCGGTCACACGTTAGAATATTTGGCAAAAAGAGGGGCTCGCGAACTATACGGTGTTGATTTATCTACGAAACAGATAGAGACCGCACGACGAGTTACCAGTTTATGAATATGAAGGCCCGTAGGCTCGCGCTAGCCTGTTGGCTAATTATTAATTGGAATAGGAGGAATATGTCTCTGTGAAAATTAAAGTCGCTGTATTTATGCTTCTTCTTTTCTTTATGGCGAATTCATTCGCCAGTGCAGCTGCAGCAGCTAATGTAGTAACGCCGACCTTTAAAATCGTTATCGATAACGAAGAGTTAAATTTATCTGCGCCGCCTTACGTGCAAAATGGGACAACCATGGTACCGTTTCGCTCTATTTTTACACAGCTTGGATTGGTGGTTGAATGGGATGCCGAACACCAACAAGTGGTGGGCAGGAATTCGGAGCGGACTATTACGTTAACCGTCGGTTCGGTTACTGCCCAAATTAATGATTCAACAGAGATCATGCCGTTGGCACCTGTTATACATAATGGTACAACCTATATTCCGCTTCGGTTTGTCGGAACGGCAAGCGGAGGTAAGGTAGAGTTTTACGGTGGAGGATTGAATGTCGTCTGGATTCTCTCGGCAAAACAAAATCAGCTTGTTCATGCTGTCATTACTAATGAAGTTGCCGATGTCGACAAATTATTAGAATCAGGTGCTGATCCAACCGTTATGGTTGGTCCTGTAGGTCCGGCCATCTATGATTTTGTTCATGATTCCATTGAAATCGTGAAATTGTTTCTGAAATATGGAATGGATATCAACTACTGTGATGAAGACCAGTACAACAGTATGACACTGCTTCAACATGCAGCTGGTCAAGGATATGTGGAGCTTGTCAAATTCCTTCTGGATGCAGGCGCGGATCCCTCTCTAGCAGCAGGCTTTGATTGGACCGCCTTAGAAATCGCTGAGTATTGGAAGGATAAGGTCGAGAATGGGTACCAGGATATCATCGACCCTGCGAATACACCCACTGTTGAGACATATGAAGAGATTATTAGACTTCTGACAGAAGCGATGAAGCTTAACGGCGAACGAAGTCAAAAGTTCGTTTAAAAGGGGAGTGATTTAGTATGCTCCTCAGCTGCTTGTGAATGACACCATAACGAAAGGCCATCCCTAGTAGCAACTGGGGATGGCCTTTCTGTATCGTGTTATCCTCCGGCCCCTTGGTACTTATTCGCGCCGAACATCCAGAAACGATATCCTAGCCCATAGACGATAGGACCGGCAAGCGGTACAAACCACATGGCCCAAGCAGGCATCAGAGCTGTATCGTTGTCGAGCAAGTAGGCTGCAGGATAGAAGTTGACGAATCCCAAAGGGACAACCACCGTTAACAGAAGCTGAACGACGGTGCCGAATACAGGCAAAGGGTAGGAAATGAAGTTCTTGAGCTGGAAGAAAAGCGAGAACAGATAGCTGCTCCTCACCCAGATGAACGACATTGCCCCGATCATTGTCATGATGCCCGCATGGATCATCGAGCCGCTGATAATAGCAATTAGCAAGTAGAAGTATTGAACCCAAGTCCAATGCAGATTCAATTGAAACATCGCCCAAACCAGTACAGAGCCTGAGATCGTAATATGCGCAATGTAAGCGAGATTGAAGCCTCTGCTAACGAGATAGAGATACGGGTTGACCGGCTTAATGAGCAGCGTATCGAAGGTCCCTTGTCTCACTTGCCCTTCGAGCTGGCTCATCTGAACGAAGGAGAAGGAAGCCCCCAATGCATAAGTGAACAGTCCGATGCTGTAGAGCAGGGCGATTTCCGGCCAGTTCCAGCCTGCAAGCGTGTCGAAGCGTTTGATGAATAAATAAATGACGATATAATCGCCAGCATAAGAGATGATCTGAGCCACTGCAGAGAGAAGAAAGTCTCCCCTGTACTGCATCTTCTCCTTCATTAACAACTTGACTAATTGTCCGAACAATTGAAATGTCATGCTAGAGATCCGCCTTTCCGACCATCTTTTTAACCGCCCTGCACGATAAGCCGACGAACCGCTCTCGACCACAACCACTGTACAATCGCCAGCAGTCCGATGGTCCAGGCTAGCCCTATGAGGAGCGTCTGCCACAACATAGCGTGAGACATATTGCCCAAATAGATAGCTGCCGGTACATAGCCGAGATATTGGAACGGCAGCATCCTGGCAGCGAATTCCCACCCAGGGGCATAGAACCAGATCGGCAGGAACGAACCGCTGAATATCGTAATCATTCCGCCGAGCGTCCAGCTAAGCGCGAAGTGGCTCATGAACCAGAAGGCAAGGAGCGATACGAGATAGCCCAGAAGGAAGGAGATCAGCATAGCAATAAGCAGCGCCGCGACGAATCCGACGAGAGAAACCGTCGAAGCGGGCGGAAGCATACCGAATAGCAGCCAAGCAATCAATAACGACGGAATGACAGTGAAAACAAACTTATAAAGCGTTTGGCCGAGCGCATCGAATAATAGGTACAACGGATAAGAGAGCGGTTTGATAAGCTCAACTGCAATGCTGCCGGATTTGAGACTGCCGTCAACCTTGCCGCTGATGCCGTGCAAGAGAAGCGCGACGAGCAGCGTGTTGAGGATGCTGTAAGTAATCATCTGATCAATCGTAACGCCGAAGGATTCGCCCTTTCCTATAACGGAGCGCCAGATCTCAACTTGAATCAATATGGCAAAATAATTCCCGAGCAGCCGCAGCCATACATCGGAGCGGTAGGCTAATTGGCTCGTGAACGACTTGGTCATAAATAGGATATAAGGTGTCATCCGTTCACCGCCTTTACCCGATTTGTCGGCCGATCGATTCCTCATCGGCCAACTGGCGATATAAGCGGCGGATGACCGACTCGATATCCGCGCTCTCGATCGATGCATCCTCGACCGGGTACCGGGCAGCAATTCGGTTCACAAGCTCGAATACGGTGGAATCGCTCCGTGAAACGAGATAAGTCTTCCGAAGACCTTCCTCCTGGAGCAGCGTGATGCCTGGCATATCGAGCGCCCCTGGATCTTCGCGGAAATCGATGACGACGCGCCGTTCGTTCCCAAGCCTTGCCCGAAGCTCCTCCACGGAGCCGTCGTAGACGAGCGTTCCTTTGTTCACGACAATCATCCGCGGGCATATCTCCTCGATATCTTTCATGTCGTGAGTCGTCAGCAGGATCGTAACTTTGCGCTCGCGATTCACCATGCGCAGGAAATGACGAATCTGATCCTTCGCCATGACATCAAGACCGATTGTTGGCTCGTCCAGAAATAAAATGCGAGGTTCGTGCAGCAATGCCATAGCGATCTCCACCCGCATGCGTTGGCCAAGACTGAGCTGGCGAACGGGCTTCTCGACGAACTCATGGATGGATAACAGCTCCATGCACATTTGAAGGTTTTCCTTGAATCTCGTTTCAGGAATCTGATAGATGGTCTTGTGTAGATCGAAGGAATCCGTCACCGGCAAATCCCACCACAGTTGACTTCGCTGGCCGAAGACAACGCCGATCTGGCGCGCGTTCGTTTTGCGGGCTTCGTGCGGAACGGCTCCGAGCACTTGGATGTCGCCAGCGGTCGGAACGAGAATGCCGGTCATCATTTTGATCATGGTAGACTTGCCAGCTCCGTTCGGGCCCAGATAGCCGACGGCTTCGCCTTCGCGGATCGTGAATGAGATATCGTTCACGGCTGTTTCTTCCGTGAACTGCCTCGTAAACAAGCTTCTGACGGAACCGATAAAGCCGGGAAAACGGCGATATTGACGGTAGGACTTCGTCAGGTGATTGGCAGCAATGATGTCCATTTGGTCACCTATTTCTATGAATTATTATTGTCGTTCATATTTCAAGATGTACCAATGATAAAGATATCTTCACAAAAATTCAATAGATTGGAAGAATGCCGATCGGTTAACAGGCGTCAATCGGTGAATTGTCAGGCTGTTGAACCGACAAGCCAAGAATAACGTTTTCCCCGCAAGACTAGCGGCGAATGATATATAATATTTGAGATATATCAATAAGATAGAGGGTGGTTTTCTCCTTGTTTAACCGATACAATTTGTTCAATGCGATGAGGTGAAAGCTATGGATCAGCGCCTCGTCTATGTCCATGATAATGAAATACAACATCATTATGTGAAGGAAGTTATCGATAACCCTTCATTCCTCCCAAGAAAAGAATACAGAATATCGGCACATACCTTTCATGAATGGAGATGTGAAGCTCGAATGACGCATACATCGGTAGACAATAAACAATATAAGCTCTGGTATAAACAGCATGCGGCGAATTGGAACGAGGCGCTTCCGATTGGCAACGGACGTCTAGGCGGCATGGTATTCGGAAGAGTCGGACATGAGAAGATTCAATTGAATGAGGATTCCGTCTGGTATGGAGGTCCAAGGGATCGTAATAACCCGGATGCGCTGCCGAACCTTCCCGCAATCCGTGAATTATTAATGGCAGGAAGGCTGGCGGAGGCGCAGGAGCTAACGGCTATGGCTTTGCAAGGATTGCCAGAAGCGCAGCGTCATTACTTGCCGCTTGGCGATCTGGACCTTTACTTCAGTAACCAGGGCCAAGAGGTTCAACAATATGTCCGTAATCTCGATCTTCAGCGCGGAATTGCTACCGTTAGTTATGTCAGTAACGAAGTTCAATATACGCGTGAGTATTTCTCCAGCTATCCGGATCAAGTGCTTGTCGTTCGATTGACTGCTGACCGGCCGGGCAGCATCTCTTTCAAAGCGCGTTTCAACCGGGGAAATTATCGCTATGTGGAGCGCATCGAAAGCTGGGGACAGGATGGCCTAGTGATGCGTGGCGTCTGCGGGGGCGAAGGCGGCGGACAATTCCGAGGCATATTGAAAGCCGTTGCAGAGGGAGGAAGCTGCAAGACGATCGGCGAGCACCTGATCGTGGACAAGGCTGATCAGGTAACGCTGCTGATCGCGGGAGGAACAACCTTCCGCTCGGATGACCCCGAGGCGCTATGCAAACAGCAGTTGGATGCAGCTGCGCAGAGAAGTTACGCAGAGCTGCTGGAGCGGCACGTGGCGGATTATCGCTCACTCTTCGATCGCGTGGAGCTCAGCCTATCGAACGGATCCGAGGACAAGCACATCGAGCTGCCTACGGATGAACGGCTGAAACGTGTCCAGCAGGGCGAAGATGATCCTGGACTCGTATCGCTCTACTTCCAATATGGTCGGTATCTGCTTATTGCATGCAGCAGGCCGGGCTCGCTGCCTGCGAACCTTCAAGGAATATGGAACGACAGCTTCCTCCCGCCATGGGATAGCAAATATACCATTAATATTAATGCCGAGATGAATTATTGGCTGGCCGAGAATTGCAACCTGGCCGAATGCCACCTCCCGTTGTTCGATCTGATTGAGCGCATGCGAGAGCCAGGACGCGTTACGGCTCAGGTCATGTATGGCTGCCGGGGATTCACGGCCCATCACAACACCGATATTTGGGCGGATACGGCTCCGCAGGATCTATATATGCCAGCCTCGTTCTGGCCGATGGGCGCTGCATGGCTGTGTCTGCATCTATGGGAGCATTATGCTTACAGCGGCGATAAAGCATTCCTCGAGAAGGTATATCCGACCATGCGGGAGGCTGCAACCTTCTTATTGGATTATATGATCGAAGTTCCGAATGGTCAGCTCGTGACATGTCCTTCGGTGTCGCCGGAGAACACGTACAGGCTCCCTAACGGCGAATCTGGTGTATTATGCGTCGGCGCGTCCATGGATTTCCAGATTATTCACGCCTTGTTCACGGCTTGCATCGAGAGCGCGGAGCTGCTGAAGGTCGATGATCGATTCGCATGGCAGCTGCAGGAAGCGTTGAACAGCATCCCGCAGCCAGCCATCGGCCGCCACGGACAGATTCAAGAATGGATGGAAGACTACGAAGAGATGGAGCCGGGTCATCGGCATATATCCCACCTGTTCGGCTTATATCCGGGTGAGCAGTTCAGCGTTGAAGGAACGCCGGAGCTTGCAGCTGCCGCGAGAGTAACGTTGGAGCGCAGGCTTGCTAATGGAGGAGGGCATACCGGCTGGAGCCGTGCTTGGATCATCAACTTCTGGGCTCGCCTGCAGGATGGCGGCAAGGTTCATGAGAATGTGCTGGCCTTGCTTGCTCACTCGACCTTGCCTAACTTGTTCGATAATCATCCTCCATTCCAGATCGATGGGAACTTCGGCGGCACCGCGGGCATTGCTGAAGCGCTGCTTCAAAGCCATGGCGGAATCGTTCATCTGCTCCCGGCGCTTCCTGAAGCGTGGCGGGAAGGACATGTTCGGGGCCTGCGTGCCCGCGGCGGATACACAGTCGATCTCGCATGGGAGGATGGCAAGCTGAAGTCTGCCATGATCACAGCCGAACACAACGGAGTCTGTCATATCCGAGGGGCAGGCGAAGGCGTCCGGTCTATAAAGGTAGAAGCCGGACAATCTTATTCCTTGCTATAACAGGATTGCTGTCGTTATCCGACAGGTTGTCAGCTCTCTATCAGGCAAGTAGGGCTTCGTCGTTATAATAAGAAGCAATATCAATCGTTTAAAGGTGCTGTCAATCAGACAGCACCTTATTTGTATATAATTCGTAAGGTTAAATATAGGTTTTGAAGGGTTGTTTTTCCATTTATCCATGTAGTACATTGTGACATACTGGTGCAGCTAATTTCAATTACTGTTCACAGGTACATTAGAGACTAGAGGGGGAAGGAACTACATTGGGGAAGATCAGTCTTGCATTGCACCATGCGAAAGAGAATATCGCGAACAATCTATTCGTGCTTCAACTCGCATGGCGCATCCATCCGCAGCGGGTCATCATCGATTTCACTGTGCAGGCCTGCAGGCAGTTTACGAACGTATTCTTTGCGGTTTACTTCATGAAGTACATCATCGAGTCCATCTCGATGGAACGAGACTTTCAGCAAATCGTCAATTTCATTCTTATTACGCTAGCCATGCTGCTCGTTCTAAGTTTGCTGGACCATTGGTACGTGCAGCGCTTCAAACCGATCAGCGATCTTACGATCTATGAGAAGCTGTATCTCATCCTATTCCGCAAGGCTTCCACCGTGGAATTGAAGTGTTTCGAGGATCATGAGTTTTATAACAAATATACCAAAGCCATTCAAGAGGCCGATAAGCGGACGAGCGCCGTTCTTGACAGCATCTCGAGAATTATATTCTCTTCCCTCGCAACAATCAGCATCTTCTCCGTCATGTATGCTATCGATCCATGGGTTGTTTTGTTCGCGCTGCTTCCGATTGTGGGCAATTTCTATTTCGGCAAAAAGCTTAATCGTCTGCAATTCAAACAAAACGAGGAATTCGTGCCTTACCAAAGGAAAATGGATTATGTCAACCGTGTCATCTACTTATCCAACTATGCCAAGGAGATTCGTCTGTCCCGGATTTTCTCTGTCCTGAGGAGCACTTATCAAGAGGGATATGACGGCGTCATCGCTACGATTCACAAGTATCGCATTCGAGCGGGCGTAATCTCTTTCTTCAAAATATTCCTCACCTTTACACTCATCTTCCAAGGCGTTCTGCTGTACGGCGCTTATCTAGCTATCGTAAAGCAGTCGATCTCGATCAGCTCTTTCGTCGTCCTTGGCACCGCCATGGTCAGCGGAGCATGGTCGCTTATCCGAATGTCCGATAGCGTAGTAGAAATCAACAAGAACGGTATCTTTATCGACAATCTGAAGTCTTTTCTTCGTTATGAGTCGGAGATTCCAGAGCAAACGGAACCAAACATGATTAACCCGCCGCAACTGCAGCAACTGGTATTCCGCGATCTGCAATTCACCTATGGCGGAGCGGAATCGGCAACGTTAAGCAATATTACGATCGAGCTTAACAAGAATGAGAAGATCGCGTTGGTCGGCCATAATGGAGCCGGCAAATCCACGCTGATCAAACTCATGATGCGATTGTATGATCCGACTGCGGGAGAAATCGTGCTGAACGGTCGCAATATCAAAGAGCTGGATCTGATGTCTTATCGTGCGATGTTCGGAACGGTGTTCCAGGACTTCCGAATCTTCTCGATGACGATCGCCGAGAATGTGTTGATGCGCGAAGCGGAGAGCGAGGCGGATCGTCAACTTGTGATCGAAGCGCTGAAGAAGAGCAGAGTGTACGATAAAGTAGCCACGCTGCCGCGCGGGATCGATACGATGTTAACGAAGGAATTTGACGATGAAGGGGTCGTTCTATCAGGCGGCGAGTTTCAGAAAATCGCAATCGCGCGCATTTTTGCGCAGCCCGCTGAAATTCTGATTCTGGATGAGCCTACGAGCGCATTGGATCCAATCGCGGAATATGAGATTTTCGAAAGCATGCTTGAAGCCTGCGAAGATAAAGCCGTTGTCATCATTTCGCATCGCATGTCATCGGCCATGCTTGCTGATCGAATCTATTATTTGGAGGATGGCAGCATACAGGAGTCAGGCACGCATACCGAATTGATGCATCGGCAAGGGAAATACGCAGAGCTGTTCCTGAAGCAGGCAGAGAAATATGTAGATCAGGAAGAGCTGGTAGAGGTGGCGAATCGACATGAAGCCTAATAAGCAGAGCTTTGCTCGGGTCATGCAGAATAACTGGTTTATTATGAAATACGGATTGATGTATTCGCGCAAATATATTATTTTTACTTGTCTGTATGCATGCCTCCAAGAAATCGAGATTTTTATCGAGCATGTCTTACTGATTAAGTTCGTATTCGATAGCGTGCAATATGGAACCTCTTTCTCGACTGTCGCCCTTTATATCGGACTTACGGTTCTGTTCATCGCCGGCTGTTTTGTACTGGATAGCATTTATTTTCAAAGTGTTGAGCCCAAAGGCAAAGAATTGCTGTATCAGAAGATTAGAATGGATCTCTACACGAAAGCCGTTCAGACGGATCTGAGCAATTATGATGATCCTGTTTATTACAATGAATATGTGTGGAGCGCCAACGATGCACGCAATCGAATCGATGCAACGATCAACAACATCAAGAACATCTGCAAATCGATCACGGTCATCGTGACGTCCGTCAGCTTCTTCTTATTCGTAGATAAGCTCGGGCTGGTGTTCATATTGGTATCGTTCTTGGCGACCATGCTCTTCAGTATGTTGGCTAACAAAGTCCGATTCGCTATGCGCATGGAGCTCAACGAGAAGGATCGCAAACGAATCTACTTGAAGCGGTTGTTCTACCTGGCCGATTATGCGAAGGAACTGCGTCTCTATTCGATCAAAGAGAAGTTCTTTCGAGAATTTTCCCAAACCCATGACGAGATGCACGGAATCGTTCGCAAGCATTCGAAGAAGCAGTTCTGGATCAATTTCACATCGGATTATTTCTTCAACGAATTGATCTTAGGCGGACTGTATGTCATCTACGTCGTCTTCATGGCGCTGGTGAAAGGGACGTTAAGCTACGGAAGCGCGGTTACATTGCTGAATTCTTGTTGGCGTCTCAAGGGCAATATGCAATATCTGACGTCGCTGGTCAGCGAGATGCAAGAGAACAGCATGTATATCGAGAAATTAAGGAGCTTCCTGGATCAGCCGAATGAGATGAAGGATGCCGACGACCCATTGGCAGTGCCCGACCGTTTCACTGGATTAGAATTGAAGAAGGTATCATTCCGATATAGCGAGTCAGGATCAGCGATCCTTCAAGACATCGATCTCACCATTCGTCCAGGCGAGAAAATCGCAATTGTCGGTTATAATGGCGCGGGCAAGACAACATTGACGAAGTTGATCATGCGTCTGTACGATGCGAGCTCCGGCGAAATACGGCTGAACGGCATGTCGATCGATTCGTTCAAGCTGGATGATTATCGGATGAAGTTCAGTTCGGTATTCCAGGATCATCAGTTGTTCGCGGCCACCTTGTCCGAGAATGTTCTGATGCAGCATTGCTCCCCCGAAGATTCCGAGAAGGCTAGGCTGGCGCTGGAGAAAAGCGGCTTCGGGGATAAGCTGCACTCGCTGCCCATGGGAACGGATACCTCGATTACGAGGGAGTTCGATGATTCGGGCGTAGAGCTGTCCGGCGGTGAAGGGCAGAAGGTTGCGATCTCGAGGGTGTTCGCGAAGCCAACGCTTCTCATTCTGTTGGATGAGCCCTCCAGCGCTCTGGACCCGATGAGCGAATATCATCTCAATCAGGTCATGCTTGAGAAGGCCGAGAACCGGCCGATTATCTTCATCTCGCATCGACTGTCGACGACCAAAATGGTGGATCGCATCTACATGATGGAGAACGGGCGCATTATCGAGCAAGGTTCGCATGACGAGCTCATGCGGCTTAATGGCAAATATGCGCATATGTTCAATCTTCAGGCTTCCAGATACCGGGTTGTAGTCGGAGGGTAAATAGATTTCGGCATAGACAGTAGAATGCGAAGTCTGGAGGCATAACGATGGTGACGATTAGAAAATGTACAAGGTTTGACGTACCTCAAGTGGCAGCCTTGTCGCAACAATGGTCGGACGAAGCCGTTACATTTGCATATCCTGCATCCCAAGAGGATAAAATTGCTCAGCGATTAGGTAATTACTTCTGGGTTGCTGAAGAGAATGGTCTAGTTATTGGATACACGCACGGTGCAGTCCAAACGTCTCAATATCCTGTATTCCCACTAGATGCTCAATTCCTAGAAATCTACGAAGTATACGTCCACCCCGATTTCAGGGGCGATGGAGTCGGACATCGATTGGTCGACCATATCATTGGTGAAGCGGAGTCCAACGGTGTATCCCATGCACTCGTTGGTTCATCTAACGTAGATTGGAGAAGCATAGTCGGATTTTATGAGCGTCATGGTTTCAAAATGTGGTATGTGCAAATGTATCGATAAACATGCAATAGGCCATCCCTGTGGATGGCCTATTGCATGTCGGTCGGAACATTTACACTAGAGTTACTCATCCCTATCAAACCGCTATTATTTCGCCCCGTCGGTGGGACTCGTCGCTATTGAAGAGTTCTCATTCCGGGTAGTAAGACAGGCAGCCGGCAATGACCATTCCGACGCTGATGGAGATGAACAGAATGAGCAGTCCGACCGCAATATTGTTGTTATCGACGGCTGAGCTTAATGTGACGTTGACCTTGAGGATGCGTCCGAATAACAGCGTGAACAGTTCAGTAATGTAATATAGAATAACAAGTGCCAGAACCCCGATCGCTCCCCATAGCACCATATCCTTCAGCGACACCGAATTCTCGGCCGCCGCCCGCACGACGATCGCCAGACCTGCCAGTCTTCCGCCGAGCGACAGTCCGGCAGCGGCATTCCCTTGGAAGATGAGGGCGAACTCCTTCGTCTTCGTGGTGAGCTCGAACAGCAGCAAGCCGACGAGCAGAATGGCGAGTCCGACGAGTGAATAAGAGATGAAATCCCAATATAAATTCGTTTGATTATTCATGAAACAGTAACATCCCTTCTTTTATTTGCGTATGCCGATGGGCAAGTAATAGGATCCGTTATTCGTAATCATGTCCCCGATGCGCATCCCGATTGCACCTGCCCGGCCGCCGATCAGGAAGCTGCCGATTAGACAGGATCCGTGCTGAACTCCGTTCTCTGTGCGGTATTGCGCTTGCGGCAGCTCGACGTATTGTTGATAGACGGACAGGTGATTCGCGTAAGTGATGCTCCGATCCTCTGTTACGACCTTTCCGCTTCCGTCCCTAATTTGCACCGTATCGCCTTCTCTGCCGAAAGCCGGTTTCTTCACATGCCAGCATTGTCGCTCTAGGAACGTATCTGCTTCTAGATAAGTAGGGAGACAATGCTCCTTGATCCATGCATGCTCCTCCGCTGTGAAGTAAGGGCTCTGCTCCTCGTGCAATCCCCAGATGACCGCCTGTACGGCTTTGGATTGCAGCAGGAACGAGGAGGGCGGATTAATAACGGCCAGCTTGTTCTGCTCGACGAGCTCCAGCAGCCACTGACCAATGGGGTTGCCTTCCTCATCGGCGTCCTCCAGCATAATTTCCACCGGGAACGTCTGACGGTACAGCACGTCGATGCGGGTTCCTCTATCGTCATACAGACCGTCGTCCTGAATAATCTGAAGCTGGTCCAGTGCAACGAAACGAGACGGCAGCTGCGTCAGGCTCATCAAATATTGCGTCGTGTAGTAGTCCTCGATATGGTCGGCATGTGCGGTGAACACGACATTCGGCGTGTGGCCGAGCGCTAATCCATCGAGGCTCTCCACAATCGCTCTTTCTACCGCAAGGGCGAGCTGCTTCTCGAAGCCCTCATTCGGATTGTGCAAGTCGAAATGATCGCAGACGATACCATTAATCTGATGAACCTCCTTAATGAAGGTCGGGGTATCTGCATTGATTTCAATGCATTTGTACGTATCGCCGCATTTCACAAGGTCCAGTCTGGCAATTACACTCTCGACGGACAGCTTGTGCAATCTGATGTACGACAAGGCTGCGGCGGGAAACCCGAGACTCAGCAGCGTGTCGTCATCGACAGTGCGAAGAAGCGAAGCCGTTCTGGCGAATAGATGTCCGATCCGATGAGTCGCTTCTCGAATGCGCAGCACCTCTGCCAAGGACAACTCGCGCACGTCATAGAGCGAATATTCTTGCCCGTACAAATCTGCCCAATAGTCTGGTATGCTGTCATAGAATCGACTGCGTTGCCGATGGAAGTCGTTCGTCATCGCGATCTCAGCTCCCGAACACAGAACTGCCTTTGCCGAATCCGGAGCTCTTAGGCTTCAGGGTCGACTTGTACGATTGATAGTCGCTGCTGCTCCGCAATGTGGAGCGTGATGTGAAGTAACGATTGTTATAATAGTAGGAGCCGTAGTGGGAAGAGCCTCGGTCGTCGCATTGATAAGCGGCGTCCTTGCTGTTCCATTCCCATTCTTTGCAAGTTCCGTCGTTAGGCGGCGGTGTTGAAGGCTTGGGATACGACTGACTGCAGCCGGTCATCGTTGCCGCGAGAGCGGCGCCGGAGATGCTCAGCATAACTTTTTTGGTCAAACGATTGTTCATGAACAAGTATCTCCTAAGGCAATAGAATAGAAATGCTACTTACTAGTTATACCATATATGATTCGGGATTAGGGGAAATTCCCTTGCCAATGTATGTAAAATAGAACCAACGAAGGAGTGATAGCATATGGACCGATTGACCTATTACATAGACCATGGCGACGGACACTATGAGCCGCTGCTGGCCTATCGTGCACATGATGCAGGGATCGATGAAATGTATGCGAGGCAGCTATGTACGTATCTGATCGCTGGCGGCGTCCAATATGAGCTTATATCCAATGAAATGAATGACGGAGAGGAGATTCTGCTCGTACGTCCAACCGGCAGCAATGAGCCTTACTACGATGAGGTGAATTATCGTGGACGAGGTATCCATGTCGAATTCAGAAAGCCGAATGAACGCGGCAGGCTGCTCGCTGCGATGCCATATCGAACGCATTACGAAGTCATCCGTCTGCTGCTGAAGGATATCGTTCAAGTTTCCGAACACGGCTCGATGCTGACGACATCGACGGAGGTCGATGAGGACCGCGGCTGCTATGTCATCTACGTACGCAGGATCAACGAAGCTTAGCGAAAACCATGTAAACCGCCGCCCATTGGGGCGGTTTTTTTGCGTACGGCTCGCTGTGAGCGGAATCATTCTGCCACATATTAACAGACTTCTGACTGTACCTATAAATCGAAGGGGATCAAACTATGATTCGTAGGGTTGTTGCGAGTCTACGAGGCGGCTACACTTTTAGTGCATGTTCAAAAAGCGCGGTTTTCAGCACCGAGAAGGTGCTTTTTGAACTACCTTTATAAGCAAGACAGTTAGCAGGTCACTAATGTTCATTACATTAAGGGGGCGTAACCATGAATGCAAAGCTGCATGAGGCATTCCAACAGCACTTCTTGATCGGAGCGGCTGTTAATCCGCGTACGATTCAAGCGCAACGCGAGCTTCTTGCTTATCATTTCAATAGCATTACGGCAGAAAATGAGATGAAGTTCGAGCGCGTGCATCCGACTGAAGATCAATACACATTCGATGCCGCAGATCAACTGGTCGCATTCGCGAAGTCGAACGGCATGGGGGTCAGAGGTCATACGCTCGTGTGGCACAATCAGACATCGCCATGGATGTTTACGAATGAGGATGGCAGTACAGTTGACCGGGATACGCTGCTTGCTCGGATGAAATCGCACATCGAAACCGTTGTATCGCGATATAAAGGCGAAATCTACGCATGGGACGTTGTGAACGAAGCGGTGTCCGATAACGGCGATGAGCTGCTGCGTCCATCGAAGTGGCTCGATATTATCGGGGAAGACTTCATCGCCAAAGCGTTCGAATATGCGCACGCAGCCGACCCGGATGCGCTGCTGTTCTACAACGATTACAACGAATCGAACCCTGTGAAGCGGGAGAAAATTTATACGCTCGTGAAGTCGCTGCTCGATAAAGGCGTGCCGATTCATGGGATTGGGCTGCAAGCGCACTGGAGCCTATACCATCCGGCGATTGACGAGATTCGAGAGGCGATCGAGCGTTATGCGAGCCTTGGCGTGAAGCTGCATATTACAGAGCTCGACGTCTCTGTGTTCCAACATGAAGACCGCCGTACGGATCTGGTCGCGCCAACCGAGGAAATGTTGGCGTTGCAGGCAGAGCGGTACAAGCAATTTTTCCAAGTGCTCAAAGAATACAGCGAGCATATCACGTCCGTTACATTCTGGGGTGCGGCAGATGATTATACGTGGCTCGATGGCTTCCCGGTAAGAGGGCGGAAGAATTGGCCGTTCCTGTTCGATACGGCGCATCAGCCGAAGCAGTCGTATTGGAATGTGCTGGAGGTTGCAGGTTCTTAATCGAACGTAGCAGCCCTTCCGAGAAGGAGGAGAACGCAATGATCAAGACGACAACAACGGTTACGAACCCGATTATTTGGGCAGATGTTCCGGATCCTAGCGTCATCCGCGTTGGCTCCACTTACTATATGTCCAGTACCAGCATGCACTCGATGCCTGGTTGTCCGATTATGAAATCGGAAGACCTCATGCATTGGGAGCTCGTGAACTATGCGTATGACACGTTCGAAGATAACGATATGCACAATCTGATGGATGGTAAGCACATTTATGGCAAAGGCTCGTGGGCAACGAGCTTGCGCTACAATGACGGCACGTTCTACTTGAGCTTCTCAAGTCTTGATACGAACCAATATTACGTTTATCAGACGACGGATATCGAGAATGGACCATGGGAGCGCTATGTCATCCCAGGACTGCATCATGACCCGAGCGTACTATTCGATGAGGACGGCCGCGTCTATGTGTTCCATGGCAACGGCCGAATCCGTATTGCGGAGCTGACGGCAGATGCGAAGGCGTTGAAGGCGGACGGCATTAATCAGCTGCTGTTAGAGGGCGAGACCGAAGGAATGGGGCTGCGTGCAGAGGGCTGCCATGCCTACAAGCTTAACGGCTATTATTATTTGTTCTTTATTGAATGGCCTCGCGTTGGCAACGGTCGCCGCAGACAGGTATGCTACCGTTCCCGTGAGCTTCTGGGTCCTTACGAGCATCGCATCGTGCTTGATGATCATTTGGACTACCAGAACAACGGCGTTGCACAAGGTGGACTTGTAGATACGCCGACCGGCGAATGGTACGCCGTGCTATTCCAGGACCATGGCTCGGTCGGACGCATTCCTTGCGTCGTTCCGGTATCTTGGGAGGATGATTGGCCGGTGTTCGGCATCGATGGCAAGGTGCCGCATTCGTTCGAAGTGCCGCTGCCGCAGAAGGAGGCGAAGCCGCTCGTGGCGAGCGATTCGTTCGAGTACGCAGCCAATAAGCTCGCGCTTCAGTGGCAGTGGAACCATAACCCGGACCATGCTCTGTGGTCAGTAACGGAGCGTCCTGGCTATTTGCGGCTTACGACGGGGTATACGGCACGCAGCGTGGAGTTCGCGCGCAACACGCTAACGCAGCGAACGGAAGGCCCTGCCTGCAGCGGTGTGACCAAGATGGAATTCGGCGGCATGAAGCCGGGCGACCGCGCTGGTTTGGTGGCATTGCAGCACTATTACGGTACGGTTGGCATTCTCGCAGGTGAGGAAGGCGCGCATTATGTCGCGATGTGTGTCAAAGGTGACGATGGCGAAGAGGTTGCAGTGGAGAAGATTCGATATGAAGGCAATCATATCTATCTGCGAATCGTATTCAACTTCGAAGAAAGCTCCGACATCGCGCACTTCTTCTATTCTGCGGACGGAGAAGCGTGGATCCCGATCGGTTATCCGCTGCGGATGAAGTATTTGCTTCAGCATTTCATGGGCTACCGCATCGGCTTGTTCAATTACGCGACGAAGACGATCGGCGGGCATGCGGATTTCGAATACTTCGAATATGAGAAGAGAAATTAGCTTGGCGTTAGCCAAGGAGGATACCGGCTCCGATGCAGAGCCGGTATCCTTTGGCTTGTTCAGTTGCAGCAATGCGAATTGAGAATAGAGAGTACGAATTTAAAATAGAGGAAGTGTGCACAACATGGCGCTGAAAGGTATATTGAACGCTGATATTGGCCGCGGGACGATTGACCGCAATATTTATGGACATTTCTCCGAGCATCTAGGCAGATGTATTTATGAAGGAATCTGGGTCGGAGAAGATTCTTCTATTCCGAATACGAACGGTATTCGCAATGATGTCGTGAACGCGCTCAAGCAGATCAAGATTCCGGTTCTTCGCTGGCCTGGCGGATGCTTCGCAGACGAGTACCATTGGATGGATGGAATCGGACCACGCGAATCGCGCAAACGGATGATCAATACGCACTGGGGCGGCGTGGTTGAAAACAACCATTTCGGAACGCATGAATTTATGGAGCTGTGCCGCCAGCTGGAGTGCGAACCGTACATTAACGGCAATGTAGGCAGCGGTACGGTGCAAGAGATGTCCGAGTGGGTCGAGTATCTGACCTTCCAAGGCGAATCGCCGATGTCGGCGCTTCGTACGGCGAACGGTCATGCAGAAGCATGGAAGGTCAAATACTTCGGCGTCGGCAATGAGAATTGGGGCTGCGGCGGCAATATGCGTCCGGAGTATTATGCGGATCTGTATCGCCAATACCAGACCTACGTACGGAACTATGACGGCAACCAGATCCATCGAATCGCCTGCGGTCCGAACGTGGACGATTACAACTGGATGGAAGTGCTCATGCGCGAAGCGCATCGCTTCATGGATTCCATTACGCTTCACTATTATACGGTGCCTGGCGTATGGGAGCACAAGGGGTCTGCGACAGGCTTCTCCGAGGAAGAATGGTTCGAGACGCTTCGCAAAACGCTGTTCATGGACGAGCTCATCACGCGCCACAGCGCAATCATGGACAAGTATGATCCTTCGAAACGGATCGGCCTCATCGTCGATGAGTGGGGCACTTGGTACGATGTCGAGCCAGGCACGGTGCCAGGCTTCCTCTACCAACAGAACACGCTGCGCGATGCGCTTGTGGCGGGCATTAACTTTAATATATTCCACAAACATAACGAACGCGTGCGGATGGCGAACATTGCACAGACGATCAACGTGCTGCAGGCCGTCATTCTGACCGAAGGCGAGTCGATGATTCTGACGCCAACGTATCACGTATTCGATATGTACAAAGTGCACCAAGACGCGGAACGGATTGATCTGGAGCTGGACGGCGGAGCTTACAGCTTCGAAGGCAAAGGCGAGATTCCGGCCGTTACGTCGACTGCATCGAAAGATGGTGAAGGCAAGATTCATATCAGCTTGTGCCATCTGAATCATCAGGCATCCGCTGAAGTGACAATCGACCTTCGCGGCCTGGCAGATGCCTCGTTCTCCGTAACAGGAACGACGATTACGGCTGACAAGATCGATGCGCATAATACATTCGATCAACCGGACAACGTGAAGCCGAAGACTTTCTCGGAGTTCTCGATTAACGATGGCGTGCTGACCGTATCGCTGCCTGCGATGTCGGTTACGACGCTCGAGCTTGTGTAACGGGAACGGGCTGCGATGAACCGAACGACAGGCGATTCCGGCTGCAAAGGCTGCCGCGAGGAGTACAAGGTAACCGACGCACAGATAGAGCGGCTGCTGGCTAGTCCGATGTTCTCGTCGCCAGAGCTGTGTGTAAGCGACGAAGCATATGCGGCACGGCTCGCGGCATGCAGCACTTGTCCGAAGCTGGTGAACGGCATCACCTGTCAGGCTTGCGGCTGCATTATCCCGGTCGTCGCCAAGCTGAAGCAGCGCAGATGCCCGCTTCCGGGCGGCGGCTTGTGGCAGGCGATTGTGTAGTCCGCATATGGCTGAGTGGGTACGAAACGAAGTGCAAGGGCATATCACCATGAGGTGGTATGCCCTGTTTCTTGTAGATGAGTATGTTGTGATGCCCTAACGTAGATGGATAGATCAATCCCGATTAAGCCGTCGCCTGCACAAGCTTCTCCGACTTGCTCGCGGACAGTTTGTACCATACCGAGACGGTCAGGGAGAGCAGACATACGACGAGCAGCACACGATAGACATGCTCATAGGCTAAGCCTAGCGGGATACTCTTCTGCATCGTCAGAATCATGCCGCACACCGCAACCGAGATCGATCCGCCGAAGAATTGAATGAGCTGCATCAATCCCATTCCGGACCCGATCAACTGCTTGGGCAGAATGTGCGATGTCTCGTTATTGAGCGAAGACAGCGTCGCCGAGAATGAAGGCGAGAATAATAAGTACCCGCACAGAATGACGATAGGCGAGACTTCAATGGCGAATGAGAATACGGCCAATACGATCGCCAATATCGCTTGTCCAGCTAGCAGGAATCGGATATTCCCGTAACGATCAATCCAGCGGCCGACGAAGCGGCCTAACAAGGCGGACAGAATAGCGCCAGGCGCAATCGTCAGTCCAATGACGAGGGTAGATTCATGAGACAGGTTGGCCAAGGCCAGCGGCATAAGGAATAGATTGCCTAAGTTCAGCACCAATACGCAGAACCCGATCAACGTGAGCTTGGTGTAATCTTTGGTCGAGAACAGCTTCGGATTGATGAACGTTTCTTTCTTAACGGCTTTCAAGTACCAAGCATGCACCGCAATGGAGATCACGCTTCCGATGAACCAATAGACGGAACGCTGCATGACGGCAATGAGCAGCGACGCTGCATTGATAATCGTTAAGAGTGCCCCGACCACGTCGAATTGGACAGGTTTCTTCTCTTCTTTCGGCAGTAAGCGCATCAACACCGGAAGCACGAGCAGAATAAGGCAAGTAACCGCGAACAGCCCGTTAAAGCCGATATATTCTCCGATAATGCCGCCGATGATCGGGCCAAAACCAAAAGCCATCGCACTGCCAGTCGAGATCATCGCAATCGCTCTTCCCCGACGATCGTAAGGGATGTAACGGCTTGCCATGACGAGCCCGAGACCTGCCATCGTACCGGCGCCGGCCGATTGCAGAATTCGCACGGTCAGCAGCATGCTGAAGTCGGTTGCGAACACCCCGATGACGGAGGACAGACCCAGAATGGTCAAGCCGACTAACAGAAGCTTCCGAAGCGGGATGCTGTCTGATAAACGGCTGTAGATGACGGTGGATAAGGCGTACCCGATGGAGTAACTGGATATGATCCATGAACCAAGATCCGCGGTTATATGCAGCTCTTGAATAATGCTCGGAATGGACACGTTAAACATCGTCGTATTCATAATGACGATGAATACGCCAAACATCCAGATCGGCATGACAACTTTGTCGTTCATTGTGAATTTCCTTCTCTCTATGCTTCTCTAGCTGCGACAATTCATGTTTCGATGTCACCAACTACGTTAATCAACTACTCTTCGATTTCGTCAAATATTGCTGCGCATTGTGATTGATTGCCGCCAGCATCTGTGCGAACTGCTCCATTTGCTGTTCCGATAATCCGTCGATTGCGATCTGATGCACCTTCGCATCGGCAGGGACTAACGTTTCGGTAAGTTTCTTCCCTTCTTCCGTGAAATATAGCAAGCTGGAACGTTTATCATCCGGATTGGCGCATCGTTCCACCAGACCCCGCTTCTCCAGCACGTCCAATATTCTAGTCACGTTAGCCTGATCTTTCCCGACTCCTAAGGCTAAATCCTTGATGCTGCTTCCTTCTTGTTCGTGCATTCTTTTCAGTATGGACCATTGTTCGCTCGTAATGCCGTGTTGGCTGAATTCCTGATTAAACAAACAATTCAATTGCCGAAGCGTCTTCGACAGAAGAAACCCGACATGTTGATCCAGCTTCATCCAACTCCCCCTCACTATATATATGTTATAACATGTATGTTATAGCAAGTAAAATACAGCTGGAACGAAGCGGCATTTCAGACAGGCCGTTACGGGATGAGTTTGTGTGTTTGCGTCTTTGTGTAAAAAATGATTTCTAATTATGAATGATCCAGTCAAACGCCTCGGATATTGGTAAACTTATCCTATCAAGGAAGAAGAGGGGGCTAAGAATGGTTAACGCGAAACTTATTAATAAATGGAACGAATGGTCAGAAACATGGTATCCCATCTATCGAACGGATGAGGTGATTTCCGGTATTATTCGCAACCCGGAATCGGCATTCCATCCAGCGACTTATGCCATGCTTCGGCAGGCTTGTCCGACGCTGGAAGGCAAACGAATATGTGTCCCTTCAAGCGGCAACAACCATGCGGCATTTGCATTTCATCTGATGGGAGCCTCCGTAACGTCCGTCGATATATCCGAACGTCAAATAGCGAATAGCGCTGCAATTGCGGCTAAACATGGTTGGGATATTCAATTCATCTGCGACAATACGATGACGTTAGGTGAGATTCCTTCCAATGCATATGACCTGGTATACACGTCCAATGGTGTTCATGTCTGGATTGACGATCTATCTGCTATGTATCGCAGCATTCATCGGATTCTCACAGACGGTGGCACGTACCTTATGCTGGACGTACATCCATTTAACCGTCCGTTCGACAAGGGCAGCCAGACACCAACGATCGTCAAATCATACGATGCAACCGGTCCGATTGTTATTGATGATATACCTCTGTACAACTGGCGCATGCAAGACTTGATGAACGCCATGATTACAGCAGGTTTGCGGCTCGACCAGATAGAAGAAATGTTCGCGGAGGACGGCTCGTTCTGGATTGACGATTCCATTCATGATGTCGATTCCTTCTCAGCCGAAGAGCTTGAAGATTTATGCGACTGGCGATCGAATCCGATGGCGGCCCTTCCGCAATGGTTGTCGATTAAAGCGAAGAAGTAATTTCATCGGGAGCAAGAGTCTAGTAAATCAAACGCTGCAATTGTATTTTTTATCCACACAATAACCTTAATTTTCTAACCTATGATAAAATAGACCTTTATTACCACGAAAGGAAAGGGTAGTGAGGGTCTTGAACCGTGTTAACAATTTGAATAACCTCGACATCATGAAATTCATAGCTGCAATCCTGATTGTCAGTATTCATACAACGCCGCTGCTCTCGTTGAACGAGACAATAAGCTTGGCTTTCGAGAACACGATAGCGCGTGTTGCGGTACCATTCTTCTTCGCCGCTTCGGGGTACTTATTTTTCAGCAAAATATCCACTAACGACAAGCGGACTGCTGCGAAGTCAGCGGGCAGTTATTGGGCTAAATATACGAAACGGATAGCCGTCCTTTACTTGGTCTGGAGTCTGATCTATGGCGTATATGACATCCCGCATTCCTATCAGGAGCACGATCATGATCTGCTGCGCGCCATTTTGATCTATTTAAGAGACTTTATTTTCTTGGGCGGTCACTTTCACCTGTGGTATTTTCCTGCGCTTTTATTCGCCATAACGGCGCTCTATTTCGGTATTCGAATGATGTCATTATCCAAGCTGCTGCTGTTATCGATTGGGCTGTACGTGATTGGCATGTTTGGCGATGCCTACTTCGGCGTATTAGGCGACGATACGGTGCTTTCCCGTTTGGCGATTCAATACTCGGAATGGTTCGGAACAACGAGGAACGGGCTGTTCTTCGGACTGGTGTATGTGGTATTAGGGGCCTATATGTATGAGCGAAGGGTGACGGTTCGCTACGCGAGACCAGGACTTTGGTTCTCGCTATCTATCGTTGGCGTGATCATCGAGGTTGTGTTGTTGAATCAATTCATCGTCATTCGAGATTGTAATATGGTGATCATGCTGCTTCCGGCGACGTACTTCTTATTCCAAATGCTGCTTCACAAGAAATCGCCGAATTGGTCGATCGACTTTAAGGCGCTCCGGGACAGCAGCTTATTGATATACTGCTCGCACGGCATGTTCCTAAGTTTATATTCGAATGCGCTCGGCGATGTAAAGGCGCACAGCCTGACATGGTTTGCTCTCGTATTCCTCTCGTCGCTTGCGATGTCTCTTCTAATCATTAGGTTGAGAAGCAGCGAGAAGGCGAGCCGGTACGTCAGCGTTTTCTATTGAAAATAAACGAGTCGCCAAACACCCGCGTTCCGATGAGGATAACACGGGTGTTTTTGGTTTCCTAAAAATGTCTTTACGTCCGCTCCCGGCTTTGATAAACTGGTCACGACTGTTTGTTAACCAATAATCATTAAATATAGGTTAACATATATGGATAGGAGCTGATGATCATCCAAACGACAGACCGTGTAATCGCGTGGCAGTCACTTGCAAATAAGGCACTTCGCGGGGAGTGTTTGACAGTAGAAGAAGGATTAGCCGTTCTGAATGCGCCGAATGAACAGGTGCTCCCGCTGCTGCAGGCGGCTTTTCAAGTGAGGAAACATTATTATGGCATCAAAGTGAAGCTGAACATGATCATCAATGCGAAGAGCGGACTTTGTCCCGAGGACTGCGGCTATTGCTCGCAATCGATCGTATCGACTGCACCGGTGAAGCGATACTCCATGTTGGATCGCGAAACCCTCCTTGCAGGTGCACGTGAAGCGATGGCCCGCAAGGCGGGGACGTATTGCATCGTGGCTTCGGGCAGAGGTCCGACGTCGAGGGAGATGGATCAGGTGGTGTCTGCGGTAGAAGAAATTCGCGCAACGATGCCGCTGAAGATTTGTGCATGCCTTGGTATTCTGAAGAGCGATCAAGCGCAGCGTCTTGCGGATGCAGGCGTGCATCGGTATAACCATAACCTCAATACGAGCCGGTCCAATTATTCGTCCATCACGACAACCCATACATATGATCAGCGGGTAGATACGGTAGAGCAGGTGAAGACGAGCGGCATGTCGCCATGCTCCGGCGTCATCATCGGGATGGGAGAGTCGAACGAAGAAATTGTAGAGATGGCCTTTGCGCTTCGGGACCTGGATGCAGATTCCATTCCGATCAACTTCCTCAATGCAATTCCGGGCACGCCGCTCGAGAAAGCGGGACGCACACCGGCAATGAAGGCGTTGAAGGTATTGGCGCTGTTCCGTTTCATCTGCCCGTCCAAAGAAATTCGTGTCGCAGGCGGGAGAGAAGTGAACCTTCGCACGCTGCAGCCTTTGTCTTTATACGCAGCCAACTCCCTCTTCGTAGGCGATTATCTCACAACTGCGGGGCAGGAGATTACGACGGACCATCAGATGATCGAGGACTTGGGCTTCGAGATCGAGTTGAATGCATTAGGTTAAAAAATACCCCTGCCATAATGCCATGGCAGGGGTATTATTGTTTATCGCCTAATCGGCGCGGAACTGATGACGCCGTACCGATACAGCGCCTTGCGGCCGATCCATCCAACCAGTCGGTCGGTCAGGAAACCCATCAAGCCAAGGCTGATGAGGCCGACGAAGATCCAGTCGGTGCGGAAGAACAGCCGGGAGTTCCAGATGAGGAAGCCGACGCCTTCGTTCGCGGCAATCATCTCGGCACCGATAATGGCCATGTAGGACGTGCCCATCGCCAAGCGGATGCCGGTGAAGATGTAAGGCGTCGTCGCCGGGATGACGACATGGACTAGAATTTGCCACTCCGATGCGCCCATGCTGCGAGCGGAGCGAATCTTATCCTCTTCGACCGCCAGGACGCCGGTCAGCGTATTCATCATGACGATGAACAGCGTCGCGTACATGATAAGGGCGACCTTCGACTGCTCGCCGATGCCGAACCAGACGAGAAACAGCGTAATGAATGCAATCGGCGGAATGAAGCGAATGAAGTTCAGGAACGGCTCCGCGAATACGCGGATAGCGGTTACTTTGCCGATGACGAGTCCGACTGGAATCGCGAGCAGGCTGCCGAGCGCCCAGCCGAGGAAGACGCGGTAGAAGCTGACGCCGATATATTTGACGAGCGAACCGTCTTCGAGCAGCTCCTGCGCACCTTTCCAAGTTGCGACTGGACCTGGGATAATCTCCGGCCCATAGATCCAAGCGCCGATCTGCCAAGCGAAGATGGCGAACAGCCACAGCACGGGGACTGTAAACCATTTGTTATGAAGGAGGCTTCGTTTCATGGATGCAGGCCTCCTTCCAGCTCCGCATCGAAGTGGGATTGGATCGTACGGTGCAGCGCCTGGAATTCCGGCAGCGAGGCATCGCGCGGATAACCCATCGGCACATCGTAAATATCGGTAATTCGTGCATTCGGTCCATGCGACATCACGGCGATCCGACCGCCGAGCAGAAGCGCTTCTTGAATATCGTGCGTGACGAAAATAACCGTTTTGTTCGTTTCCTGCCAGATCTGGCTGAGCTCCTTCTGCATCGTGCGCCGCGTCATCGCGTCGAGCGCGCCGAACGGCTCATCCATGAGCAGAATGGCTGGATCGTTGGCGAGCACGCGAGCCAGCTGCACCCGCTGTTTCATGCCGCCGGAGAGCTCGCGCGGAAACTTGTTCTCGTGCCCGAACAGGCCGACAAGACGGATGAATCGATCCGAGATTGCACGCCGCTGATCCTTCTGCATCTTCTTCATCTTCAGCCCGAACTCGACGTTCTGACGTACAGTGAGCCAAGGGAATAGGGAGGAGTCTGCCTGCTGGAACACAACGGCGCGCTCGCGTCCAGGCTTACTGATCTCCTCGTCACCGACCCGCAGGTTGCCGCCGGATTTGGATACGAAGCCTGCAATGATATTGAGCAGCGTCGACTTGCCGCAGCCGCTCGGACCGAGCAGGACGAAGAACTCGCCGCCCTTAATGACAAGGTCGATGTCTTTGATAATGTAGTGAATGCTGCCGGGTTTGTGGTCGGCATAGCTTTTGTTAAGCCGCTCGATCGTGATCGTATTGGACGACAACGCAGCAGCGTTGGTGTTAGCAGACATGGGCCATCCTCCTAAAAGCAAATTGCTTACTTCCTTGAAAATACGTCTTGCTGGCAATTTGCTCGCATCGAAAGCATACGCTAAGCAAATTGCTTTCTTCCTTGAAAATACGTCTTGCTGGCAATTTGCTCGCATCGAAAGCATACGCCAAGCAAATTGCTTACTTCTTATTAGATTTATTTGCCGTAAGTCACGCGATCTGGCGCGGCTTGTTTAATGCCATCGAGGTTGAGTTTGCTCGCGAGGTCGAAGTCATCCTTGATGATGCCAGCGCCGATCATATACTTCTTCTGGCTGGACAAGCTGTCGAACGACTCTTGCTTGAAGCCGATTTCCCAGTTATTCGTCGACAGGTCGCGGAGCGTCGATTCCTTCGGCTGTTTCACTTCGTCGAACAAAATGTCAGCTGTTTTCTCCGGATTTTCGGTGATGAATTTGGAAGCTTCATCCAGGGCGCGAAGGAGGTTGGCAACTGCCGTCGGGTGCTCCTTGATAAGGCTGTTTGGTGCGATGATGCCGCCGCCGATCCGGACGCTCGTCTTCGACATATCCGTAAGCTCGTGCACGCTTTCGATCGCATTGAACTTCTCGATCATCGCTGCGCCTACGACCCAAGCCGCGTCGATCTCGCCTTTCTTGAGCGCTACATAAGCCTCGTCGAAGCCGCCTTGGCCAATCTGTTTCGTTTCATCGGCAGCTACGCCGTTGTCTTTCAAATATTCATCCCATAGATAAGGGAGGAACGTACCGCGAAGCGTGCTGAGTTTCTTGCCCTTCAGATCGGCTGCCGATTGGATATCGGATCCGACGTACAGCTTCCACTTCTCCGCTGCAATGTCCGTGTTCGTACCGGTTGCTGCAATGATGGAATAGTCGCCTTTGCTCACAGCGTTAAGGATCGGGAAATCCGCGCCCCATGCGATATCCGCTTGCTTGATGAAGATGGAGTTGATGCCCTCGGCGGGTGTTGCGAATGTGATGATTTGTGCGTCAATGCCATATTTCTCGAGGAAGCCCTGCGTCTTCGCGATGCGGAATACCGGATTGGTGAGAATGTCGGCGACCTTGATGGAGATCGGATCGGCTGCGGCATCCGATGTCTGGCTACTACCAGATGTATCGGCTGCGCTGGTCGTCTTCGCCTCGTCCTTGCCGCATGCGCTGAGCAGCGCGGCGATCAATACCGTAATAAGCAGCAAGCTGTATGTTGAACGTTTTTTCATTGTTTTCATAGAAGGGTCCCCCCTGTAAAATGTAGCAATCGCCTCACCCGTCACAGCGGACGGGTGAGACCTTGCATCTGATAATCTCTTCCCTTACTCTTCCGAACTTTGCCCTGACGTTTCGTCCGTGCTCGCGACGCAGAAGGCACCCTCATCGAAGGAGTGCGTGCCTACGACTTCGACAGCGGAAGCTGCGCCTCTTGGCGCGGAACCCGGCACGCGATAATCCGCTACGTCGATCGGAATGATCGCTTCCTCTTGCGGCTTCTCAAGCTGCGGAACCCACTCGTAAGGCACGCGGTATGCACGATAGACCATGTTGGCGTTGATTTTATTTTTATAAGGAGAAATGTATTCCCACACGAGTTCATGCTCGCGAGTCACTTCGAAGATACGTCCGTCCGCGCCTTCGGTAATGAGCGTGTTGCCGTTAGGCAGACGTTGCGCAGAGCTGATATAAGGGCTGTAGAAACGGTATGAGTCAAGCGGCTGCATGAAGCCAGCCTCAGTTGGCGTATACTGCCATTCGATCTCGAGCGTTACTGGGTTGATCTCGAGGATACGCGAATGGTCGCGAACCGCGTTCTTCTGACCGTATTGCGATGCCGGATTCGGCAGGCCGTAACCGCCCCAGCCGCCGTTATCGAATACGAGCAGGTTGCCTTCGCCCGGCAGTCCGCGCGGGATGATGTGCGCATGGTGCTGACCGATAATCCAACCCAGATGCTTCACTTCAGGCTTGGAGTAGTCAGGGCCGAGCTGCCAGACGATCTTGCCCGTGCGGCGGTCCGTGATACCGATAATGTTTGATTCGCGCGCATCCCAGATAATGTTGTCCGGATGGAACCGCTCGTCGCCGGCATCATAGAATTTGTTCGGGCCAACCCATGATGCGGAGTTGATGTGCATCCAGTCGCCGCCTGTATTGCCGCCGAAATGGCGTCCGTTCGGATCGCGGAACAATACGTTCTTCGCGGCTTCGTCGAAGCCGAGCTCCTCGAAGTGGTCGCTGACAGCCCACTCCCAGATGATGTTGCCTTCCCAGTCCACTTCGATGATCGTGTCATCAAGCAGCAGTTTATCGGAGATTTCCGGTTTCGTTACGTTCTTATGCGCTAGAATGAGCGTTTTGCCGCTATTCGTCTGCGGCTCTTGGCCTGGCGCGTAGTAGCCGACCGGATTGCCTTCACGCTGATAGTCGTGATGCGCACGAGCCATCCACTCCGGCGCATAGCCTGGGTCGTTGATCAGCTCATACCGGTCGAATTTCCAGACGACGTTGCCGTTGAAATCAACTTGGACGAGGTTCGCTTCGTCCTGGAAGCCGTACTTCGGATCGCGTTCCTTGGTGCTGCCGGTTACGAAGCCGCCTGGCAGGATTTTGTTCGGGAAGCCGCGCAGTCCTTTCCATAGATGAACCTCTTTGCCGTTCATGTCGATAAGCAGTGCGCCGAGTTGCGCAGCTTGGAAGATCGTGTAGCCGCTCCAAGCTTTCTCAGGCAAATAAACCGTTGCGCCAGTTGGATAAATAGTAGGATGTCCCATAAGTGAATCGCTCCTTAAAAGTTATTTGCGCCGCTTCCTGGAGTCATCTGCCTGTAAGCAAATAACTAGCATCGGAAGCGTACGCTTTGATGTAGTTTGATAGATTGGCCGTATTGGCAGGTGACTAGTAGCTCAAGAAATTGCTCTTCGTCGGTACTTCGCGTACAGGGCGGTTGATGCTCGGTTGAGGCTGCTCCTGCTCCGCATCCTGTTTCGCCAGCTTCATAATGTTGTCGGCGTATTGCTCGAGATTATCGGTGATTCGCGTAAAAGCAGCCTTCTGCGACTCCAGCTCCTGCGCGGTAAAGCTTCCGAACAGGAGCTTGATACATTGCAGGCCAACGCTGCGATTGCGAGCCAGCATGTCTCTTCCTTCATTCGTAATGTCAAGCATGACCGTTCTGCGATCCGCTTCTAATCGTCGTCTCATAGCGAAACCACTTTTCTCCAGCTTGTCGCACAAAGCAGTGATGGCACCGGATGTCAAATCAAGTTCCTCGGCCAGATCGCCAAGCTTCTGCTCTCCGTCTCGCATTACTTTGTTAAGAATGAGGAGGCCGGGTAGTGCGATTCCTTCAACTGTTACTTTGTCGCGTTCCTTCACGAATTTCCGGACCATTCGCCGGAACAGCCAGTCGATTTCTTCTAGTTGAGACCATTCGATGCTCACTTTGCGCTCCTTTCTTTGGACCATTGTTGTGCAGGTACCACAAAAAAGACCGCAACATCATCCCGCACGCAGCGCGAGAATCGTTGGGGCCTTTGGTTATCCAATCGGCGATATGATATTACTTCAATGCTAAATTAATGAGCGTTGAAATATCTTGAGTTGATAATAATCCAATAATTCCTACCAGTCAAGTGGGTGAAAAGAAAAAGTTAGCTATTTGTTCAGTAACGCAAAGTTTACTTGAGTAAAAGGAGAGTCTCGTTGAGGTTAGTTGGTATATGAACGTAATAGAATCACTAGATTCCGATGACAATTCGTAACGGATCTCGTGCATAACGGTTGCAATAGTGACTATTTCGAGAAAAAGTAGGAGTTTGGATGATTAAAGGTTGTGAGAGAGGCTATTGTTGCAGAAATGATCGGATGTAGGACTTAGTACCTTGAATTAGGTTCCACACCGCAGCGGGCTATTGCTGAACCGTATCTCTCCCGCCAGTAACCAATCTGCTACTTCTATCACGCGAGGCAGGTATACGACGAGCGAACATTTATTTTAAGAACCCGGGCATGGAGGTCAGTAAAGCGAAGGGGCGGAATTGTTCTGGAGAAGCGATATAGTCTAAACTTCCGAAGCTGCTTTTCTCCGAAAAGCTTTAGCATTGCTCAACCGTATCTCTGCCGCCAGTAACTAGTCAAATCACCAAGTTAGCCAATGACTAACGAAGTTAGCTGCAACCTGTATTGTATAACAGCGCACGTCTGCCCATACTGTGGCGTTTATCACAAGCATGTCCCGAGCGGGCAGGCTTTTTTATTTTGCACAACCATTCGATCCCTATGCGCCACACACAAAGTCCCCATTTCTCCAAACGGCTACTAGCATACACGCACCGCAGGCGACGCACGCTAAGGACGTTCCTATTTCGATATCCGAATGGAGGAGTACGATGCAGCAGAAGTTCAAAATGATTGCCGCCTCTCTTGCGCTCGGTACGATGCTCGCTGGTTGTGCGGCGAATCAAGGTGATCTGGGCAACCGTCATCCGGTCGAGCAGCAAAGCGTACGTTACGATATGATGGGCAATCGAATCATGAGCAAACGGTTCGCGAACGATCAGATGAACGAGATGAACCGAGTCAACGGTTTGCGTCAGAACAGCAACAACCTTGTCGGCATCCATGATAACTACCGCATGGAGATGAGCCAGAATATCGCGGACAGCTTGGCGTCGAAGAAGCTCGTCAAGAGCGCACAAGTCATGTTGACGAACCACAATGCGTATGTGGCCGTATCCCTTCATGATGGTGTCAGCCCAGGCGGTTCGAACACGATGCAGCGCTCGAGCCTTGGTCTTGGCAGCAATGGCTATGGCAGCAAGCCGCTTCCTTCTACGCCATCGCCTGGCGCTTCGTTTAATGGCACCATGATGAATAATTCTGACATCGACCGTACCGGTCATCTCGGCTATCGCGTGATGGGGCTCAGCAATAAGAAGAATGCTTACAAAGGCGCGAGCGGCATGAATGGCGTTCGCAACTTCAGCGAAAGCATTGGCACCGGTATGACGGGCTCGCCGCGTTATGGCACATACAACACGAACACGAACAACTATCGCCCTTATGCGAATAACAACATGTACAATGATGGCAGCCTGTACCATGCTCGCAGCGGCGGTGCAGCAGCCAATGCCGATATGCAGCTGACCGAGCAAGTGAAGAACAGCATCGCAGCCGAAGTTAAGCGGATGGCGCCAAGCGTCGATCACGTGTACATTTCGGCGAACCCGGACTTCGTTGACCGGATGAACGGCTACTGGAACGATGTGAAGGCGGGCCATCCGATCCAAGGCTTTATCGCGGAGTTCAACGCAATGGTCGATCGCATCTTCCCTGTGAAGGTCGATACGAACCGCCGATAATTAAGATCAAGGCATCATCTATATTCATACAAAATATCCCCGCTGCATCGATCGCAGCGGGGATATTTCCATCAGTCATTCCGCG
Source organism: Paenibacillus sp. CCS19 (assembly GCF_033239625.1). Classification (NCBI taxonomy): domain Bacteria; kingdom Bacillati; phylum Bacillota; class Bacilli; order Caryophanales; family Paenibacillaceae; genus Paenibacillus; species Paenibacillus sp. CCS19. The sequence continues at coordinate 329,475 of NZ_BTCK01000002.1, forward strand.
ATTGCATGCACGTGATGCCACTTGTCGACATTGTGCCCAATCCGTCCATCGTTCATTACATATTCACGCTGGTTTTCGCGTTGACAAGCTCTTTGAACACTTCCAGCATCATCGAGGAAGGGATAGCGAATCCAATGCCTTGTGCTTCTGTCTCGCCAGCCGTATTCATGCCGATAACCTCGCCATTCGCATTCAAGAGCGGTCCGCCCGAGTTGCCTGGGTTGATCGAAGCGTCTGTCTGCAGCAAGTGCTCATAGCTGCGCACCGTGTTGCCGTCTTGGATTTGAATCGGACGTTCCTTCGCACTGAGAACGCCGACCGTAAGCGTCTGATCAAAGCCATACGGGTTGCCGATGGCGACGACCATATCGCCGATGTTCGCAGCACTCGAGTCGCCGAACGAGACGGTAGGGAAGGTGCCGCTGCCCTGTTTCTCGATTTTCAGAATGGCGATATCAAGATCTTCGCGCGTTCCGACGACGGTTGCCGTATACGGCGTTTCTTCGCCTTGCAGCGTAACTTGAATTTGGTCCGCATCAGCGATAACGTGTTGGTTCGTCATAATATAGCCGGAGCCATCTACGATGAAGCCGGTGCCGGTCCCAAGCGCTTCAAGGCTGCCTTGGCTCTGCTGATCTTGGGCTTGGCCTTGATCTTGACCGCTTTGTCCGCTTTGCGAATCATCTGGCATATAGCCGCCGCGTGTGCCAGGCTCGAACCAAATACCGCCTCTTGTCCGCATATTTTGCTGCTGCTGCTGGACGAATGTCTCGACTTTAACAACGGCAGGGCTTGCTGCGCTGTAAATCGAAGAAATATTGCCTGTCTCAACGGTATTTGTTACCGATGCAGAAGCTGTCGTGATGCCAGCCCCTTGTCCAGCCGTCGATTGCGAGGTCGAGGCGGTCGTCTGGATAATCGGTTTATTGCTGAACCAGCTGCTCTGATCCGCCGCATACATGAACCCGCCAATCGTTACGACGCCAGCCAAGAATGCGGCCGCGAATGGGAGCAGCGAGCGTTTAGCCGAATGGCTTGTCTTGCTTTCGTTTGCCATTGGCTGCGCTGATTTGGCGCCTCTTCCGAAAGTCGCAATGTACGTGCCGTCCTCCGCCTGCTTCGTTTCGATCCACTCGTTATTGTTATCGTTATGGTTATCATTCATCATGATTAGTTCCTCCTCAGCCCCGTCTTGTGCTGCTCTTGTGCGGGTTTTGTTTGTGACTTCATCATGACGGTTGAACCTTAATCGAGTCTTAAATGAACCTTTAAGCATCATAAAACGAACCTGAACGTTTCTTGAAAGCGACAAAAAAGCGGCAGCAGCCATCGATAACGATGACCACAACCGCTCCGTATTTCCGTAAACAAATTCAATAAATCATCATTACTGCTTCATATAGAAGTCGATAATGAATTCTCGAAGCCGTTGAGCGGCAATCGATAGATAGTGTTTCTTCGACCATACAAGTCCCGTCGTCACGACAAAATTCGGATGGTCGGTAATGCGGAGGCGATGGGGCATGAAGGATTCACGCTTCCGCCAAGCTGTCTCCGGAACGAAGATGATGCCTAGATGTTTGCGGAGAAGCAGCACGAGCGCGTCGGATTCATTGACTTCAATTCTTGTATTCGGTACAAAACCAGCTTGTTTGCATAGGTTATCAATCAATGTTCGGAACCAATATCCCTGCTGAAGTCCGATGAACACTTCGTCCTTGAGATCATAGATCGAAACAGAAGACTTGCCTGCAAGCGGGTGCTCGTCATGAACTACTGCGAAGATCTCTTCCGTCCGCAGCGGCAGCCATTCCATATCGGGACCCTCAATTGGCTCTGCAGTTAAGCATAGATCGATTTCCCCGTCTTCAAGCATTCGCTTAATGACAGCCGATGGCTCCAGCACCTGGCGGAGATGAACGTTAGGATACAGGGCGAGAAACTCTCCAATCAAATCAGGCAGCGTGCTGACGATCGTAGCGGACAGTGTAATGCTCCCTCGATTCAACCCCGCCATATCCCGCACCTCGCGCAGTCCTTCATCCAGCTCGCGGAATATCCGCTCGACCCGCAGTAGAAAGGCTTTGCCGAATGGATTGAGCCGAATATTGCGGCCTTGTCGGTCAAATAGCGGAGCGCCAATCTGGCTCTCCAGTCTCGTTATCGTCTTACTCAGCGAAGGCTGCGCGATCTTCAGCTCTTCTGCGGCCTTAGTAATATGCTCCAACCTTGCGACGGTTTGGAAATATTTTAGCTGAAGCAGCTCCATAACGCTTATTTCTCCTTATTCATAGACTAGAAGCTATCTTACCATAGTTTATTATGTATTATACATCAGTAATCCCCGTGTCTATAATTAGGGACGAAGTTCATAAAACATTCACACGGAGATGATTCTTATATGAAAGCTGCAGTATTGGAAGCGTTTAATGAGCCATTGGTTATTAAAGAAGTAGCGGATCCGACGCTTACGCCTGATGGCGTTATTCTTAAATTGGAAGCAACCGGCGTATGCCGCAGCGACTGGCATGGCTGGACGGGCCATATGAAGAACGCAATGAAGGAGCTTCCTCATATTCTCGGCCATGAGATGAGCGGAGTCGTGCAAGAAGTAGGTTCGAACATTCGCAATTTCAAGAAAGGCGACCGCGTTATCGTGCCTTTCAGCCAAGGCGACGGCACGTGTCCGCACTGCCAAGCTGGGCATCACAACGTATGCGACAACATGAAGATGGTCGGCTTTAGCTTTGAAGGCGGCTTCGCGCAATACATTCACATTCCGAACGCAGACCTGAATCTGCTGCACCTGGCAGACAGCATCGACTTCTTGACGGCTAGCGCAATGGGCTGCCGCTTCATGACGGCGTTCCATGGCGTCGTATCCCGCGGCGCAGTGCGCCCAGGCGAATGGGTAGCCGTGTACGGCTCCGGCGGCGTAGGCTTGTCCGCAATTCAGATCGCATCGGCTGCAGGCGCGAACGTTATCGCGGTCGATATCGCAGATGACAAGCTTGAGTTTGCGAAGAAGTTCGGCGCAGTAGCAGCGATTAACAGCAAGAACGAGAACGCACCGCAAGCGATCAAAGAACTGACGAAGGGCGGCGCGAACATCTCGATCGACGCACTCGGCATTCAAGATACGGTGATCAACTCGCTGCTCAGCTTGACGAAGCGCGGCCGTCACGTACAGCTCGGCATCAGCTCCAACCCGAACGGCGGCATGACGCCAGTGCCGGTTAACCTGATCACGATGAACGAGCTGCAACTGGTTGGTTCGGTATCGATGCCGATTCCGGAATACCGCAACATGCTGAACATGGTAGAGCAAGGCAAGCTGAAGCCGGGCGAGCTCGTAACGAAGCAAATCGCGCTGGAGCAAATCAACGAAGCATTCGACGATATGACGAATTATGCAGGCTTCGGCGTTACGGTTATTACGAAGTTCTAAGGTTGAATAAGGAGGGCCTAACCTTGTCTAATAACTACAATAAGCAGTATATCAATGGCGTATGGCGCGACGGTTCGAGCGAGCAGGTGTACGACAACATCAACCCGTTCGACAATGAAGTGATCTGCCGGATCAAGCTGGCGAATCGTGATGATATCGATGAGGCGTACAACGCCGCGAAGACCGCGCAGAAGCAGTGGGCGAAGTCTTCGGCAGAAGAGCGCAAGCAGGTGCTTGGTCGTGCCGCGCAAATTATGATGAGCCGCAAGGATGAGATCGTTGCGCTGATGGTCAAGGAAACAGGCGCATCGTACGTGAAGACGATGTCGGAGTTTATGGCTGCGGCAGGCTCGATCATGTCCGCGATTGAATATGTGGATCTCATGTTCAAGCCGCAAGTATTCGCAGGCCAGATTCCAGGCAAAGAAAATCATGTGTTCCGCTATCCGCTGGGCGTTATCGGCGTTATTAACGCATTCAACTTCCCGCTGTACATGGCGATGCGCGTCGTTGCGCCAGCAGTAGCAGCAGGCGATGCGATCGTTATCAAGCCGGATACGCAGACGTATATGTCGGGGGGGCCGATTGTAGCTGAAATCTTCGAGCAAGCAGGTCTGCCGCAAGGTATCGTCAACGTCGTTGGCTACGATATCGCCGAAGTCGGCGATTATATGATCGAGCATCCTGTGCCTCGCATCATTTCGTTCACGGGCTCGACAGGCGTCGGCCGCCACATCGGCGAGCTGTGCGGCAAGAATCTGAAGCGCGCTTCGCTGGAGCTCGGCGGCAATAACCCGTTTGTAGTGCTGGAAGACGCAGATCTGGACCAAGCGGTGAACGCTGCTGTATTCAGCAAATATATGAATTCGGGCCAAGTATGCATTTGCACGAACCGTTTCCTTGTGCATCGCAAGCACTATGATGCGTTCGTGGAACGCTTCGCGGAACGTTCGAAGCAAGTAGCTTTCGGCAACCCGGCTGACCCGCGCGTGGTCATCGGACCGCTCATTAACGAACGCCAGATTCAGAAGGTGCTCGGCATCGCCGAAGCGGCGAAGCAAGAAGGCGCACGCCTTGTACTGGAAGGTCAGCGCATCGGCAACGTTGTAACGCCGTTCATCTTCGCAGACGTGGATCCGAAGTCGCAGCTTGCGGGTACGGAGATTTTTGGACCAATCGCAACGATCATTCCGTTCGATACGGACGAAGAAGCGCTTTCCATCGCGAACGATACCGAATATGGCCTGTCCAGCGCTGTATTCACGACGGATCCGGATCGTGCAATGACATTCGCCGCCGCGATCGAGAGCGGTATGACGCATGTGAACGATACGACGATTAACATGGATATGAACGCGCCATTCGGCGGCGAGAAAGCTTCCGGCATCGGTCGTTACCATGCGAGATCGGTTTCGAGGAGTTCACAACGTCCAAATGGGTTTCGGTTCAAAAGGAAGAGCGTAAGTTCCCGTTCTAATAACATCCCGTTCTTATGGGGATTTTTGGATATTGAGAAGCCTTGGCGCCATGACGCGCCAAGGCTTTTTGCTTGTTTGTTTATTTCATATAGCTCGACAAAACACTCCATTTTTAGATTAATGTATTTATTAATAAATTTAGCTTGAATATGCGTTAATTAAGTAATATTATTGTTAATGTCCTCATATGTATGCGCCTTCATTTTCTTTCCTGCTTACCGCTAGATGTATCTTACTCACATTAAGATCGTTTGATAATGATTTCCGAACAACAGCTCGACCTTCGTTTGTAAGCGTTTTTATTTGTAGGAGGTGATGCGTGCAGCACACTATGATCGCGTTAACAGGTTATAGGCTATGTCACTCTCTTCTTTGTAATAACCACCTAATAGGAGGTATTAACCGATCGTGAAACAATCGATGAAACGTAAAATTGCGATGCTGCTTACGGCGTCGCTGCTTGTGCCGTCTGGCGCTTTTGCCAGCGATATCCATGCAGTGAACGCAGTTGACAATACAAGCGCAGCAAGCATTGGCGGCTCTGTCGCCGGCTCGGATGCAGTTGGGCATTGGGCGGAGCAGGATTTTGCAGCATGGTTCAACAAGCATTTGCTGACTGGATATGCCGATGGAACGTTTAAGCCTAACCAAGCGATTACGCGGGCAGAGTTTGTTGTATTGCTCGACCGAGTGTTTAATTTTGTAGACAAAAGCGATGTATCGTTCACGGATTTGAAACCTACGGATTATTCCTATGCAGCATTCGAGAAAGCTGTTGCTGCAGGCATTATCCAGGGCTACGCCGATGGCTCGGTTCATCCGAATGCGCCAATCAGCCGGAAAGAAGCAGCCGTTATGCTGTACAGAGGCTTTGAGCTGGCTGCATCGACAGCAGCGACTTCGCTGAACGACGTTGCCGCTTTGCCGGCATGGGCGAAGGAAGCGGTAGAGACGCTTATCAATGGCGGTTATGTAAACGGTTACCCGGACGGCACGTTCGGCGGCGACAAGTCGATTACGCGAGCAGAAGCGATTCGCATGATGAATAATCTGTCCGGCGAGATTGTGAATGCAGCCGGAACGTATTCGGATTTGAATACGCGCAACATGGTCATCAGCAAGCCAGGCGTTGTGCTCGAGGATTCGGTAATCGAAGGCGATCTGTATCTGACTGCAGGCGTTGCCGAAGGAGACGTCGACCTTAACCGCGTAACCGTCAAAGGGCAAATACATATTAACGGCGGCGGCGTCAACAGCATTAAACTGAACGATTCGACGATCAAGACGATTATTATCGATAAGAAGAACGGCCAGATTCGCGTCGTGACGCAAGGAAATACGACGGTAGAGCAGACCTTCGTCATCTCTGGCGCGAAGCTGGTTGAAGAGAACGATGCGGCTGGCAAAGGCTTCTCTTCGGTTATTTTGGACGAGACGATGTCTTCAGGCGCAACGGTTCAACTGGAAGGTAACTTCGACAATGTGGACGTTCGTACACTCACGACGCCAGAGCTTCAGCTGCTCGCAGGTATTATCAATAACTTGAACCTTCAGCAGCAAGCCGTTCTGAACGTCGACGAGAAGGGCGAAGTGAAAGCGGTTGTCATCAAGGTCGATGGCAGCATTCAAGTGAAGGGCACTGGCAAAGTAACGGCTTCTGATCCGAAGGCGCAAGGGCAGCTTGTGTTCCAGAATGGGAATGGCACTGGGAATACAGGCAATACGGGGAACACTGGCGGTGTAATTGTTACCCCAGACACGAAGCCGGCGTTTACGAACGTATCCGTTCATGACCCTTCGATTGCAGTCGATAAGGATACGGGCGAATTCTATGTGTTCGGTTCGCACATCGATGCAGCTAAGTCGAGCGACCTGATGAACTGGACGCGTTTCACGAACGGTTATACGACGCCTAACAACGTGCTGTTCGGCAATCTGTCGGAGAATCTGGCTGACTCGTTCGCATGGGCTGGCGAGAATGACGCAGACAGCAAAGGCGGCTTCTCGGTATGGGCGCCGTTTACGTTCTACAATAAAGATTATGTGAATGAAGATGGCTCGAAAGGTGCATATGTGATGTACTATTGCACTTCCGCAACGTATATTCGTTCGGCCATCGGTTATGCGGTATCGCAGAATATTGAAGGTCCTTATAAGTATGTAGATACGATTATGTATTCTGGCTTCACGCAAGGCGATGCAACAGATGCGAACAGTTCGGTTAACAAGAAGTGGACCAACACGAACATCCAAGCGTTGATTGATGATAAGACGCTCGCTGGTGCGAACAGCGGCTGGTTCAATGGTGATGGCACTTATAAGAACAGCCAATATCCGAACGCAATCGACCCTGCCTTGTACTATGATACGGAAGGCAAGCTGTGGATGGTATATGGCTCCTGGTCTGGCGGTATCTTTGCACTGGAGATTGATAAAGCCACAGGCGAAGCGATCTATCCAGGCGCAGATGGCGAGACGGAAGACGGCCGTATGATTGACCGTTATTTCGGCATTAAGGTTGCAGGCGGCTTCGGCAAATCAGGTGAAGGTCCGTTCGTTGTGTACGATAAGAAAACAGGCTACTACTTCCTGAATGTAACGTATGGCGGCTTGGCTTCTGACGGCGGTTACAACATGCGGATGTACCGCTCGACTTCGCCAACGGGTCCATTCCTTGATGCGAAAGGTCAGAACGCAGTCCTCAGCTCGAGCGCTAACCTCGATGATTTTGGCAACAAAATGATGGGCAACTACCAGTTCGAGCGTCTGCCGGGCGACCCAGGTACGGGCAGCGGTATCGGCTACATGTCGCCTGGCCATAACTCGGTCTATATCGATGAGAAGACGGGCCAATACTTCCTGATCTTCCATGCACGCTTCCCTAACCAAGGCGAGGGGCACGAGGTTCGCGTTCATCAGATGTTCCTGAACGAAGACAATTGGCCAATCGTGTCGCCTTATCGATACTCGGGCGAGAAGTTAGCCAAAGTGTCAGAGCAGGATCTGGTTGGCGAATACAAGTTTATCAATCATGGCAAGGCGACGACGAAAGACCTTACGAAATCGTCATTCATTCAATTGAATGCGGATCATACGGTAACAGGTGACGCACAAGGCGCATGGAGTCTGGCAGGCGACAACGAAGCTATAATCACAGTCGGCGACGCAATGTACAAAGGCGTATTTGTAACCGAATGGGATGGCACTTCGCAGCGATACGTTATGACGTTCACGGCGATGTCGGGCGAAGGCGTGACGATCTGGGGCAGCAAGCTGCAAGATGAGACGGAGCAGCAGGTTGTTAACGATGTCGTGAATGGCATCGTTGCCGATCTCGGCGATGTAAGCAATGTGATAGCGGATATGAAGCTGGCGACGGTTGGTACACGGCATACGGCTATTACATGGCAAACGTCGGATGCGAATGTCGTAAGCTCAACAGGTGTTGTTAATCGTCCTGAATCTAGCGATCCGGCGGCAACTGTTGCACTGACGGTTACTGCAACTAAGGGCGCTGCTACTGCATCGCAAGTCATCAACGTGACGGTTAAGCCGAAGGCGGCTGCAGTTCTTAGGGCGAAGTATTCATTCGAGAACGATCTAACGGATGCTACTGGCACTAACGCTGCCGGTACAATTACAGGTGATCGAGCGGATAATACAGGTGGAACGATTACTTATGCAGCAGGCAAGAACGGTGATGCTGCAGTGTTTAATGGAAGCTCGGGCGTTCGTCTTCCTGACGGATTGATTCAAGGCAATAACTATTCCATCTCGCTATGGGTTAAACAAGCGCAGACGTCGACCGTTACTGACTGGACGCCAGTATTCTTCGGAGCAAGAGATGTAAATAACTGGATCAGTATGCTGCCAAAAGGTTGGGGCCAAACGTTCGTATGGGCCCATGAGTTGGATGCATCTAACAATGAGAACTGGTATGACTGGCTGTCTGGCACTGGGATAGCAACCGGCCAGTGGAGCCATCTAGTCCTCACGGTCGAGAATGATGTTGCAACAATGTATGTGAATGGGGTGAAGAAGGTTTCCAAGCCTAATTTCCCTAACATTTTTACGACGAATAATGGCGTATTTGCGCTTGGAGTCAACTTCTGGAATTTCCCGTTCGAAGGTATGATGGACGATCTTCAAATTTACGAAGGCGCACTCTCGTCCAAGAATGTGAGAGATTTGTTCTATGATTCGGCGGTTAAGATCGACCAAATCCAGCTCGGCTTCTCGGAGAAGCGTGTGTCGGTAGGCAGTAAGTTTAAACCTCAAACTGTTGCTGTAACGCCATCATACGCAGGTAATCAAACACTGCAATGGGTTGTAGCAGATCCAACTATTGCTACTGTGAATGAATCGGGAGAAGTAACAGGTCTGCAAGCGGGTCAAACGACCGTTACCGCAATGGCAGCTGACGGCAGCGGCAAGACAGCGACATACACACTAGATGTAATTGACGGTGCAATTGCGCATTATTCATTCGAAGGAAACCTGAACGATTCAACGGGCTACGGCGCAGGAACGATTACAGGTAACCGTGCGACCAATACGGGCGGCACAATTACGTATAGCAATGACAGTGTGGCTGGTCAATCTGCTGTATTCGATGGCAATTCGGGTATTCGACTGCAGGATGGTTTGATCTCAGGCAGTACGTACACCATTTCGATGAACATTAACTTGGGTCAAGGCACCCAGCATACGACTGCGTTCTTCGGAGGACCTTCCGGCACACGATGGATTAGCTTGCTGCCGCGAGGAACAGGCGATACACAGCCAACCATGCTGTGGGCTAATGCGGATATTAGCGCATACCCGTATTACAACAAAGCGAGCTTCGGCGAGCAGATTCCGCTCAATCAATGGGTGAACGTCACTTACTCGGTTAACAACGGCAATATCGTTCTCTATGTTGACGGCGTTGTGAAGTTTACGGGTACCGACTTCCCGAACGTGTTTACAACCGACAATGCGTTGTTCGCGCTTGGCGTCAACTACTGGGACGTACCGTTCAAAGGCATGATTGACGAGCTTCAAGTGTTTGACCGCGCGTTGACGGCAGAGGAAGTGGATGCGCTTCAGCCAGTAAAAGTAGTGCCAGCTCCGTAGGAGTAGTACTAGTAGGTTAGATAATTATTTGTGATCCCCGCACATCGGGTCCAGTTCGGACTAGTTGTGCGGGGATTTTTAATTGCATGGCGTTAACGTTCACTTCGAGCTGTTGGTTCAGGATAAGACGACAGGAGGTATTGCTCAACGAATAAAGCAGTGAGGCAGTTAGAGAGGTGCGTAATCATATTACAAATGTAATACAGAAATTGAATGGGCGGATGAGAGTTAATTGTTAGTTTTTATGAATAGATGGTGTATCCACATGCCCGCCGAATGCGATTTTGACTCGTCTGTCTCAGTCACTTGGCTGGCAGGCATAATAGAGCACAAAAAAGTGCCTTAACGGGCTCGACGCACGATGGCAGGCAGGATAGAGCACAAAAAAGTGCCTTAACGGGCTCGACGCACGATGGCAGGCATAATAGAGCACAAAAAAGTGCCTTAACGGGCTCGGCGCACGATGGCGGGCATAATAGAGCACAAAAAGTGCCTTAACGCGCTCGACGCACGATGGCAGGCAGGATAGAGCACAAAAAAGTGCCTTAACGGGCTCGTCTCTAGCAGACTGGCTACCAATCAAAAAAACCTCCACATCCATGCTCCTATACGGAGTCCCGGACATGAAGGTCGATTCCATAACGAATCAGGATCTATGCGATCAATGATAACTAGATTACTAGCTCCCCAAGCTTGATCAGCTCGACAACTGCTTGTGAACGACCTTTGACATTCAATTTCTGCATTACGTTAGAAATATGATTACGCACGGTTTTCTCGCTGATAAACAGTTGCTGAGCAATATCTCTTGTCGTTTTATCCTGCACCAACAGCTCGAATACCTCGCGTTCCCGATGTGTCAACAAAAATTTGCTCTTGTGGTCGCTGCCCTTCAAGTGTCACCCCTCCTTGCTCGGGTTTGTATGGTTTAACAAGGTTAAGGGATACAGTCAACTTATCTTATGAAATAGACGAACGGATGGTGCGATGTACCGGGCAAAATGGGCACTCGTTTATGACCTGAGATCAGGATAATAAGCAGCATTAAACAGTGACGCAAACCCTTGATAGCACTCAACCCCTAACGAATGTGAGCACATGATTATTGCAGTAATGCAAAGTCATGCCGCTATGATACAGATGTCGGCAGGGGGGCCGGCAGCAAGTATCCCGCAGCAACCCATATGAGAGGAGGCGTACATCGTCTAATCATTCGCAATTAAGCTTGATTCGAACTGCTGGCACTCAGTGCGATGCCGGATCAGACAGATGACGCGCGTCATGCTGCCTGGAAGGCACTTTGCTGTATCAACATATTCCATTCGTAAGCTGGTTGTCAGCGAAACAAATATTTGTAAACCAATAGGGAGGCGTAATAATGACGAAGCGCAAGAGCAAGCGAATAGGTGGAGGATTGCTGGCTGCGGTAATGGCGGTAGGCATGTGGACGGGAGGAACGGTACAAGCTGCGGATTTGTTCACGGACAATTTCGACGATGGCAATGCGACTGGCTGGACCGCAACGACGGGGACTTGGTCGGTTGTGCAGGATAGCGGCAATTATGTGTACTACCAATCGTCGACCTCGGAAGGACGGACGTCCGGCGGCAGCGCAACATGGACCAACTACAGCGTACAATCTCGGATCAAAGTGGACAGCTTCAATGGCTCCAATCGGATCTATCTGGCAGGACGGTATAAAGATGGCAACAACTACTATGCGGCATCGTTCGATAACAGCAATGGCGGAACGCTTGAGCTCCGGAAGAAAGTAAGCGGTTCCAGCTCGACGTTGGCGACTAAGTCGTACGCTCTCTCCGCAGGCACATGGTACACGATCAAACTCGAGATGAATGGCAGCTCGATCAAAATGTACGTCAACGGCGTCCTCCAGTTGTCGGCCACTGATACGTCATTAACGAGCGGCGCTGTCGGGCTCGTTGCGTTCAAGACGGCAACGAAATACGACGATATCGTCGTCTCGGACCTGTCCGGCTCGACGACGGATCCGGGAACGACAGATCCAGGTACGACCGACCCAGGTACAGGCACCGGAACCACGACGCCTGCCACGGGCGATCTCATTGTTGCGCCGAACGGCTCGGCTAGCAATCCAGGTACACTCAGCCAGCCTACAACGCTGGCATCGGCGCTAACGAAGATTGCCGCAGGCAAGACGATTTACCTCCGCGGCGGTACGTACTCCTATTCGGCTCCGCTGACGATTGATCGCGCTAACAGCGGCGCATCGACGAGCTCCCGCAAGCAGATCGCAGCGTACAACGGGGAGAAGCCGGTGCTTGACTTCTCTGGTGAAGCATTTGATTCTGCACAACGCGGTTTGCAAGTGTTCGGCCACTACTGGCTCGTGAAGGACATCCGTGTAACGGGGGCAGGCGATAACGGCATCTATGTCGGCGGCAACTACAACCGGATCGAGAACGTCGAGACGGATCATAACCGCGATACAGGTCTGCAGCTGGGCCGCTATAATTCCTCGGTTGGTTATGCGGATTGGCCGAAGTACAACGAAATCATCAACGCCTATTCCCATGACAACTATGACCCTGACAACGGCGAAGACGCGGACGGCTTCGCAGCGAAGCTGACGGTTGGACCTGGCAATGTGTTCGATGGCTGCATCTCGGCATACAACGTTGACGATGGCTGGGATCTGTACACGAAGTCGGATACAGGCGCCATCGGTGCGGTTACGATTCGCAACAGCATCGCGCATCATAACGGTCAGACGTCGAACGGCACGAGCACGACGGACAGCGACGGCAACGGCTTCAAGCTGGGCGGCGAGAGCATCGCGGTCAACCATATCGTCATCAACAGCATCGCATACAGCAACAAGAAGCACGGGTTTACGTACAACAGCAACCCAGGTTCGATTACGATGACGAACAATACGTCGTACAGCAATGGCGGCAGCAATTTTGCATTCGATGCTGGCACGCATGTATTCTCGAACAACTTGAGCTTCCAAGGCAGTTCGAGTGACAAAACAAGCGGTACGGATGTGTCCGGCACGAACGTGTGGTGGAAGAACGGCGCATCGACGAACGCCAAAGGTCTGGTGGTTAGTTCCGCGGACTTCGTCAGTCTGACGCCAAGCATCTCGCGTGCGGCTAACGGCGCACCGGTTCTCGGCAACTTCTTGAAGCTCGCAACGGGCAGCGATCTGAAGAGCGCAGGCACGCCTGCCGGTACGGATATCGGAGCTAAATTCTAAGAGCAATCCCATGCTCACCGGTTTGAATGATTGGTGCCGGGCGTGCGTACGCGCGCTTGGCACTTTTCATTTTGTCATTTTGTGAAAGGCGAAGGTCATCAAAGTGACAGCTAAGAAGTCATGATATTTGCTAGTCCGACTAGTATCGATGCTATAAATTGATATTACCACCATAAACGGGCTTCGGACTCGTCGAAGAAAGGAGGAAGGTAGGCGACACAACCTAGATACTTGGAATTCAATCGGCAAAGGAGAGGGAGAACCTTAATGAGACGTACGCGGACAATGGCTGTCAAGCTTCTTGCGTACACGCTAACGGCATGTCTATTGCTAGTCGGTTCACCATTGGGCGGATCGATTCAACAGGCGAGCGCAGCAGGCAATTACAATTATGCCGAAGCGTTGCAGAAAGCGATTTATTTCTATGAGGCGCAGCGTTCGGGCAAGCTGCCCTCGAATAATCGGGTAGAGTGGCGGGGGGATTCCGCACTGACGGATGGCGCTGATAACGGCGTAGATCTTACGGGCGGCTGGTATGACGCTGGCGATCACGTGAAGTTCGGACTGCCGATGGCGTTCTCGGCTGCCATGCTGGCATGGTCGGTATATGAGTATCGCGACGGGTATGTACAATCGGGACAGCTCGATGAGATGCTCGACAACCTGCGCTGGGTGAACGACTACTTCGTCAAGGCGCATACCGCTCCGAATGAGCTGTATGGTCAAGTCGGCACAGGCGGGATCGACCACCAATGGTGGGGGCCGGCCGAAGTGATGCAGATGGAACGCAAGTCGTACAAAATAACCGCTTCTTGCCCTGGCTCCGACCTGGCAGGAGAGACAGCGGCGGCGCTTGCAGCGTCTTCCATCGTCTTCGCCAGCACGGATTCGGCGTATTCGGCGAAGCTGTTGACGCATGCGAAGCAGCTGTATAACTTCGCGGATACGTATCGCGGCAAGTATTCCGACTGCATAACGGATGCGAAGCAGTTCTACAACTCCTGGAGCGGTTATTATGACGAGCTGACATGGGGCGGCATCTGGCTCTATCTGGCGACGAATGATCAGACGTATCTGGATAAAGCGATTCAAGCAACGAATGGCTGGGGCAGAGATCAATCCGGCGAGATCGGCTTCAAATGGACGATCGGCTGGGATGACGTTTCGTACGGATCCTCCGTGCTGCTTGCTCGTACATTGACTCAGCTCGGACGCCCAGAGGCTTCGACGTGGGTTGCGCAGACGGAGAAAAACTTGGATTACTGGACGGTCGGCACAAGCGGTCAACGGATTACGTATACGCCAGGCGGTCTGGCATGGCTCGATTCGTGGGGCTCGCTGCGCTACGCATCGAATGCCGCATTCCTCGCGTTCGTCTACTCGGATTTTGTAACGGATGCGACGAAGAAGTCGCGGTACGTCAATTTTGCAACGAAACAAATCAACTATGCGCTTGGTGACAACCCATCGAATCGAAGTTATGTGGTCGGCTATGGCGCCAACCCGCCGCAGCATCCGCATCATCGGACTTCGCACAGCTCTTGGGCTGACACGATGCTCGATCCGACCAATCATCGGCACGTGCTGTACGGCGCGCTGGTAGGTGGTCCGAATGCTTCAGACAGCTACACCGATTCGGTGTCCGATTATGTGAGCAATGAAGTCGCGACCGACTACAATGCCGGTTTCACGGCATCGCTCGCGAAGATGAATTTGCTCTACGGCGCGGGTCAGCAGCCGCTTGCGAATTTCCCGGTTGCCGAGACGAAGACCGATGAGATGTTCGTTGAAGCGGCGATTAATCAAGCGGGAACGAATTTTACCGAGATCAAGGCGCTGCTGAACAACCGTTCCGGCTGGCCGGCACGGATGGGCGATAAGCTGTCGTTCAAGTATTTCATGGACCTGAGCGAAGTTTACAATGCGGGCTACACCGCAGCGAACCTGACTGTCGTGACGAACTACAACCAAGGCGCGACGGTATCGCAAGTGCTGCCTTATGACATCGCGAATCACATTTATTACGTGAATGTCGATTTCACGGGAACGAAGATTTATCCAGGCGGTCAACCTTATTACAAGAAGGAAGTACAGTTCCGGATTACGGGGCCGCAAGGTGCGTGGGATCCTGCGAACGATTACTCCTATGCAGGGTTAGTGACGCAGACACCGGCGAAGACGACGCTTATTCCGGTTTATGACGCAGGCGTGAAGGTGTTCGGTCAAGAACCGACGGCTGCGCCAGTAATGGTTCCTTCTGCTCCAGCGTCGCTCACCGCGGCAGCGGGCAATGCGCAAGCGGCATTGAATTGGAGCGCGTCGACAGGTGCGACGAGCTACAACGTGAAGCGGGCAGCGGCAAGCGGTGGTCCATACACGACAGTAGCAACGGGCGTCACAGGCACGACTTACACGAACACTGGCCTGACGAACGGCACGACGTACTACTACGTTGTAAGCGCTGTGAACAGCGCTGGCGAATCGACGAACTCCGCGCAAGCGAGTGCGACGCCGCAAGCGATTGTTAGCGTACCGGCTGCGCCAGCATCGCTCACGGCGACGGCAGGCAATGCGCAGGCGACGCTGGCGTGGACGGCATCCAACGGTGCAACGAGCTATAACGTGAAGCGAGCGACGACGAGCGGCGGCCCTTATACGACAGTGGCGACGGGCGTCGCAGGCTTGTCCTATACGAATACGGGCCTGACGAACGGCACCACGTACTACTATGTTGTAAGCGCTGTTAATAGCGCAGGCGAATCCGCGAATTCGGCGCCAGCGAGCGCAGCGCCGGCAGCGCCAATTACAGTGCCTTCTGCGCCGGCTTCACTCACTGCGACTGCAGGCAATGCCCAAGCGGCATTGAGCTGGACGGCATCCATCGGAGCGACGAGCTACAACGTGAAGCGGGCGGCGGTTAGCGGCGGTGCCTTCACGACAATAGCAACGGGTGTGGCGGGTACGACGTACACGGACACGGGTCTGACGAACGGCACGACGTACTACTACGTTGTAAGTGCGGTGAACAGCGCCGGCGAATCGGCGAATTCGGCAGCAGCAAGCGCATTGCCGACAGGCGGCGGTACGACGCCAACGAGCAATCTTGTCGTTCAATACAAGCTGAACAACTCGAACGCATCTGACAATATGATCTACGCGACATTCAACATTAAGAATACGGGCGCTTCGGCGGTAAGCTTGAGCGGTCTGAAGCTGCGCTACTATCTGACGAAGGACTCGGCAAGCGCATCGCTGAACTTCTGGACGGATTACGCACAGGTTGGCACGAGCAATGTTAGCGGTGTGTTCGGCTCCGTCAGTCCTTCGAAGACGACGGCGGATACGTACTTGGAGCTGTCGTTCAGCGCAGCGGCGGGCACGATCGCCCCGGGCGGTCAAACCGGCGATATCCAGATCCGTATCGCGAAGTCCGACTGGACGAATCTCAATGAAAGCAATGATTATTCGTTCGACGGTACGAAGTCTTCGTTCGCGGACTGGAACAAAGTGACGCTGTACCAGGGCGGTACGCTCGTATGGGGCATTGAGCCTTAAGCGGGATGCATGCTGAATGGATTTTATGATTTCATCGTTCGCAGACGGGCTGGGCGTCTACAGAGAGGCGTTTGGCCCGTGCGATATATCTATTCATTTAGAAGGAGGAAATTAGCAATGTTTAGACCGGCAACCCGCAAGGGTTTGGCAATCGTTCTTGGTGCGGCGCTGTCGCTTTCGACTGGCGTCGGCACTTTGAACGTTGCACCGAAGAAAGTGGAAGCAGCGGCAACGACCGTTGAGGGACAACGTTTCCTGCAATTGTACAATCAATTGACGAGCCCGACGAATGGTTACTTCTCCCCGGAGGGCATTCCTTATCATGCCATTGAAACGCTCCTTAGCGAAGCGCCGGACTATGGCCATATGAGTACGTCCGAGGCGTACAGCTACTGGCTGTGGCTGGAGACATTATACGGCTACTACACAGGCGACTGGACGCATCTGGAGAAAGCCTGGGACAACATGGAGAAGTACATTATCCCAGTCAATGAGGGCGACGGCAAAGAAGAGCAGCCGACGATGAACTACTACAATCCGAACAGTCCGGCAACCTATGCGCCAGAGAAGCCTTTCCCGGATCAATATCCAGTTGTGCTTGGCAACAGCAAGTCTCCAGGCAAAGACCCGCTCGACGCTGAGCTCAAATCCACATACGGCAACAACCAGACGTACCTGATGCACTGGCTGATCGACGTTGACAACTGGTATGGCTTCGGCAACCTGCTGAACCCGTCTCACACGTCCACGTACGTGAATACGTTCCAGCGCGGCGAGCAGGAGTCGGTATTCGAAGCGGTTACGCATCCATCCCAAGACAATCAAACGTTCGGCAAGCCGGGCGAAGGCTTCATGTCGTTATTTACGAAGGAAAGCTCAGCTCCTTCTAAGCAATGGCGTTATACGAACGCATCCGACGCGGATGCACGCGCTGTCCAAGTTATGTATTGGGCGAAGCAGCTCGGCTACAACAATGCAACGTATTTGAACAAAGCGAAGAAGATGGGCGACTATCTCCGTTACGACATGTATGACAAATATTTCGAGAAAATCGGCAGCTCCTCCACGGGCAACCCAACGCCTGGTACAGGCAAAGATGCAAGCATGTACCTGATGGCTTGGTATACGTCATGGGGAGGCGGTCTTGGCGACAACGGCAGCGGCAACTGGGCATGGCGCATCGGTGCAAGCCATGCGCACCAAGCTTACCAGAACCCGGTCGCGGCGTATGCATTGTCGACGACCGCAGGCGGCCTGATCCCTGCATCGCCTACGGCTCAAACGGATTGGAATACTTCGCTCCAGCGTCAGCTTGAGTTCTATACATGGCTGCAATCGAGCGAAGGCGCGATCGGCGGCGGCGCAACGAACAGCTGGAACGGCGACTACTCCGCTTATCCTTCCGGCACCAGCACGTTCTACGGCATGGCTTACCAACAAGCGCCGGTGTATCATGATCCCGATTCGAACCAATGGTTCGGCTTCCAAGCATGGCCGATCGAACGCGTCGCCGAGATGTACTACATTCTCGCATCGAGCGGCGACCATACGAGCACGAACTACCAAATGGCGAAACGCATCATGGACAGATGGGTGGACTACGCTCTCGACTATACGTTCGTTAACCAGAAGCCGGTTACGGATGCAAACGGTTACTATCTGAATGCGGCTGGCCAAAAAATTCTTGGCGGCGCGAATCCGGCGATCGCTACGACGTCGGAGCCTGGAGAGTTCTACATCCCGGGCACGCTTGAATGGTCCGGTCAGCCAGATACTTGGAATGGTTATTCCACGTACACGGGCAATCCAACGTATAAGACGGTAACGAAGGATCCAAGCCAAGACGTAGGCGTACTCGGCAGCTACATTAAAGCGCTATCGTTCTATGCAGCGGCAACGAAAGCAGATACTGGCGCTTACTCGGCGCTTGGCAACCAAGCGAAAACGACGGCGAAAACGCTGCTTGACACGATCTGGAACTTCAACGATGGCAAAGGTATCGTAAAGCCGGAGCAGCGCGCGGACTACTTCCGCTTTTTTACGAAAGAAACCTATATTCCTTCCGCTTGGTCCGGCAAGAACGGTCAAGGGGCAACACTCCCGGGCACGAATGGCATCGCTTCCGATCCTGCTAAAGGCGGCGCGGGCACATACATCAGCTATGTGGACCAACGTCCTAAGATTACGCTGGATCCAATGTGGTCTTATCTCTCGAACTTGTACAACACTTCCTACAATACAACGACGAAGAAATGGGAGAGCGGCACGCCGACCTTCACTTATCACCGCTTCTGGGCGCAAGTTGACGTCGCGACGGCATACGCAGAGTATGACCGCCTGATCAACAGCTCCTCTGTAACGACGGCGCCGGCAGCGCCTACAGCACTCGCTGCAACGGCCGGCAATGCACAAGCGACATTGTCGTGGACAGCTTCAAGCGGCGCAGCAAGCTATAACGTGAAGCGCGCGACGACGAGCGGCGGTCCTTACACGACGGTGGCTACCGGCGTGACCGGAACGACGTACACGAACACGGGTCTGACGAATGGCACGACATACTACTATGTCGTCAGCGCAGTGAACAGTGCAGGCGAATCTACCAATTCGACGCAAGCAAGTGCAACACCAGTGGCAGCGGTAACCGCACCAGCTGCTCCGACGGGTGTGACGGCAACGGCCGGCAACGCGCAAGCGGTGCTCACATGGGCGGCATCGACGGGTGCAACGAGCTATAACGTGAAGCGTGCAACGACCAGCGGCGGTCCATACACGACGATCGCAACGGGCGTTGCAGGCACGACGTACACGAACACGAGTCTGACGAATGGTACGACGTACTACTACGTTGTCAGCGCGGTGAACAGCGCAGGCGAATCGGCGAACTCGACGCAAGTGAGCGCAACGCCGACTGCACCAGTTACAGCTCCGGCAGCGCCGACAGATGTGATGGCAGCGGCAGGCAATGGGCAAGCGACATTGACGTGGACAGCATCGACAGGCGCGACGAGCTACAACGTGAAGCGTGCAACGACAAGCGGCGGTCCATACACGACCGTAGCGACGGGCGTAACGGGCACGACGTACACGAACACGGGCCTGACGAACGGCACGACGTACTACTACGTTGTAAGTGCAGTGAACAGCGCAGGCGAATCGGCGAACTCGACGCAAGTAAGCGCAACGCCAGTGGCGCCAGTTACGATTCCGGCAGCGCCTACGACGCTGACGGCAACAGCCGGCAACGCCCAGGTCGCTCTGAACTGGAGCGCTTCTACTGGTGCGACGAGCTACAACGTGAAGCGTTCAGCGACAAGCGGCGGCGCATTTACGACAGTAGCAACGGGTGTAGCGGGCACGACATTCACGGATACGGGCTTGACGAACGGCACGACGTACTACTATGTCGTGACGGCAGTGAACAGCGCAGGCGAATCGGGCAACTCGCCGGTTGCAAGCGCAACGCCAGTGGGCAGCACGACGACTAGCAGCCTTGTTGTTCAATATAAGCTCAGCAACTCGAACGCTAACGATAACCAAATCTACGCAACGTTCAACATTAAGAACACGGGAACAACGGCTGTAAGCTTGAGCGGATTGAAGCTGCGCTATTACATCACGAAAGATACGACGAGCGCTTCGCTGAACTACTGGGTGGACTATGCGCAAGTGGGCTCGAGCAATATAAGCGGCGCGTTCGCTTCGATCAGCCCGGCGAAGACGACGGCTGACACGTACTTGGAGCTGTCGTTCAGTTCGGCGGCAGGTTCGATCGCACCGGGCGGTCAATCGGGCGAGATCCAAGTCCGCATCGCGAAGTCCGACTGGTCGAACTTCTCGGAAAGCAATGACTACTCGTTCGATGGAACGAAATCATCGTTCGCGGACTGGAACAAAGTGACGCTGTACAACAGCGGTTCGCTTGCATGGGGTATTGAGCCGTAAGGCAGATACGCTAACCAAATCGCAGTAAGCAGAGTACGAAGGACAGGAACAAGAGTGCAAGGAACCCGAACTCCCACGGGTTCCTTCCTCTCATCCATATTACAGTCGAAGAAGGAGTGACACGACTTGTTCAAGGCAATAACGAAACGCACCGCGAAAATGCTTCTCATGTTCGCTGTCGTATTCAACGTGTTCGTTACTTTCGGAGCGGCAACGACAAGCGCTGCCGTTGAAGCTCACGTTGACAACCCTTATGTGGGTGCGACGCAGTACATCAACCCGGATTACGCGGCTCTGATCAATACCTCGATTGCGCAAGTAACAGACCCTGTGTTGAAGGCCAAAATGGAAACGGTTAAATCGTATCCGACGGCAATCTGGCTCGATCGCATCGCTGCGATTCAAGGCGGCGCGGCTAACGGCGGACGCCTCAGCCTCGAGCAGACGATGGATAACGTGCTTGCTGCGAAGCAAGGCAGCACGCCGATCGTTGTTCAATTCGTCATCTATGATTTGCCGGGCCGCGATTGCAAAGCACTCGCATCCAACGGCGAGCTGCCGCTGACGGCAGCAGGTCTTGCAACGTATAAAACGCAATACATCGACGCGATTACGAGCGTTCTCTCCAAATCCAAATACGAAGGCATTCGGATCGTGACGATCATCGAGCCGGACTCGCTGCCGAATCTCGTGACGAACCTGAGCGATGCGAACTGCGCAGCGGCGAATTCCTCCGGCATCTATGTGGATGCTACGCGTTATGCGCTGGATAAGCTGCATGCGATTCCGAACGTGTACACGTACATGGATCTTGGCCACTCTGGCTGGCTGGGATGGGATTCGAACCGTGGTCCAGCCATCGACCTGATCACGACGGTCGTTAACGGCACGGTTGCTGGCAAGGCAAGCGTGGACGGCTTCATTACGAACACGGCGAATACGACACCGCTCGTTGAACCGAATCTGCCGAATTCGGACCTGCAGGTTGGCGGCAGCCCGCTGAGATCGGCCTCTTATTATGAATGGAATCCATATTTCGATGAAGCCGATTTCACGGCGGCGCTTTACTCCGGTTTTGTTGCCAAAGGTTGGCCGGCTTCGATTGGCTTCCTTGTGGATACGTCCCGCAACGGCTGGGGCGGTCCGAACCGTCCAACGGTTGCCAGCGGCTCGACGGTAAGCGACTATGCGGATTCCGGCCGCATCGACCGCCGTTACCACCGCGGCAACTGGTGTAACCCAGCGGGAGCGGGCATGGGCGAAGCGCCGACTGTAGCGCCTGCGGCATATGCCTCCTCGCATATCGATGCGCTAGTATGGGTGAAGCCGCCTGGCGAATCCGACGGATCCAGCTCGCTCATTCCGAACGATGAAGGCAAAGGCTTCGACAGAATGTGCGATCCTACGTACATCAGCGCAAACGGCAAGCCAACCGGCGCGCTGGCTAATGCTCCAGTATCCGGTCACTGGTTCCATTCGCAATTCGTAGAGTTGGTAACGAACGCATACCCAGCTATTCCGCAGACGGTTGTCGCTGCAGCTCCAGCGGCACCAACAAGCCTGACGGCAACGGCTGGCAATGCACAGGTAACACTGTCTTGGGCAGCATCGAACGGTGCGACGAGCTACAACGTGAAACGTTCGACGACAAGCGGCGGACCGTACACGACAGTAGCAACGGGCGTGACAGGCGCGACTTATACGAATACGGGCCTGACGAACGGCACGACTTACTACTATGTAGTAAGCGCGGTGAACAGCTTCGGCGAATCCGCTAACTCCTCGCAAGCTAGTGCAACGCCTTCGGCAACTGCAACCGTTACGGTTCCTGCAGCGCCGACAGGTCTAACGGCATCAGCAGGCGATGCGCAAGTGACGCTGAGCTGGACAGCTTCGACAGGCGCGACGAGCTATAACGTGAAACGTTCGACTACGAACGGCGGTCCATACACGACGCTTGCAACGGGCGTCACTGCAACAAGTTATGTGAATACGAGCCTGACGAACGGCACGACCTACTACTATGTCGTTAGCGCGGTGAACAGCGCAGGCGAGTCAGCAAACTCGGCGCAAGCGAGCGCTGCTCCTTCGGCAACGGTAACGCCTGAAACGCATGTCGACAATCCTTACGTAGGGGCTACGCAATATGTGAACCCAGACTACGCGGAACTTATTGATACGTCAATTGCGCAAGTAACAGACCCTGTATTAAAGGCTAAGATGGAGAAGGTGAAAACGTATCCGACGGCTATCTGGCTCGATCGCATCGCTGCCATTCAAGGCGGAGCGGCTAACGGCGGACGTCTCAGCCTCGAGCAGACGATGGATAACGTGCTTGCGGCGAAGCAAGGCAACACGCCAATTACCGTTCAATTCATTATCTATGATTTGCCAGGCCGCGATTGCAAAGCGCTCGCTTCCAACGGCGAGCTGCCGCTGACGGCAGCAGGTCTTGCAACGTACAAAACGCAGTACATCGATGCCATTGCAAGCGTCTTATCCAAATCCAAATATGCGGGCATTCGCATCGTGACGATCATCGAGCCGGACTCGCTGCCGAATCTCGTGACGAACCTGAGCGATGCGAACTGCGCAGCGGCGAATTCCTCCGGCATCTATGTGGATGCTACGCGTTATGCGCTGGATAAGCTGCATGCGATTCCGAACGTGTACACGTACATGGATCTTGGCCACTCTGGCTGGCTGGGATGGGATTCGAACCGTGGTCCTGCCATCGACCTGATCACGACGGTTGTTAATGGCACGGTCGCTGGCAAGGCGAGCGTGGACGGCTTCATTACGAACACGGCGAACACGACACCGCTCGTTGAACCGAATCTGCCGAATCCGGATCTTCAAGTCGGCGGAAGTCCGCTGAGATCGGCCTCTTATTATGAATGGAATCCATATTTCGATGAAGCCGATTTCACTGCGGCGCTTTACTCCGGTTTTGTTGCCAAAGGCTGGCCTACGACGATCGGCTTCCTCATCGACACGTCCCGCAACGGCTGGGGCGGGCCGAACCGTCCAACGGTTGCCAGCGGTTCGACGGTAAGCGACTATGCAGATTCCGGTCGTATCGACCGCCGTTACCACCGCGGCAACTGGTGTAACCCAGCGGGAGCGGGCATGGGCGAAGCGCCTACGGTAGCGCCTGCAGCTTATGCATCCTCGCATATCGATGCGCTTGTATGGGCGAAACCGCCAGGCGAATCCGACGGATCGAGCTCGCTCATTCCGAATGATGAAGGCAAAGGCTTCGATAGAATGTGCGATCCGACGTATATCGGCGCAAGCGGCAAACCGACTGGCGCATTGGCTAATGCACCAGTGTCGGGTCACTGGTTCCACGCGCAATTCGTAGAGTTGGTCACGAATGCATACCCGGCTATTCCTTATTCGACAACGGTAACGACGCCAGCGGCGCCTGCAAGCCTGACGGCAACGGCAGGTAATGCACAAGTGGTGCTGTCGTGGACAGCATCGAGCGGCGCAACGAGCTACAACGTGAAACGTGCAGCGACAAGCGGCGGCGCGTATACGACAGTGGCAACAGGCGTGACGGGCACGACGTACACGAACACGGGTCTGACGAATGGTACGACGTACTATTACGTTGTCAGCGCAGTGAACAGCGCAGGCGAATCGTCGAACTCTGCGCAAGCAAGCGCAACGCCAGTGGCGCCAGCAACGGTTCCTGCAGCACCTACGGGACTGACGGCGACGGCAGGCAACGCGCAAGTGGTGCTGTCGTGGACAGCATCGAGCGGCGCAACGAGCTACAACGTGAAACGTGCAACGACAAGCGGCGGCGCGTACACGACAGTGGCAACTGGCGTGACGGGCACGACGTACACGAACACGGGTCTGACGAATGGCACGACTTACTACTACGTCGTAAGCGCAGTGAACGCAGTCGGCGAATCCTCCAACTCTGCACAAGCAAGCGCAACGCCAGTGGCGCCGGCAACGGTTCCAGCAGCGCCAACGGGACTGACGGCGACGGCTGGCAACGCGCAAGTGGCGCTGTCGTGGACAGCATCGACGGGCGCAACGAGCTATAACGTGAAACGCGCAACGACAAGCGGCGGTCCTTATACGACAGTTGCAACAGGCCTGACGGGTACGACGTACACGAACACGGGCTTAACGAACGGCACGACGTATTACTATGTCGTCAGCGCAGTGAACGCAGTTGGCGAATCGGCGAGCTCGTCGCAAGCAAGCGCAACGCCAGTGGCGCCAGTAACGGTTCCGGCAGCACCAACGGGACTGACGGCAACGGCTGGCAATGCACAGGTGGCACTGTCGTGGACGACATCGACAGGCGCAACGAGCTATAACGTGAAACGTTCGACGACGAGCGGCGGTACATTCACGACGATCGCAACAGGCGTAACGGGTGCGACGTACACAGATTCGGGCCTGACGAACGGCACGACGTACTACTATGTTGTGAGCGCAGTGAACAGCGCAGGCGAATCGGCTAATTCGTCGGTTGCAAGTGCAACGCCAGCAGGCAGCACGACGACGCCTAGCAGCCTCGTCGTTCAATACAAGCTGAGCAACGCAAATGCGAATGACAATCAAATCTATGCAACGTTCAACATTAAGAACACGGGTACGACAGCAGTAAGCCTGAGCGGTCTGAAACTGCGTTACTACCTGACGAAAGATTCGACGAGCGCATCGCTTAACTATTGGGTGGATTATGCGCAAGTAGGTACTAGCGCAGTGAGCGGCGCGTTCGGCACGATCAGCCCTGCGAAGACGACGGCGGATACGTATCTTGAGCTGTCGTTCAGCAGCGCAGCAGGCTCGATCGCACCAGGCGGCCAAACAGGCGATATCCAAGTCCGCATTGCGAAGTCCGACTGGACGAATCTCAATGAGAGCAATGACTATTCGTTCGATGGAACGAAGTCGTCGTTCGCTGACTGGAACAAAGTAACGCTGTATAACAGCGGTACGCTCGTATGGGGTATTGAGCCTTAAGCGAGTAAACGCAATTAGCAGGCAACACCGAACTGAGAGGTGCTGCGGCCTGGCGCCGCAGACCTCTCCTTATTTGTAAGAAGAGGGGTGAATGATTTGACAAGCAAGAAGAAGGCGAAATGGATCGCTGCCGTGGCGAGCGCGGCGCTTCTGTTTCCTTCCATTGTTCCTGCGTCGCAGACTGCATCCGCAGCTGCGACCAATGTAACCATTACCGTTGATCCAACCGCCGAGAGGACGAACATTAGCCCTTATATTTATGGTACGAACCAAGATTTCACGAATACGGCTGATTACACGGCGCGCCGCATGGGCGGCAATCGAATGACCGGCTACAACTGGGAAAATAACGCTTCGAACGCAGGCAGCGACTGGCTTCATTCCAGTGATGACTTTGCGTGTAACACGACCGTGAGCGGCTGCAATGCACCAGGTGCAGCGGTGACGAAGTTCCATGATATTTCACTTGCGAACGGAAGCTACTCGCTTGTGACGCTTCAGATGGCGGGCTATGTATCGGCAGACAAGAACGGTGCGGTATCCGTCAGTGAGACGGCCCCATCTTCGCGTTGGCGTACAGTCGTCAATTCGAAGGGCAGCGCATTCTCCCTGAACCCGGACGTGAACGACAATAATGTCTACATGGACGAAGAAGTGAACTTCCTCGTGAACAAGTACGGATCGGCTTCTACCTCTACGGGCATTAAAGGTTACTCCCTCGATAACGAGGCGGATTTGTGGTCCAACACGCATCCGCGCATTCACCCGAATGCGGTCGGGGCGCAAGAGCTGGTAGACCGTTCGGTTTCGCTCTCAAAGGCAGTCAAAGCGGTAGACCCTGCGGCTGAAATTTTCGGTCCGGCATCCTATGGTTTCGCCGGCTACTTATCGCTGCAGGACGCGGCGGATTGGGCTTCGTTGAAAGGAAACTACAGCTGGTACCTCGACTACTATCTCGACAAAATGAAGCAGGCAAGCACAACGGCAGGCAAACGTCTGCTCGACGTGCTTGACGTTCACTGGTATCCAGAAGCAACAGGTGGCGGCACGCGCATCACGTTTAATGGAGCGGGCTCTCTCGAAACGCAGAAGGCGCGCGTTCAAGCACCGCGTACGCTGTGGGATTCGACGTACCATGAAAGCAGCTGGATCGGCGATTATTTCTCGTCCTACCTGCCGATCATTCCGAAGCTGCAATCGTCCATTAATACGTACTACCCGGGCACCAAATTAGGCATTACCGAGTACAGCTACGGCGGCGAAGGAGATATTTCCGGCGGTATCGCGCAAGCGGACGCACTCGGTATTTTCGGCAAGCTTGGCGTGTATTTCGCTACGTTCTGGAAGCTGGAGACGAATGCCGAGTACGTCAACTCAGCGTTCAAGCTGTACCGCAACTATGACGGCAACGGCTCCAAATTCGGCGACATTCATGTCAAGGCGAACACGTCGGACATTGAGAACAGCTCCGTCTATGCGTCGGTCAAAGATGCAACGAATAACGAGCTGCATCTCATTGTTTTGAACAAAAGCTTCGACAACGCGCAGAATGCAACAATCCAAATTGCCGGCAGCCAGGCGTACACGTCCGGCACCGTGTATGGCTTCAACAATTCAAGCACGGCGCTGAGCCAAGCGGGTACCATCGCAAGCATTAGCGGCAACCAATTCACGTATTCGATTCCGCCGCTGACGGCTTACCATATCGTCCTTAAGCCAGGTGCATCGACCGTGACGACACCTTCTGCGCCTACAGGACTGACGGCAGCGGCAGGCAATGCGCAAGCGGTTCTGTCGTGGACGGCATCGAGCGGTGCGACGAGCTATAACGTGAAGCGTGCAACGACAAGCGGCGGCGCGTACACGACGGTAGCGACAGGCGTGACAGGTACAACGTACACGAACA